>NZ_BAABNP010000016.1:0-66498 GCF_038429965.1 Brevibacterium ammoniilyticum
AGACGGCATCGGGATCCAGAAGGGGTGGGGAGGACGAAGCGGGTGACGCGCCCGGGAAAGACACACTTTTTGTCCTGTAACCCCCTATAACCCCTAATGCGTGTCGTAATCGTGTCATCCGGATATGACAAAGGCCGGATACCTGAGTATCCGGCCTGGTCACCGAGCCGCCTGCGGGAATCGAACCCGCGACCTATTCATTACGAGTGAATCGCTCTGCCGACTGAGCTAAGGCGGCAACCGCACCAACTCTAGCCAATGGGTGCGCCACCGGTCAAAACGGCGATCGCGTCCCCGCGGGGACGCCTCCGGGGCCCACCGATAACCTCCACGGTACGCTCACCAGCACGTTCACCGACCGAACGGATCCCCTCCCCGCACCTCGGCGAACCGCCTCGTTCCCTGGTCAGCGCGGGTGCGACACGTGTCACACCGCCCGGACCCGCTAACCTTGGGAGGACACCACCACCCTGCCGAGAGGACCGCATCCGTGAGAGAGTTCGATTCCACCGAGTTCATGAGCGATTTCCGAGCGCTCATCGAATGCGAATCGTTCTCCCACGACCCGGAGTCGCTGGCCCGCAGCGCCCGCCTCATCTCCCGTATCGGCACCGGCCTCCTCGGCGCCGCCCCGCACGTCATCGAGACCGACGGGCACCCGCACCTGCTCTGGCGCTTCGGCACCGGCGACCGCGAAGTCGTCCTCATTGGCCACCACGACACCGTCTGGCCGACCGGAACGCTGAAGTCGTTCCCGTTCTCCGCCGCCGACGGCGTCGTCCGCGGCCCGGGCGCCGACGACATGAAGGGCGGCATCCTCATCGCCCTCTACGCCATGGCCCAGCTGCGCGCCGAACGCGGCAGCCTCGACGGGGTGAGCGTCCTCATCACCTCCGACGAGGAACTCGGTTCCCCGGGTTCACGCGAGATCATCGAGAACGAAGCCCGCGGCGCCAAGGCCGCCCTCGTCTTCGAAAGCGGCGCCCCCGACGGCTCGGTCAAGATCGCCCGCAAAGGCGTCGCCATCTACCAACTCGAAGTCGACGGCCTCGCCGCCCACGCCGGAGTCGAACCCGAGAAGGGCATCAACGCGACCGTCGAGATCGCCAACCAGGTCGTGAGCATCGCCGCCCTCCACTCCCCCGCCGTCGGCACCTCCGTCGTACCCACCGTCATGCGCAGCGGATCGACGACGAACACCGTCCCCGCCGAGGCGGTCGTCGGCATCGACTCCCGCGCGGCCACCATTTACGAACAGGAGCGCATCGACGCGGAGCTGCGCTCCCTGACCCCGACCGTGGCCGGAGCGAAGCTCCACCTGCGCGGCGGCATCAACCGGGCACCGCTCGAAGAGGAGATGGCGATGGGCCTCTACGCCCGCGCCCAGCGCCTGGCGGCAGGCCTCGGTCATCCGCCGCTGCGTTCGGTCGCCGTCGGCGGGGGCTCGGACGGGAACTTCACGGCAGGAGTCGGCACCCCGACCCTCGACGGGCTGGGCACCGTGGGCGGCGGATCCCACGCCCGGACCGAACACGCCCTTCAGGTGTGGATACCCCGCCGCGTTGAACTCACCGCCGCCCTCGTCGGCGAACTCCTCGACGAAGACTGAGCACCCCGCACCCCGCTGACCTCAGCGCTCGGCCGGCCTCAGCGCTCGGACTGCTTCAAGACACCGCCGGTGCACTCAGGCGGCGCCGTCGCGGTTCTGCGCGAGCCACGGGTTCGAGAGCAGGACGAACGCCGATTCGACGATGAGCACCGGAGACATGTTCGTCTGCAGACGCCGCCGCGCCTCGGCGATCGCATCGATGCGCAGCAGCGTCGTGTCCGCTGTGTCCTTGTTGCCCTGCTCGGCGATGAGATCGTCCTCACCGGCGTTGATCCACCCATCGCGCATGCCCAGCTGGAACATGAGGATGTCCCGGTAGAGGCTCATGAGCTCGAGGAAGATCCGGTCGAGTTCGTCGTTGCGGGCACGCACCGACCGCCGCTTCTGCTCCTCCTCGAGCTTGCGGATCTGCGCCCGAGCCGTCGGCGGGATCGTCTTCTCTCCGGCGATGCCCAGCGTGTCCATGAGGTCGCTGCGCTCCTTCGCGTTGCGCTCCTCGACGCGTGCCTTCGCCGTCTCCGCGGCCTCCTCGACGATGCGACCGGCCAAGCGGATCGTCGCCCCCACCGAGGTGAGCTGACCGGGGATCTTGAGGATCTTCCGTCGCTCGTCGGCGGCCGACTCGCTCAGCGCCATGTACTTCGCACGCCCGATGTGGTTCTGGGCCACCGCGGCCGCCCACCTCGCACGTTCGGGATCGACGTGGTCGCGGTCGATGAGGAGACTCGCGACCGCTTCGCGCGAAGGGATCCGCAACCGCACCGGACGGCACCGGGAGCGGATCGTCGTAAGCACGTCGATCGGGCTCGGCGCGCAGAGCAGCCACACGGTCGCCGGCGGCGGTTCCTCGATCGCCTTGAGCAGGACGTTGGCAGTGCGTTCGGTCATCCGGTCGGCGTCTTCGATGATGACGACCCGCCACGGCGAGTTCACCGGCGCGGACTGCGCCCGGCCGACGAGTTCGCGCACCTCGTCGATGGCGATGACGGACTTCTGCGTCGACATGATCGTCAGCGACTCGTGGTGGCCTTTGAGCACCCGGTCGGTGACCTCGTTGGGTGCCTCACCGCCGGAGATGAGCGCGGCCGCGAAGGCGCGGGCGGCATTCGACCGCCCTGACCCGGGAGGGCCCGTGAACAGCCATGCGTGCGTCATCGCCCCGGGCGAGTGGAGCGCGTACTCGAGCTGACGGACGACGTCGTCCTGGCCGACGAGTTCGTCGAAGACGCTCACCGCGTCCCCTCCGGTCCGCGTCCCCGGCTCCGGTTGCGCTCACGCTGCCGGCGGACCCGCTCACGGGCTTGGCGTTCGATCTCGGCCTGCGCCTGCAGCCGCTCGCGGCTCATCTGCCGGGCGCTGCGGGCCGGCAGCACCGTGGTCTCGGCTTCGCCTGCCGCCGAGGCGTCGTCCGCCGAGCCTTCGGCACCCGAAGTGTCGATGACCGTCGTCGGCGCCTCATCGGGGTCGTCCTCGTCGGTCATCGGTGCGCTCGGAGTGAATCGTCCAGCCGGCAGAACCGTCGTCGCGGCCTCCTCCGCGGAGTTCTCGGACACCGAGTCGTCCTCGATCGGAGTGTCATCGGACGCGGCTCCGTCATCGGCAGAGGCAGCATCCGGCGCAGCGGTCGTCGAGTCCTCCTCGATCTCCTCACGTTCGACGACAACAGCCTCGTTGTCCTCCTCGTCCCTGAGGTCGGCGCCGAGGTCAACACGATCGGTCGCGTCCCCGTCATCATCGGCATCGGGTCCCGCGCTCGGAGTGATGCGCTCATCAGAGACCGGAATGAAACGCGCTCGCGGCTCGTCGTCATCCTCGAGCTCACCGGTGCTCGCAGCTGGGGTCGCACTCGACTCGCGACCGGCCGCCTCGGCGGAGGCACCGGTGAGCGGGGCGGCGCCATCGACCGGGCCAGGCGTCCCGAAGACGATGGTCTCGGACTCCTCGGATACGACATCCGTCTGCGGTTCCGCTTCGGCGACCGGAGGCACCGGCTCCGCGGCGGACCGGCGGGTGGGCTGGGACGCCCGGTCCGCCTCGGCGAGGGAACGTCCCTTGGTCAGGGTGTGCGGGAGGCGGGCATGGACGGCGGTGAGGATCTCAGCGGAGAGCTGATCAGCGGGCACGGCGGCGTCGAGGACGATGTAGCGCTCCGGGTCCTTCTGCGCGCGGGAGAGGTAGGTCTGGCGCACCCGCTGGTGGAACGGCTGGTTCTCCTCGTCGAGGTAGTTGTTCTCTCCGCGGGCGCTCATCCGCTCAGCGGCGACCTCAGGGTCGATGTCGAGGACGATCGTCAGGTGCGGGATGAGGCCCTCGGTCGCCCAGCGGCTGAGCGCGAGGATCGTCGTCGGATCGAATTCGCGGCCGGCGGCCTGGTAGGCGACCGTCGAGTCGATGTAGCGGTCGGTGATGACGATGCTGCCCGCGTCGAGACCCGGGTCGACGAGGGAGGCGACATGGTGGGCGCGGTCGGCGGCGAAGAGGAGCGCCTCGGTGCGGGGGCTCGGGGGGTCGGAGTCGAAGAGCACGGACCGGATCTGCCGGCCGAGCTCGGTGCCGCCGGGTTCACGCGTCGATTCGACGCTGTAGCCTTCGTCGGCCAGCGCTCGGGAGAGGCGGGCGATCTGGGTGCTCTTGCCCGAACCGTCGCCGCCTTCGATGGCGATGAAGAATCCGGGACCGAAGCGGTCGGCGAGTGCGCCGACGCCGTCCTTGCTCGCATCCTCGGACTGCGCGTGGGGGCGGAAGCCGTGGACGATGTCGACGGACAGTCCCTGCATGCCGTGCGGGTCGAAGACGAAGAGTCCGACGATGCCGGCGACGAGGGCTGCGAGCCCGATGAGGACGAAGGCGACGTCGGCCGGGGGCAGCGCCCAGATCGGGGCGGTGCCGATCGGGTCGACGGTGATGTTCACGGCGTTGATGAGCAGCGCGATGAGACCGCCGCCGACGGCGCCGATGCGGCGGGAGAAGTCGTAGACCTGTGAGCGCACGCCGATGCCGACGAGGAACGCGACGACCCCGGTGAGCACGACCTTGCCGGAGAGTTCGTCGATCGCACCGGTGGCGACGAGGAGGAGCCCGGAGACGGCGAGGGCGAACGCGGAGACGCGGGGCCGGGACATGCCGGGGGCGAACGTCGGTCCCATCTCGAAGCCGATCGCCCAGCCGAGGAGGGCGACGACGAGGATGAGCGCGTACCCGGCCTGACCGAAGCTGTGCTCGACGGCGGTGGGCTGGGCGAGGATGAACGCGGCGCCGAGGACCCCGAAGAGCGCGATCGGCACCCACGGCTTCTCGATCGACGCCGGGGGCCTGGCCACGCGGGCCTTCGCGATCGGGAAGGCCCCGGTCGTCGCCGTCTCCGCGTGGAGGGCGCGTTCGGGGGTGAGGTAGATCATCACGGCACCGATGACGAGGGCGACGCCGACGAGCAGACTCATCCAGCCCAGCGCCTGTGTGCCCGCGGCCGCACCGCCCATGATCTGGAACGAGCAGGCGAGGAAGAGGAGCACGGTGGCGGGCACCCCGACACGGCGCCACGGCTTCTCGTTCGTGAACGGGGTCAGGCTCATGAGCAGGCCGACGACAGCACCGAGGACGAGGGCCGCCACCCAGCTCAGCCACGCGCTCGGGGCGAGGCTGAGGACGATGAGGAGGACAGCCTCGGCGACGGTGGACAGGCTCAGGGCGAGCTTGCGCACGGCGGGACCGCGGCGGGCGAAGACCTTGGCCGGGATGAAGAGCCCGGCACCGGCGAGGACGAAGACGATGAGGAGGGAGAGGCTGCCGGCCTGGTTGTCGAACTCGCCGGCCCCGATCATCTCCCCGATCATCGTGAACCCGCGACCGCTGACGGTCGTGAGGTACCCGCTGGTGCCGGCCACGACGTAGCTGATCGCAGCGAGGACGATGAGAGCGCCCCAGACCGCGGTTTCGGTGACCAACCGGCCAGGAGCGCCGGGAAGTCGATGTCCTGTAGTCGTCAACATGCTCACGCCACTACCCTATCCGCAGCTTCTGACATATCTCTTGGAAGGCCTCGCCTGTCCGCCCGCCACCCGGTTTCGCGTACGCCCATCCTCTACTCTGGAGCCGTGGCAGTTGAGAGCTCACCCCAGACCCCGACGATGGACCTCGTCGACTCAGCGGGCATGTCGGCGATCGACGAACTCGCCTTCGCGCGTGTCCTCCTCGATTCCGTCAAGACCGGTCGCAGAGGTCCGACCCTGCGCCTCTACCGTCCTGCCCCGACGCTCGCCTTCGGGGCCAGGGACCGCTTCCTCCCCGGGTTCCCCGCCGCTGTCGAGGCCGCTCGCGCCCACGGGTTCACCCCGGCCCTGCGCAGTCTCGGCGGCCGCGCCGCCGCCTACCATCCCGGGTCCCTCGTCATCGACCACATCGAACCCAGCGATTCCTTCATCACCGACACGACGAAGCGCTTCAGCTCCTTCGGAGCCGACTACGCGCAGGTGCTGCGGAGCCTGGGTGTCGACGCCCGCCTCGGCGAGATCCCCGGCGAATACTGCCCGGGCGAGTACAGCGTCAACGTCGCCGGGCGGATCAAGGCCATCGGCACCGCGCAGCGCGTCGTCTCCGGGGCATGGCTGTTCTCGTCCTCGGTCGTCGTCACCGACCCCGACCCGATCCGGGCCGTGCTCACCGACGTCGAAGCCGCCCTCGGGGTCGACTGGGATCCGGCCACGGGTGGGGCGATCAGCGAGATCCATCCGGAGATCACCGTGGATGCCGTCGCCGAGGCGTTCGCCTCCTACTACGGCCGTGCACACACGCTCACGCCGAGTTCACCGACCCCCGAGGAGCTCACCGCCCTGCCCGAGCAGGCTGCCAAGCACGTGCTGTGAGCATCAGCGCCGACGGCGACCTGCCCCGATCACACCGCTGAGCACACTGCTCCGCACCTGATCCCTCGGGTTCCTGCGCCCTTTTGCCGGCGCGCCCAGGATTGAGCGCCCACTCGCGGGTGAGACCCGGGCGAGGTTCACCCGCGAGTGGGCGGACAATCGCCGCAGCGTGGGCGCACACGCCGATCCTCAGGGAGTCTTCGGCTTCGCCGTCGTCTTCTTCGCAGCCGTCGTCTTCTTCGCAGCCGTGGTCTTGGCCGCAGTGGTCTTCTTCGCCGACGTCTTCTTCGCGGGCGCCTTCTTGGCCGGTGCCTTCTTCTTCGCCGGTCCCTTCGCACGCTTCTCCGCGAGGAGTTCGGCCCCGCGGGCAGGCGTGATCGTCTCGACGTCGTCGTCCTTGCGCAGGGTCGCGTTCGTCTCCCCGTCGGTGACGTAGGGACCGAAGCGACCGTCCTTGACGACCATCGGCTTCTTCGTCTCCGGGTCCTCGCCGAGCTCCTTGAGCGGCGGCTTCGCCGTCCGTCCGCCCCGCTGCTTGGGCTGGGCGTAGATCGCCAGGGCCTCGTCGAGGGTGATCGTGAAGATCTGCTCCTCATCGGTCAGCGACCGCGAATCCGTGCCCTTCTTCAGGTACGGGCCGTAGCGGCCGTTCTGCACCGTGATGTCCGTGCCCTCCTCGTCCTGGCCGACGATGCGGGGCAGGCTGAGGAGCTTGAGCGCGGTCTCGAGGTCGATCGTGCCGACGTCCATGGACTTGAACAGGGAACCCGTGCGCGGTTTGGGCTTCTTCGCACCGCGCTTGGGCTTCTCCTCCGGCTCCGGCAGCACCTCGGTGACGTAGGGGCCGAACCGGCCGTTCTTCGCCACGATCGTGTGCCCGGTCTCCGGGTCGACGCCGAGTTCACGGTCACCGTCACCCTGGGTCTCGATGAGCTCGGCAGCCTTGGCTGCGGTGAGCTCGTCCGGGGCGAGGTCGTCGGGCAGGGACACCCGCTTGGGGTCCTCGCCCTCGACCGCCGAGGCGACCTCGAGGTAGGGACCGTACCGGCCCACCCGCAGCGCCACGCCCTCGCTGATGGGAACCGTGTTGACCTCACGGGCGTCGATGTCGCCGAGGTCGTCGACGATCTCCTTGAGCCCTTCCCGGTCGTAGCCCTCGGCGCCGAAGTAGAAGCGTGCGAGCCAGGCCTTGCGGTCCTCCTCGCCCATCGCGATCCGGTCGAGCTCGGATTCGAGGTCGGCGGTGAACTCGTAGTCGACGAGCTCCGTGAAGTGCTCCTCGAGGAGGCGGACGACGGAGAACGCGAGCCAACTGGGCACGAGCGCATTCCCGCGTGAGGTGACGTAGCCGCGGTCCTGGATGACGGAGATGATCGAAGCGTACGTCGAGGGACGGCCGATGCCGAGCTCCTCGAGCTGCTTGACCAGGCTCGCCTCGGTGAAGCGCGGAGGCGGTGCCGTGGTGTGACCGTCGGCTTCGACGGAGACGACGGAGAGCTTCTGGCCCTCCTCGACCTGCGGCAGGCGGGATTCGCCGGACTTCGTGTCGTACCGGCTCGCGTCCTGACCCTCCTCGTAGGCGGCGAGGAAGCCGCGGAAGGTGATGACGGTGCCCGAGGCGCTGAAGCCCGCCTCATGGCCGTCGCCGAGGTCGGCACCGACCCGGATCGTCGCGGTCTTGCCCTTCGCGTCGGCCATCTGACTGGCGACGGTGCGCTTCCAGATGAGGTCGTAGAGCCGGAACTCGTCGCCGTTGAGCGACTTCGCGACCTGGGCGGGGGTGCGGAACGAGTCACCGGCGGGCCGGATCGCCTCGTGGGCCTCCTGCGCCGACTTCTGCTTGCCCGAGTACTGGCGGGGCGCTTCGGGGACGAACTCGGGACCGTAGAGTTCGGTGACCTGCCGGCGGGCGGCTGAGATGGCCTGACCGGACAGCGCCGAGGAGTCGGTGCGCATATAGGTGATGTAGCCGTGCTCGTAGAGCGACTGTGCCGTGCGCATCGCCTGGCGGGCGCTCATGCGCAGCTTGCGGCCGGCCTCCTGCTGCATCGTCGACGTCGTGAACGGGGCCGCGGGCCGCCGCGAGTACGGCTTGGATTCGACGGCGGTGACGGTCAGAGCGTTCTTCGCCGGACCCGAGAGCAGGGTCGCGAGCTCTTCGGCGCGGGCCTGGTCGACGACGACCGCCGACTTCGTCTTCAGCTGTCCCTTGTCGTCGAAGTCGCGGCCGCTGGCCACGCGGGAGCCGTCGAGGGTGGTGAGGTTCGCCGCGAACGGGTTCGACCCGTCGGGCAGACCGAGGTCGATGTCGAGATCCCAGTAGTCGGCGGAGACGAAGGCCATGCGCTCACGTTCGCGTTCGACGACGAGGCGGGTCGCCACCGACTGGACGCGGCCGGCGGAGAGTCCCGCACGGATCTTGCGCCACAGCACCGGGGAGACCTCATAGCCGTAGAGGCGGTCGAGGACCCGGCGGGTCTCCTGGGCGTCGACCAGGTCGATGTCGATCTCGCGGGTGTTCTCGAGCGCCCGGGCGATCGCCTCGGGGGTGATCTCGTGGAAGACCATGCGCTTGACGGGGATCTTCGGCTTGAGCACCTCGAGCAGGTGCCACGCGATGGCTTCGCCCTCGCGGTCCTCATCCGTTGCCAGATAGAGTTCGTCGGCGTCCTTGAGCAGGCGCTTGAGTTCGGTGACCTTCTTCTTCTTGCCGGGGTCGACGCGGTAGTAGGGGTCGAAGCCGTTGTCGACGTCGACGGCGAACTTGCCGTAGGGCCCCTTCTTCATGTCGGCCGGCAGCTCCGAAGGCGTCGGCAGATCGCGGATGTGTCCGACGGATGCTTCGACGTCATAACCGTCGCCGAGGTACCCCACGATCGTGCGCGCCTTCGTCGGGGACTCGACGATGACGAGACGACGGGGCTTCTTCTCGGTTGTGGCCACGTTCACTCATTCCTTCCATGGCGCTGCGCCGTCTGCGGCGCTGAGATGATCGACGGATTGGACGATCCGGCCCAATGTAACACTGTTGTTCGCTTGCCATCTTCATCGGGCCACGCAAGCGCATCGGTCCCGCCGCCTCGGCGGGGAGACCGGGAGGAGGCCCGCTCAGGAGTCGCCCGGCAGCAGCGCACCGGCGGCGACGAGGGTTCTCACCTGCGCAGTGAGCTGGGCTTCCAGCGCGGTGGGATCGACGTCGAGGAGCTGGGCCAGTGCCGCGGCCGTCTGGCGCAGGGTCAGCGTTCCGTCGGCGACGGAGACGAAGCCGGCGAGCGCGGTGTCGAGGTCGAAGACCTGCCCGAAGCCGATGCCCTGCTCGAGCGTGATCGAGCTCGGGTCGGACTCCCCCGGCACGTGGTGGCGGTGCTCGACGAGGTCGGGTGAGCGGGTGAACGCGGTCGTCGCGAACTCCTCGTCGCCGGTGGCCGCGAGCCACGTGCGCAGGGCCTCGACCGTGGTGAGGAAGGCGCTGATTCCGTGGGGATTGGTCGCCGTCGCCGAGGTGATCCTCACCCTCTCGCGCACCGCGGGCCGGGCATCGGGGCGGGGTTCCGCCTCGGCGGGCGAAAGCGATGAGGAATCGTTATCTGCCCGGTGCAGGAGGACGTAGCCGAAGACGATTCCGGTGACGTTGCGGGAGGCGAAGTCGTCGAGCCATTCCGCGGTCGCGGCATCCCAGTCGGCACTCGCCCGCGGGATGCCGCCGTCGCGGATCCACGTCTCGGCGTAGGCGACCGGGTCGAGGGCTTCGCGTTCGATGACGAGCACCGAGGTCTCTGGGTCCTCCACCCAGACCTCCGGCCCGTCGGCCGAATCGGCGGTCGTCTCCCAGTTGCCCAGGCACACGGCTCGACCTCCGGGGGCGAGCACGCCGGGGACGGCGGCGAAGAGCTCACGGACGAGGCGGTCCCCGCTCATGCCGCCGTCACGGTACTCGAAGTCGGGGATGACCGCCTCGGCGGCGGTGGTGCGGGGTGTGATGACGAACGGCGGGTTGGACACGAGCAGGTCGACGGGTTCGTCGATGGGGTCGAGCAGCGAGCCCTGCCGCAGCTCGATCGTGCGCACGCCGGCCAGGCCGGCGCTCAGCGCGGTCAGGTGCAGGGCCCGGGCGGAGATGTCGGTGGCGATGACGCGGTCGGCGTGGCGGGCGAGCAGGAGGGCCTGGATGCCGCAGCCGGTGCCGATGTCGCAGGCCACGCTCACATGTTCCCGAGGGGTGAGGGTGACGAGCGTGCGGCCGGCACCGCCGAGGCCGAGGACGAAGTCGCCGTCGAGGACCTCGGGCGAGGTCAGGGTGCCGTGGTCGGCGACGAGGTAGAGGTTCTCATCGCCGGGGCGCAGACCGCGCGGGACGCCGACGGGCAGGTCGTAGGGGGTGAGGGCGAACGGGGCGCGGGCCCTGAGGTTGACGCCGTCGGGGCGCACCTCCTCGACGAGGCCGAGGTCGCGGGCCGCGGCATAGGAATCATCGCCCAAGGCCGCGGCGAGGACGACGGCCGGCAGTGCCTCCTTGAGCCAGAAGGTCACGGCGATGGCGGCGAGTCGTTCCTCGGCGCTGAGTTCGGGGAACTGAGGGTCGGAGGCGGTGACGCCGGTGTCTGCGGTGACGCGGATGCCTGCGGTTCCGCCGGCACCGAGCACTTCGCGAACTCGCTCATCGAGGACCCGGCGGCAGTGATGGAGGGCCGGGGCGGAATTGTTGCGGGCGAGCGCATCGGAGACGGGTCCGCCCCAGAACTGCCGCAGGTACGGTTCGGTGTACCCGGCGGCATAGAGCCGGGCGCCGAGCGCTTCGGCGGCGGCGAACTGGGCGTCGGTGAGTTCTCGCGTCTGATCGGTCACAGTTGAATCCTAGCCAGAGGCCGGTGGGAGATAATCGATCCATGTCCTCCTCCGCTCTTCACGACATCGTCTCGGGATTCGGTGTCCGCGATGATCGGATCGTCCATCTTCGCGACATCCCGCAGCGCGTCGAGGAGGACGCGGATTGGCCCGACTGGGTCGATGAGGAGCTGCGGCAAGCGACCCATGCGATCGGGGTCGACACACCGTGGCGCCACCAGGTCGAGGCGGCCCAGGCCGCCCGCGACGGCGAGGACGTCGTCATCGCGACCCCCACCGCGTCGGGCAAGTCGTTGGGATTCTGGCTGCCGGTGATCGAATCGATCCAGGCGACCCGGGACGGTCTGCGCACCGCCTCGGCGATCTACATCGCCCCGACGAAGGCGCTCGCGGCCGATCAGCTGACGAAGCTCGAGAAGCTCATTGTGCGCGGGGTCCGTCCCGCCGCCTACGACGGTGACACGTCGCAGGCGGCCAAGGACTGGGCGAGACGGCATGCGAACATCATCTTCACCAACCCCGACATGCTCCACCGCTCGATCCTGCCGCAGCACGAACGGTTCGCCCGCCTGTTCAAATCGCTGCGCTACATCGTCGTCGACGAAGCGCACCGGTACCGGGGAGTCTTCGGCTCCCACGTCGCCCTCATCCTCCGCAGGCTGCTGCGCATCGCCGCCCACTACGGGGCGCATCCGGTCGTCATCGGGGCGTCAGCGACGATGGCCGAACCCGATATCGCCTTCGCCCGGCTCACCGGACGGCCCGCCCACCCGGTGACCGAGGACGCCTCCCCACGCGCCGCCGGCAGCTTCGCATTGTGGGAGCCGCCGCTCTCGGCTGCCGGGGATCGTCGCGGGGGCATGGCCGAAGCCGCCGACGTCATCACCGATGCGATGTGCGCCGGCTACCGGTCGATCACCTTCATCGCCTCCCGCCGCGGCACGGAGACCCTCGCTGCGACCGTGCGCGAGCAGGTGGGTCGGGTCGACGAGTCGCTGACCGGCAAGGTCGCGGCCTATCGGGGCGGGTACCTGGCCGAGGAGCGGCGGATGCTCGAGTCGTCGCTGCGTTCGGGGCAGCTGCTGGCCGTGGCGTCGACGAATGCGCTCGAGCTCGGCGTCGACATCTCCGGTCTCGACCTCGTCATCATCTCCGGCTGGCCGGGCACGCTGGCCTCCCTGTGGCAGCAGGCCGGTCGGGCCGGGCGTGCCGGGCAGCGCTGGATGGCGGTCTTCATCGCCCGCGACGATCCGCTCGACATCTACGTCGTCCACCATCCCGAGGTCATCTTCGACGCCCCCGTCGACGCCGGGGTCATCAATCCCGGCAACCCTCATGTGCTCGGCGGACACCTGTGTGCGGCCGCGGCCGAGGTGCCGCTCACTCCCGCCGATCTCGTCCACTTCCCCGACAATGCCGCCGAGGTGGTCGCCGACCTCGTCGACCGCAGACTGCTGCGGTCCCGACCGACCGGGTGGTTCTGGGCGAAGGACGAACCGGCCACCGAGCTCTCGGACATCCGCGGTGGCGGGGGCGGACTCTTCCGGCTCGTCGAAGCCTCCACCGGCACCCTGCTCGGCACGGTCGACGAGTCGGGGGCGCATACGGGCGCGCATCCGGGAGCCGTCTACACCCATCAAGGCACGGACTTCCTCGTCGCCGACCTCGACCTCGAGGAGCGCATCGCCCTGGTCGAACGGGCGGACGTCGACTACACGACGCAGCCGCGCTCGACCACTGAGATCGCCATCGTCGACACCGCAGCCCAGCGCACTCTGCCGTCGGGGGTGAGCGTGGCCAGTGGCACCGTCGATGTCACCGATCATGTCGTCGCCTACCGGATGCGGGCGAAGCGGGGCGGGGCGATCATCGCCGAACATGATCTCGACCTGCCGGAGAGGACCCTGCGCACCTCGGCCGTGTGGTGGACCGTTCCGCAGTCCCTCCTCGAAGCCGCGGAGATCCTCCGCCCGGACCTGCCCGGAGCCGTCCATGCCGCCGAGCACGCCTCGATCGGGCTGCTGCCGCTCTTCGCCGGCTGCGACCGCTGGGACATCGGCGGGGTCTCGACGGCACTGCATGCGGACACCGGCATGGCCACGGTGTTCGTCTACGACGGGCTGCCCGGCGGCGCCGGTTTCGCCGAACGCGGCAGCGAGGTCATCGAGGAATGGCTCGGCGCCACCCGGGATGCGATCGCGGCCTGCGAATGCGTCGACGGGTGCCCGTCGTGCGTGCAGTCACCGAAGTGCGGCAACGGCAACGAACCCCTGGACAAGGAGGCGGCCCTGCGGCTGCTGCGCACCGTCCTCGGGTGAGCGCGTTCTCACTTCCCGGCGACGGCCTTCTCCTTGACTGCCGGCAGCGGGCCGGGGATGTCGACGGAGACTTCGACGAAGGCGCTCTGCTCGGATGCCGAGGCACGACAGTCGCGCATCGTGGCTCCGTTGCGTCTGCTCACCTCCTTCGCGATCTCGCACGGGTCGCCGGGCGCCGTTCCCCGCACCGCGTCCGCAGCGGCAAGTGCTGCGAGATCCGCGGCCGCCTGTGCCGTGCTGTGCGCGGCGAAGGCCTGTGAGAGCGCCCCGATCGCGGTGACGAGGGACAGGATGAGCGCACACAGTCCGATGACGATGTTCGTCATCCCGGATCGCCTCCCTCATCCGAGCGTCCTCCTTCGGTGCGCGCGGTCGCTGCCGCTTCGACCTCGTCGAGGAAGAAGATCGCCTCGGGCAGACGGATCGTGACCGTGACTCTCGCGTAGCCGCCGTCGGTGCCCACGCGCACTGTCGCAGCCTTGCCCGCATGCTTCTTCGCCTCATCGACGACGGCGGCCCGCGGTTCGCCTCTGGCGATCTCCCGGGCGGCCGAGCGGGCTGCGTCGAAGGCCCGCAGCTGAGCGAAGCCGATGCCTGCGGCCCCGACGAGCACGACGATGAGCAGCACGAGGGCCGGCAGCACGACGGCGAACTCCGCCGTCGCAGTCCCTCTGTCCCCCGGCTCTGCGCCGTCGTGCTCGCGGGAGCGCATCTCAGCTCCCGAGGCCGAGGGCCGTCTGGATGACGCCGGTGACGAGTTCCTTGATCGGTTCGGACTTGAGGATGACGACGAGCAGGGCGGCGAAGCCGCAGGCGGCCAACGTGGTGATCGCGTACTCGGCGGTCGTCGCTCCCGTGTCCGGGCCCCAATCGGGTTCGATCGCGTTCGGCGGGTCTGCTCCGTCGCCCGGTGCAGCGTTCTCGGTCACCGCGGTGGTGTCGGTCGGGGTGTCTGTGCTCATGTTCTCCTCCTCGGAATCGGAACCGCACGCTGTGCGTGAGGGCCTCCAGCGTGGGCGCGCCCCGCGTTCGGTGTCGAGAGTCGAATGAGAGCCTGTGGATACCGGTCGAGCCTCCACAGGCCCCGGGAGCATGAGTGAGGGCGCCGTCCACAGTCGGCTGCACACGAGTGCACCTCGCCTGCCGCGGCCTGCGACCCAGCAGATCCTCGCACCGGCAGACCTGATCCCCGAACCAGCAGGCAGTCACACCGCGGGACTCTCCGATGACGGACAATGGGGACGGTGACGGCAGGGATCGAGGACTCCGGGAAGGACGACACTATGACCACAGGCGCTCTGCAGGGCAGTGACTTCGCCGATGACGAGGTCGTCGCCGATCTCGCCGCTGGCGGCCAGACGACATGGTTCCGCCCCGAGCTGCCGCCGAGCGCATCGGTGCTGGACAGCATCGACGTCGACCCCCAGGTCATGGACGACGCGGCTGCCCGGTTCGACCGCTTCGCCCCGTGGTTCGCTTCGACGTTCCCCGAGACCGGAACCGGCGTCATCGAATCCCCGCTCGTCGCCGCCCCCGCAGCCCAGGCGGACCTCGACGGCCGCCTCGGCCAGACCCTGCCCGGCAGGCTCTGGCTCAAACGCGACGACACCCTGCCGGTGAGCGGCTCGATCAAAGCCCGCGGCGGCTTCCACGAGGTCCTCGAACATGCCGAGACGATCGCCGCCGAGGCCGGCCTCGATCCGCAGGATGCCCGCACGTACTCCGGCGACGCGTTCCGTGCACAGGCTGCTGAGCACAAGATCGTCGTCGGATCGACGGGGAACCTCGGTCTCTCGATCGGGATCCTCGGTGCGAGCCTCGGCTTCGCGTGCACGGTCCACATGTCCGCCGACGCCAGGGAGTGGAAGAAGGTGAAGCTGCGCTCCCACGGCGTCGAGGTCATCGAACACTCCGGCGACTTCGTCGCCGCGGTCTCCGCCGGGCGGGAGAGCGCGGCAGCGGATCTACGGGCGCACTTCGTCGACGACGAGGACTCCGTGAGCCTCTTCGCCGGCTACTCCGTGGCCGCCCTGCGCCTTCGCGACCAGTTCGCAGCCCTCGGCGAACCCATCGATGCCGACCACCAGCTCGTCGTCTACCTGCCGTGCGGGATCGGCGGCGGCCCCGGTGGGGTCACCTACGGCCTCAAACGTCTCTTCGGCGACAACGTCCACTGCGTCTTCGTCGAACCCGCGACCGCGCCCGCGATGTTCCTCGGCGTGCGCACCGGGCTCCACAGCGATATCAGCGTCCAGGACATCAGACTGAGCGGTCGGACGAACGCCGACGGTCTGGCCGTGGCCCGTCCCTCCCGCTTCATCGGTCCCCGTATCGGACCGCTGATCTCAGGGTTCGCCGGCGTCAGCGACGACATCATCTCTGCCGGGGTCGCCGTCCTCGCCGACACCGAGGGCATCGAGGCCGAACCCTCGGCGACCGCCGGCCTCACCGTCCCGTGGCGGGGAACCGTCTCTGTCCCGCCCTGGCCGATGGACGAGTCGACGAAGCACCTCGTGTGGCTGACCGGGGGCGCCATGGTGCCCGCCCAGGAACGCCGCCACTACCTTGCCGAGGCACGCACCGACCTCGGAGCCCTCGCACTCACCTGAGCAGCACGCACCAGTTACCGGCGTCGGCCCGCGACCATCGCACTGCTCCTACGATCCCTCAGGAGAGCGCAGGGCTCCGCTCGCTGCGAGAGTGGTGATCGCGTACTCCGTCGTCAAGGTGTCAGTGCTCATGCTCTCCTCCTCGAAGAGGTGACCGTGCGCGATCTGCGAACGGTCCTCCACTGCGGAGGAGGCACACGGACCGGGTCGAGGGGCGGACCCGAGGCTGTTGATATCGGCTGAGCGTCCACAGGGTCGATGCACATGAGCCCCGCGGCACTCGACAGGAGTGCGTGCAGGAGTCCGCTCAGGTCCTCAACCGGCCCAGTCGTCCCTGAGCACCGCCATGATCACCTCGTCGTGGCGACGACCGTTGAAGAACACCGCTTCGCGCCGCCTGCCCTCCTCGACGAAGCCGGCCTTCGAGTACGCAGCGATGCCGCGGGTGTTGAACGCCCAGGTGCGCAGTTCGATGCGGTTGAGGCCAAGCTGGAGGAACCCGTAGCGCAGCGCCAGGCGCACGGCGTCGGCTCCGAAGCCGTGCCCGTGGAACTCCGGTCCGAGGATGATCGCCAGCGTCGCCGACTGATTGATCGTGTCGCGTCCGAAAAGGGTGACGTGTCCGACGAACTCCTCGGTCTCGAGCAGTTCGATGCTCAGGCCCACAGAACTCGAGTCGGTGTTCGCACTCCACTGCGTGAACTGCTCGGACACACCGCCTTCGGGACGCGGCAGCACGGTGCTGTTCTGGAGGACGACGATCGAGGGGTCGAACCACCACTGCTCGAGGTAGGGAAGGTCAACGGACTGGAGGGGGCGCAACCGCACGGAGGTGCCGACGAAGAGGTTCTCGGCGTAGCGCTCGGCTTCGTCGACGTCGGTGAGTCGTTGGAACGGTGTCACGGAAGTCGGTGTCGCAGCAGACATGGCCCGACCCTATCAACCGCAGCCGAGCCCTCCACTCAGGAGAACACGGTCGTGAGGTCGGTGAGCAGGGAGATGACGACGGGGACGACGGAGAGCAGGAGGAACGCGGGCAGGATGCACACCCCGAGCGGGATGACGAGACGCACGCCCAGTGCCGCTGCCGCCTCCTGACGCCGCCTCCGGGAGGCCGCGCGCAGCTCCCCGGCGACGGATTCGATGAGCGGTGCGGGACCGACACCGGTGTGCTCGGAGAAGACGAACACGTCGAGGACGGGTCGCAGCCGGTCGTCCTCGGCGAGATCCTCTCCCCCGATCGTCTTCGCCCTCGCGATCCGCAGCAGCCCCGACCGGTCGCCGGTCGCCTCGGCGGTGAGGGTGAGCGCCACGGGGATCGGCAGACCCGCGGTGAGGCAGATCGCGACGAGGTCGAGATCGAACGCGAGTTCCTCATCGGTCACCCCCGCCCGCACCGAGGCGGCCCCGGGCGAACCACACACCTCCGGTTCCTGCCCGAGCAGGCTGCGCAGCCGGGTCGAGGACTGTCCTGCCCACAGCAGGACCGCCGCACCGACGAGGAGGCCGACGATGAGCGCGGCCATGGTCAGCGCTCCGCCCGCATCATCATCCGCCTCATCCACCATCTCCCGAGCAGGTAGAGGACGAGCCCACCGCCGATGCTCAGCTGCCCGGGCAGTCCGGAGACGAGGTCGAGGGGCCGCACCCCGATGAGCAGGCCCAGGCCCATCCCGATGAGGGGAAGCCAGCTGAGCACCCGAACGGTCGCGCGGGGGCCGGCCATGGCGATTCGACGCTCCCGGTCGGCGTCGAGAGCATCGCGGCGGGCGGCCGCATACCGGAGGATCATGTCCGCGGCCGGAGCTCCCGACCGCTCCGAGACAGTCCACACCGACGCCATGCCGGCGAACACCTCGGCGGCCGCCGGCGGCAGGGACTGCCCACGGGACGCGATCGCCTGCCCCGGCTCCTCACCCAGGGCGATCGCCCGGGAGATCGGCTGCAGACGATCATCCTGCCTGCTCAGCGTCGCCATCACCGCCTGCGGAGTCATACCGACCTTGAGCAGGTGCGCACAGTTCTCCACGGCCCCGATCGCCCACAGCCGTTCGGCTTCGTCATCGCGTGCCCGCGGCCGCTGCCGTCGTGCGCGTCCGCGGCCCTCGCGGGCACCGGAGAGCAGCTCCCGCAGACGGGACACGGGATCGGGCGGGGCGGCGAGGAGAATGCCCGCGGCGATGAGGACGGCGAGGACGACGGTCATGGCGCCCTCTGCTCGAGCACGGCTTCGAGGCGGGCGAGCGCACGCCGGTTGAATTCCCCACCGGTCAGCGGGGAGGCCCGCCCCCACACGGGTTCCATCGTCAGCGACTCCCCGGTGTCCCGGGTCGGGATCGCCAGTTCCGTCAGTCCCCGATCGGTCCCCACCCGCCGCAGGTGAATGACGAGGTCGATCGCGGTGGCGAACTGCGAATGCACGGCCTGCGGACTCATCCCGGCCAGCGCTCCGAGGGCGGCGAGGCGGCTGGGGACCGCCTCGGCGGTGTTCGCGTGGATCGTCGCACACCCGCCCTCATGACCGGTGTTGAGCGCGGTGAGCATGTCCCGGACCTCGGGTCCGCGGCACTCCCCGACGACGAGGCGGTCGGGGCGCATCCGCAGGGCGTTGCGGACGAGGTCAGTCAGGGTGACCTCGCCGCCGCCTTCGACGTTGGCCTGCCGGGCGGCGAGCTGGACGACGTGGCCGTGGCCGATGATGAGCTCCCGGGAGTCCTCGACGACGACGATCCGGTGGGCCGGGTCGACGAGGCCGAGGAGTGCGCCGAGGAGGACGGTCTTCCCGGTGCCCGTTCCGCCGGAGATGAGGATGTTCGCCCGGGACTCCACGGCCGCGGTGAGCAGGTCGGACACCTCGGCGGGGATGAAGCCGTCGGCCCGGAGGTCGGAGATGCTGAACCCGCTGCGTCGGGGCACGCGGAAGGAGATCGTCGTATGCTCCCCGGAGATCGGCGGGACGATCGCGTTCATCCGCACTCCGTCGGGCAGGCGGACGTCGACGAACGGGCTCGAATCGTCCAGCCGTCGCCCGCCGAGAGCGGCCAGCCGGACGGCGAGGGAACGCACCTCGTCCTCGGAGCCGAGGGAGAGGTCGAGCCGGGTCGGACCGGTGCCGGTGTCGGCGAAGACCTCCCGGGGACCGTTGACGAAGACGTCGGTCGTCCCCGGCACTTCGAGGACCGCCTGGAGGGGTCCGGCGCCGGAGAGCTGCGCGGAGAGCCTGGTGACGAGGTCGAGGAGGGCCGCGGAACCGAGCACCCGGCCGGTGCATTGGACCGCCTCGGCGACGGCGGCCGTGGTCACGGGGCCCGGGTTGTCGAGGAGGGTCTTGCGCACCTCGGCGACGAGGGACGCGTCGAGCCATTCGCTCATCCCACCCACTCCCCGAGCAGGCGGTCGACGAGGCGGCCGAGGCGGGCGCCGCCGGGAATGCCCTCCCCGCGGTCGACGGCGGCAGACAGGCCCCGGTCGTCGCGGATGCTGCCGGCCAGACCGAGGCCGATCGAGTCGGCGAGCAGGTCCGCGTCGAGTCCCCCCGCCCCGGTCTCGCGGACGACGAGGCGGACGTCGGGGTGGGAGTGGGAGAGCCGTTTGGCGACCTGGGAGGCGGCGACGGCCGAACGGACGCGGGCGGGGGCGACGAGGAGGACGTGATGGCAACGGCGTGTCCACTGCGGTGGGGCATGGCGGGGCAGGTCGACGATGACGAGGTCGAAGGCCTGACCGGCTGCGGAGAGCACGTCGTCGAAGACCTCAGGGTCGAGGTCGAGGGTGTCGTCGCGTCCCCACGAGAGGATCGCGAGACCGTCGTGGACGGGCAGCGCCTGACGCAGCACGGAGGGTCGCAGCTGTCCGCGGGAGGCGCTGAGGTCCGACCAGCGGGGGCCGGGCACCTGTTCGGCGCCGAGGACGAGGTCGAGACCTCCCCCGAGGGGATCGGCGTCGACGAGGACCGTGGGCACATCGCCGCCGGCCCGGCGGGCGAGCGCGCACGCGAGCACCGAGGCACCGGCGCCGCCGCAGCCGGCGACGACTCCGACGGTGACGCCTGGGGCGACCGGGGGTTCGACGGCGGCGATGATCCGCTGGCTCAGCCATTCCGCGGCCGAGGGGAGCATCGCGAGCTGTTCGACGCCGAGGCTCGCCGCCTTCCTCCACGCCGAGGCGGTCTCGTCGCCGTCGAGGACGACAAGGATCCGGTCGGTGCCTTCGGCGGCGGGGATCTCGTGGACGTCCTCGCCGAGGAGGATGAGCGAGGCGTTCTGCCAGCCGCCCGAATCGGGTGGGAGGACCTTGAGGTCGATGCCGATGCTTTCGGCGACACGGGCGCATTCCTCCGTGATGGCGCCGAGGTCGGTGATGAGTGCGATCTGCATGGGCCCACAGTGCCCCCGCGGGCCCAGCGGAGACCAGGGCCGAGACGGCGCCTGTGGACAGGGATGCGAAAGGGCGGTTCCTGTGCACTCAAGTCACAGGAACCGCCCTTCGTCCGGTCGGTCGTGCGTCGCTCCCGGTGAGAACCGGTCGGCTGCGCTCAGGTCGGTGTCGGCGCGGTGTCCGCCGCAACCTCAGCTGGCTGCGGCGTCCACAGGCTCAGCACACGAGTCAGCCGCGCTGGATGCCGTCGAGGTTGCGCAGCACGCCTTCCTTGCCGTCGGAGTCGCGGACCGTGAAGGACGAGCCCTTGTCCTCGAGCGCAAGGAACCAGTCGCCGGGGTAGATCGTGAACACGGGCATCCCCGTCTTCGCGTCGACGGCCTCCCGCGGTTCGGGAACCGCGAACCAGAACGCCTGGATGACGGCCTTCTCCTCGGAGGTCTCCGGGGAGTCCGCCGAATCCGAGCGCTGCCCATCCGCGCCTCCGGTGCGTGCCTGATCCGAGGAGTCGCCGCGCTCCGACGAGTCCCGGTAGTTCGCCATGGGAACGTACTGGGTCGGTTCGTCGGAGTCCGGCGGAGTCGTCCTCTCGGTCGTCTCCTCGCCGTTCTCGGGGGAACCGACGGCCTCGACCTTGACGGTCTCCTCGCTCACCGAGTTCTCGCTCGCGCCGTTCTCGTTCACGGCCGCGGACCGGTCGGAGTCCTCGCGACGCGACTCAGCGGCCGCGGTGTCCGTGCCCGTCGGGTCGGCGCCGGGGTCGTCGTCGATGACCCCGTCGGCGGTGACGACCGTCGCCTCGGTCGAGCGGATATTGCTCTCCCGGGCACCGTCGGCAGCGGTGCTCGCCGCCCAGTCGCGATCCCTCGAGTCCGCGGAGTCGGAACTGGTCTCAGCGGTAGGGCTCGTGTCAGCCGCAGAAATCGTGTCTGCAGCAGCGACGGAGTCCCTGTCGGTCGGAGCGGAGTCCGCGGTCGAGTCCCTGTCGGAGCCCGATTCCGATGACGCCGAGGCGGACTCGTCGTCCGTCGTTGCCGACTTGGTTCCGCCCTCGAAGATTCCGAGGGGTCCCGGTCCGGGTTCGTCGGCGGAGGTCACGGTCGAGGAGGCGACCATGCCCGAGTCGCTGCTCGAACCCGAGCCGCTGCGCACATCAGGTCGCGGATCGCCGCTCGAGACCGCGTCAGCACGCGAGGTGCCGTCGGACGACGAACTATCGGACGAGGTGTCATTGGCCGGGGTGTCCGGGGCGGCGTGACGGCCCCGACGACGTTCGGAGACCGAGATGATCGTCTCCCCCTCGGTCACGGACGCACCGTCGACGACGGTCTTGCTGATCGCCACCGTGTCATCGGCCGACCTTGTGTCATCGCCGGAGCGGGAGTCCTCGGTCGATCGGGTGTCACCGGGTGCGTCGGAGTCCTCGCCCGATCGGGTGCGGTCGAACGGCTGACCGTCCGCAGGCGCGGGCGCGGAGTGTCGGCCCCCTCCCTGGGTCTGTGCAGAGTCCGCCTCCCGGGATTCCGGCGCACGGGACGACTCCGGCGCACTCGGTGCCGCCGGTGCGCCGGCTGCCTCAGTGGACGAGGGCGCAACGTCGGAATCGGTCGGCGCGGATTCCTCCGACTGCCACTGTTCGGTGCCGAGCCCGAAGGTCTGCGTCGGTTCGCTCTGCGAATGCTTGGGATCGCGCGGATGCTGATCGCCGAGGTAGGTCTGTCCCGACCCGGTGCTCTGCACCGACTGCCCGGAGGCGTCGTCCATGCCCGACGACCGATCCTCGGCCGGCGGGGCGAACGACGCATCGGGGCGGGCGCCGGCACCGTCGTAGGTGTTGGCCTCGGTCGCGGGATAGGAGTGTCGTCCGGCACCGGACTGCTCGGCAGGAGCATTCTGGGGTGCGTAGCCGGACTGCTCGGGTGCGTAGCCGGACTGCTGCTGACCGGCGTCACCGCTGTTGAGGTTCGGCTGGCCGCCTGCGTACGGCGCCTGCGTTTCCGCGGAGCCGCCGAAACCGGGCTGGCCCTGATCCGACTGACCGAACCCGCCCTGCGGGGCACCGAACTGCGCGGAGCCGAACTGACCCTGGCCGGAACCCTGGGACTGTCCCGGACCCGGTTGTCCCTGGCCGAACTGTCCCTGGCCCGGCTGGCCCTGGCCGAACTGTCCCTGGGAACCCGGGTGACCGGACTGCATGGACGCATCACCGAAGCCGCCGGGCACATTGGCCTGCGGAGCAGGATGCTGAGCGGACTTGGTCACCGGGCGGGCCTTGGCATGGGCGGGCACCTCGGCGCGGTTGGCGAACTCACCGGCGAAGAACGGCAGCATCGTGAAGACACCGGCGAAGAAGGCGATGAGTGCGGCGAAGAAGGCCAGGTACGCTCCCACGCTCCAGTACGGCACCGAGGTGACGAGCTGGACGAACGCGTAGGCGAAGGCGATCGAGGCGAGGACCGAGATGAACTGGTCGAGCCCGAGCGAACCGACGCGCATGCTGCCGCTGCCCAGCTTGTTGACGAGCACCGCGGCGACGATGAGCAGGATCGTGAGGACGATGAAGACGAACGTGCCCATCGAATCGATGTTCCACGCCCACAGTGGGATGGAGATGATGTCGTAGGTCTTGTAGGGCACGAAGAGCACGATGAGTGCCAGCAGCCCGGCGAAGAGGAGGAAGAGATCGCGCAGGGTCAACGGCCCCAGCAGACCGGGCCCTGTGCGCCGCGGTCGCTGCGGCACCGGTCCGCCCGGACCGAACTGTCCCGAACCGTAGGGTCCAGGTCCTGAACCGTACTGTCCCGGTCCGGACCCGTACTGTTGGCCCGGCCCGGAGCCGTACTGCTGTGCGGGCCCCGACCCGTACTGGCCCTGGCCGTACTGACCGCCGGGCGCAGAACCGTACTGCCCCTGGCCGTACTGACCGCTGGGTCCGGACATCGGCGCTCCCCCGGGTCCCTGGGGTCCCGGTCCCTGCGCTCCCGGCCCCTGAGGTCCTGGACCCTGCGGGCTCGGCTGACCGGGGCCAGGACCGTACGCGCCCTGGCCTCCGCCATAGGGGCCTCCACCGTAGGGGCCGGGTCCACCGGCGGGCGGCTGGCTGTTCGGTCCGGGCTGGTCACGCCACTGCGGCGTGGGATGGTGCGGCGAACTCATCGCGGGCTCCAGTCGATCGTAGGGACACTGTCCTGTCTGCGGGACCATGCCGGCAGACCTATGGCCATCCTCGCAGACCTCGGCGCTCCTGTGCACGCAATCCTCACCGCCAGTTGCCTTGTCCCGGGCCGAAACCTCGGCGCTCCCGGGCCGAATCCTCGGCGTTCCCCGGCCGAAACCTCGGCGCTGCCCGATCCGAACCCCCGGCCGCACACCCAGCGGCAATAGCACACGGGGCCCGCGATGACTACCCCCGCACGCCCCCGCCACTGGGGTGAACGAGGGTGACCGGCGTCACCTGTCCGGGTATACAGTCGGAGGGAATCTTCGTTCCACCAAAGAAGCCGGAGGGAAACATGACCGACAGCACCGAGGCGACCGAGACCTTCGCCCCGCCACCGGAGTTCGCGGCCGCCGCCAATGTCAAAGAAGACGCGTACGAGCGCGGTGCAGCCGATTTCGAGGGTTTCTGGGCCGAGCAGTCCCGTGATCTCGTCGACTGGAACGAGGATTTCACCGAGGTGCTCGACTGGTCGAACCCGCCGTTTGCGAAGTGGTTCGCCGACGGCAAGCTCAACGTCGCGTACAACTGCCTCGACCGGCACGTCCTCGCCGGCAACGGCGATCGGGTGGCCATCAACTTCGAAGGCGAGCCCGGTGACTCTCGGTCGCTGACCTATGCAGAGCTCCTCGCCGAGGTGTCGAAGGCGGCGAACATGCTCACCGAGCTCGGCGTCGAGGCCGGGGATCGGGTGGCCATCTACCTGCCGATGATCCCCGAAGCGGTGATCTCGATGCTCGCGTGCGCCCGCCTCGGCGCCGCCCATTCCGTCGTCTTCGGTGGTTTCTCCGCCGACGCCCTGCGCTCGCGGATCATCGACGCCGAAGCCCGCGTCGTCATCACCGCCGACGGCAGCTACCGCCGCGGCAAGGAGACGAGCCTCAAGCCGGCCGTTGACGAAGCGCTCTCCCACGGGGACACCCCCGTCGAGTCCGTCCTCGTCGTCCGCCGCACCGGGCAGGACGTCGACATGACCGAAGGCCGGGACCAGTGGTGGCACGACACCGTCGACAATGCCAGCCCCGAGCATGAGGCTGAGTTCTTCGACGCCGAGAACCCGCTGTTCATCCTCTACACCTCCGGCACCACGGGCAAGCCCAAGGGCATCCTCCACACCTCCGGCGGCTACCTCACGCAGGTCCTCTACACGATGAAGGCCGTCTTCGATGCGAAGCCGGAGACCGACGTCTTCTGGTGCACCGCCGACGTCGGCTGGGTCACCGGACACTCCTACGTCGCCTACGGTCCCTTGGCCGCCGGCATGACACAGGTCATCTACGAAGGCACCCCCGACACCCCTGACCAGGGTCGTTGGTGGGAGATCGTCGAGAAGAACAAGGTGACGACCCTCTACGCGGCACCGACGGCGATCCGGACGTTCATGAAGTGGGGCGAGGACATCCCCGCGAAGTACGACCTGACCAGCCTGCGCCTGCTCGGCAGCGTCGGCGAGCCGATCAATCCCGAGGCCTGGCGCTGGTACCACCGCGTCATCGGCGGCGGACGGTGCCCCATCGTCGACACGTGGTGGCAGACGGAGACCGGGTCCCATATGATCGCCCCGCTGCCCGGCGTGCTCGCGACGAAGCCTGGTTCGGCGCAGCGGCCGATCCCCGGGATCTCCGTCGACGTCGTCGACGAGACCGGGGAGCACCCGGCCGGTCCCGAGGGCGGTCTCCTCGTCATCCGCCAGCCGTGGCCGTCGATGCTGCGCGGGATCTGGAAGGATCCCGAGCGCTTCAAGGAGACCTACTGGTCCCGGTTCGAGGACACGTACTTCGCCGGTGACGGCGCCCGTCGCGACGAGGACGGCGACATCTGGTTCCTCGGCCGCGTCGACGACGTCATGAACGTCTCCGGTCACCGCCTGTCCACCGCGGAGATCGAGTCCGCGCTCGTCGCCCATCCCTCCGTCGCCGAGGCGGCCGTCGTCGGTGCCGCCGACGACACCTCGGGGCAGGCGGTCATCGCCTTCGTCATCGTCGTCGACGGGGTCGAGAACTCCCCCGAGGTCGCAGAGGAGCTGCGTCAGCACGTCGGCAAGGAGATCGGCCCGATCGCGAAGCCGAAGCGGGTGCACATCGTCTCCGAACTGCCGAAGACGCGCTCGGGCAAGATCATGCGCCGGCTGCTTAAAGACGTCGCGGAGAACCGTGCGGTCGGAGATTCGACGACTCTCGCCGATTCCTCGGTGATGGAACTCATCGAAGCGTCGGTGGCGAAGTCGTGACCCGACACTGAGTCCGCACGTCTTTGGTGAGGGGGAACGTTCGGACTACTCTTGAGGAAGACTTGTCACCCCGTTCTGTCGATAGGAGCACTCATGGCCGAGAGGTCGATCAGCGAACTGATCAAGGACATCGGCGACGATTCCAAGGCGATCGCCGAGGAGGAGCTCGCGCTGGCGAAGGCCGAGGCCACCGCCGGGGCGAAGAACCTGGGGATCGGTTCGGCGCTGGCGCTCGCGGCCCTGTTCTTCCTGTTCCTGGGCTCGTTCATGGTGATCTTCGCGGGCGCTGCCGCGTTCCGTGAGGGTCTCGGCTGGCCGTGGTGGGCGAGCTTCCTCATCATCTTCGGCATCCTCGCGGTCATCGCGGTCATCCTCGTGCTCATCGCGGTGCCGATACTGAAGAAGGGCAACCCGGTGCCCGGTGGTGCGATCGCCTCGGCGCAGTCGATCATCGCCGCGGTCAAGCGGGCCCTGACCAACCCGTCGGGACCGAGGTACTGACCACCAGCATCGACAGCTCAGGCGCCGAGTCCCTTCGCGGGGCTCGGCGCCTTTCGCATCCCCGGCGTCCCCAGCGCTCAGAAGTCGATGGCGATGGGCGCTGTCCGGTCCCAGTCGAGCGCCCAGCCGAGTTCGTCGAGGGCGAAGTCGAGGATGCCTGCCGTGAAGCCCCACACCTTGAGCACGCCGACGTCGAAGGCCGGGGTCGTGATCGCAAGATCCGGGCGGGAGAAGCTGCCGCGATTGGCGGGGGCGACGAGGTCGGCGATCGCGACCCGGTAGACGGAGTACGATTCGGCTTCGTCCATGACGGTGACGACACCGGGCACCGCCCAGTACCCGACGACGGGGGTGACCTGGAACTTGCTCACCGGGATGTAGAGGGGTTCGAGCTCACCGAGGACGTCGACGCTGGCGGGCACGATCCCGGCCTCCTCCTCGGCCTCGCGCAGAGCTGCGGCGACCATCGAGTCGTCCTCGGGATCGCGTCCCCCACCGGGGAACGCGACCTGTCCCGGGTGGAGGCGCAAGGTGCTCGCCCTCTGCAGGAGGACGATGTCGACGTCGGCGACGCCTTTGGCCTCGAGGTGGGGCAGGGCGGCTCGACCGGCGTCGGTGCGCGGGGTGCCGCCGCGGCCGAAGAGCATGAGAACCGCGGCGTCTCTCACGACGGCGTCCCCGGGTGCCTTCGCCCGGCGCAGCCACAGCGGTGATCCCGTCGAGGCGGCCAGCCGGGAGAGCTGGTCCCGCAACTCGGTGTCGTCGGTGCGCTCGCCCTGACCCGACCCGCCCTGACCAGTTTCACCCTGCTCTGGGCCGCCGGTGACCGACCCGTCGGGTGTCGGTTCCTGTCCAGCGTGCTTGCCGCCGCCTGCGAGCCCGTCGAGGAAGTCGCTCATGCCAAGGGCGCCATCTCGTACTTGAACATCGCCCGGGCCTTGTCCGGGTCGAGTTCGCCGATGCCGAACGACGGGCAGAGCGTCATCAGCGGGCAGGCCCCGCACGCGGGCTTCCGGGAGTGGCAGATGCGGCGACCGTGGAAGATCACCCGGTGCGAGAGCAGGGTGAGGTCCTTCGTCGGGAAGAGCGCGGCGATGTCCTCCTCGGCCTTGACCGGGTCCGTCTCCTTCGTCCACCCGAACCGCCTGGCCAGCCGCCCCATGTGTGTGTCGACCGTGATCCCCGGCGTGTCGAAGGCGTTGCCGAGGACGACGTTGGCGGTCTTGCGCCCCACCCCGGCGAGCTTGACGAGTTCCTCCATCGTCTGCGGCACCTCACCGTCGTAGTTCTCGACGAGGTCGTTGGCGAGCTTGACGATGTTGCGGGCCTTCGCCCGGTAGAACCCGGTCGAGCGGATGAGCTCTTCGACCTCGCCGAGGTTGGCGACCGCAAGCGCGTGCGCGTCGGGGAACGCGGCGAAGAGTCCCGGCGTGGTGGCGTTGACCCGGATGTCGGTCGTCTGCGCGGAGAGCACGGTGGCGATGAGCAGCTGGAACGGGGTCTCGAAGTCGAGTTCGCACTTCGCGTTGGGGTACACCTCGGCGAGGATCCGGTTGATCCTGCGCGCACGCCGCTTCTTCCCCAGAGGGGTTTCCTTCGCGAACTTCCGCGCGCTCTTCTCTGCCACCGTCAACACAACTGCCGATTCTAATCCGCGGGAGCCGTCACCGCAGTTGTCCGGCTCACAGCGTGCGAACGCAACCGGGACCCACCTCGGCGAGCGTCGAGGAAACGACACCAGGAGACTCCAATTCCCGCAACCCGCGCGTAGTCGGTGGTACAGGTACCCTTGAGCAGGTAGATTTATGTGTGGAGACCATCACAAGGAGGACACTGTGGATATTGAAGTTGTCAGGGGCGCCACGCTTTTCGCCGGGCTCGACGACGAATCGACGAGCGCATTGATGAAGTTCATGAAGCCGCGGAGCCTCCGCCGGGGAACCGTGCTCTTCCACGAGGGCGACGCCGGTGACGAGCTCTACATCGTCTCCACCGGAAAGCTCAAGATCGGCCGCGAGTCCTCCGACGGCCGTGAGAACCTCCTCTCCGTCGTCGGTCCGGGTGAGATCATCGGCGAGCTCAGCCTCTTCGATCCGGGCCCGCGCTCCTCCTCCGTCACCGCGGTCTCGCAGTCCGAGCTCCTCAGCCTCAAGCACGAAGACCTCACCACCTGGCTCAAGGACCGCCCGCAGGCGGGACTCAACCTCCTCAAGGCCCTCGCGCAGCGTCTGCGTCGGACGAATGAGACCGTCGGCGACCTCGTGTTCTCCGATGTCCCCGGTCGTGTCGCCAAGGCTCTGCTCGACCTCGCCGCCCGCTTCTCGAAGCCGGCACCCGACGGCGTCCTCGTCGCCCACGACCTCACCCAGGAGGAGCTGGCACAGCTCGTCGGCGCCTCCCGCGAGACCGTGAACAAGGCACTCGCCGACTTCGCCGCCCGCGGTTTCATCCGCCTCGAGGCCCGCTCGGTCGTCATCCTCGACATGGAGCGCATGCGCAACCGCGCCCGCTGACCGCACACGGCAGGCTCGCTGCCGACCACACGAGGAACGCCCCGACAGTGACTGTCGCATATGGTCGGGCGGGGCTAGCACGTCTGTGCTGCCGGGTGCCCTGACCCTATACGTCGTCGGGTGAGAGCGCGCCGAGGTAGGCCAACTGTGCGCGGACGATCTGCTCGGCGGCCCCGCGGACTCGGGGGTCGACGTCGTGGTAGACGATGTCGCAGACCTCGGCCGCCGTGCGCGCGCCCTGGTCGAGTGCCGCCTGGACCTGGGCGATGCGCTCACGGCGGTGGCTGCGGTAGTGGTCGATCACCTCGGCGGGTGACTCGATCGTCGGCCCGTGGGCCGGTTCGATCCGGGTGAACGCCCCGGCATCGCAGAGCTCCCGCAGCCGATCGAGACTGTCCAGGTAGTCCCCGAGCGACCCCTCCGGGTAGGTCACGATCGTCGTCCCCTCGCCGAGGATCGTGTCCCCGCTGTAAAGGGTTCCGTCGTGGATGAGGCTGATGCTGTCGCTCGTGTGCCCGGGTGTGGCGACGACCTCGAGGACATCGGTCGGATCATCGCCGAAGACGATGCGGTTCCCGTCGGACACCGGCGGAGTGTGGCGGGCGAATCGGTCGAGCACGGCGTAGACGGGCACGTCCGGAGCCCACTGGTCGATGCTGCCGAGCATCTCGGAGTGATCGGCATGCTGGTGGGTGAGGACGATGGCGGCAAGCCGCCTCTCCCCCACCTCGGCGAGGAAGTTCTCACGATGTTCCGCGAGTTCCGGACCCGGGTCGATGAGCACGGCCGCGGAGTCATCCCGGGAGGCGAGTACGTACGTGTTCGTCCCGGTCAGGGTCATCGGGGAGGGATTGTTCGCGCGGATCCTCATGAGTCGTCGGTGTCCTCGTCCACAGTGTCGTCATCGTCGTCGGCGCCCAGGCTCATCAGCCCGGTGCGATCGTCGTCTTCATCGTCCCCCACGGCCACATCGCGGTCGCGCAGCGTGCCCTTCCGGTGGAAGTCGCGGCGCGGATGGATGACGAGCCGCCACTGCCCGTCCTCGTCGACGATCTCCGGACGCAGCGGGTGGACGTCGCGGACCTGGGCCATCGCGGCACCGACGGTGGGCACGGTGAGCAGGCTCTCGACGATGAGCCGAGTGCTCGCACTGATCCGGTTGGGGTCGTCCTCGGCGTCGGCGAGGATCTCCTCCGGCCGCTTCCACCCGCCGGAGCTCTCGTTCGAGGACAGGAAGTCGACGTCCTGACCGAAGGGCACGGCCGCCAGGAAGTACGTGGTGTCGAAGCGGTGGAGCTGGGTGGCCGTGTTGATCCACCGCAGCCACGGCTTGAGGAGGTCCGGTCGCAGGCGCAGGTCGCGCTCACGCAGGACCTGGGACCACGACACCTCGTTCGACAGGAGGCGGTAGCGGGTCGACTGCCATTCGGTCTGCGGGGTGGCGACGAGGTCGTGGTCGACGTTCTCGGCCAGCAGCACCCCCGTCGAGGCGAACGCGACCCGGGCGGCCGCCGAGAACTGCTGGAGCGCCCGGGACTTGTTCTCGATGCTCAGCGTCATCGCACAGCGCGACGACTTCCATCCGGTGACGGGCAGTTTGCGCAGGTCGCTGGGCCGCAGGTCCCCAACCGGGTAGGCCCAGCGGTTGCGGTCCTCGACGCCGCGGGCGTCGAGCTGACGGGTCACGAACGTCTCGAGCCCCGCACGGGTGTCCCTGACGAGGATGATCGCCGAGGCGGGTCGCGGAGGTTCGGGAACCGGTTGCCGCCCCTCCGAACGCCAGAGGTCGAGCAGCCAGGTCAGTTCGTCCGAGACCGGAAGGGAGCGTCCGCTAAGCGGCATCGTCCTCGACCTCGACGACGACCTCGACCTCGACGGGCGTGCCCAGCGGCAGGGTGTTCACGCCCACGGCGCTGCGGGCGTGTTGGCCCTTGTCGCCGAAGATCTCCCCGTAGAGCTCGGAGACGCCGTTGATCACCGCCGGCTGCTGGGTGAAGTCGTCGGTGGAGTTGACGAAGCCGGTGACCTTGACGACGCGCACGATCCTGTCGAGGTCCCCGATCACCGAGGCAATGGCTGCGAGCGCGTTGAGTCCGGCGATCCTGGCCAGCTGGTATCCGGTGTCGACGTCGACCTCAGCGCCGAGGTGGCCCGTCGTCGGCAGGGCACCGTCGACGACCGGCAGCTGACCGGAGGTGTAGACGTAGTTGCCGGTGCGCAGGGCGGGAACGTAGACGCCGGCGGGGGCTGCGACCTTCGGCAGTTCGAGGCCGAGTTCGTTGATGCGGTCGAGAACGGTCGACATGGGTGGTCTCCTTCGACGAGAGTCGTGGTAGGTGAGGTGCTGCGGGTGCAGGGGCCGATCCGGCCCCGAGCCTCAGGCCTTGGGGCGCTTGAGGTAGGCAACGAGGCCGTTGTTGTCGGGTCCCGGGACGACCTGGACGAGTTCGTAGCCGTCCTCACCCCACTGATCGAGGATCTGCTTCGTCGCGTGAACGATGAGCGGAACGGTGACGTATTCCCACTTGGTCATGTCTCTCCTACTTCGGTCGTCGGCGCCCGGCGGAACCGGGCGGGATGGCAGCACCGGCCCACGGTGGAGCGTCGGCGGCTGCCCGATCCCACACTAGCGGAGATGGGCGACGCGTGGCGACGGGCTGTCGGTGTCGGGTGGCCGAGCGCTGAATGCAGTCGGGGCGGAACGATTCCGAAGATCGTTCCGCCCCGATTGTCGGTCCGAGTCTGTCGGTCCGAGGCGTTCACCTCGGTCCGAGACTGTCAGCGCGAGCTGTTCGGCGTGCGGTCAGTTCCCGCCGAGGCCGGGAGCTTCGTCTCCCCCACCGCCGCCGTTGTCTCCGCCGCCGCCATTGCCGCCGTCGCCGCCACCGCCGTTGCCGCCGCCGACACCACCGCCGTTGGAGGATCCTCCGCCGCCGTTGGAGGATCCTCCGCCGCCGTTGGAGGATCCTCCGCCGCCGTTGCCGCCACCGCCGCCTCCGCGATTGGTGTCGGTCGAGGAGGAACCGCCGCTGCCGCCGGAGCCGCCGCCCTGGAAGTACTTCGAGCTCGGCTTCGGGAAGCCGGTGTTGCCCTTGGTGAACTTCACGGCCTTGCTCATGTACGCCTGCCAGGTCTTACCGGAGATCGTCGCACCGTAGATCGATCCGCTGACCTTGCCCTTGCCGTTGCGGCGCCAGTCGCGGGTGCCTCGCGGGTCACCGGTCCACACGGCCGTCGACAGGGTCTTGGTGAAGCCGAGCAGCCAGGTGTGGCCGACCTCGAAGTTGGTCGTACCGGTCTTCGCGCCGGCCGGCACGCCGATGCCCAGACCGCTCGTCGTACCGCCGTTGAACGTCTGCGTCAGGGCGTACGCGACACCGCGCGCCACCTGCTTGTCGAGGACCTGTTTGCAGGCCTCGCCGGGAACGTCCATCTTCTTGCCGTTGCGGTCCTTGATCTCCGTGATCGGCCGCGGTCCGCAGAACTCCCCGTCGTTGGCGAACGTCGCGAACGCCGCAGCCATGGCGATCGGCGTCGTCTCGGTCGTACCGAGAATCGACGACGGCGAGAGCGCCTGGATGAAGCCCTTGCTGTCGGCGGTGTCCAGCTTCTCTCCGCTGCCGTAGCGGATGCCCAGATCCGTGGCCGTGTCCATGATCTTGCACATGTTGAGCTGGTTGCCGATCGCCGCGTACCCGGTGTTGACCGAGTTCTTCGTGGCATTGAGCACGGTCATCGACCCGTTGCCCGAACCGTCGCCGGCATTGTTCGGGTCCCAGTCGCCGCCCATGTTCGGACAGCCGCTGTACTTCCACGAACTCGCAGGGAAGTTCCGCTTCGTCGCATTCACCGTGGCGTTGAGGCTTCTGCCCGATTTCAGCCACGTGGCCAGCACGAAGGGCTTCCATGTCGATCCGACCTGGAACCCGTTGCCGCCGTTGTGCTTCTTGTCGACGGTGTAGTTGATGTTCGTCTTCTTGTTCTTGTCCTTCTTGCTGACCTCGCCCTCCGTGTACTCACGGTTCTGGGCCATGGCGACGACCTCACCCGTACCGGGCTCGACCGTCACGAGGGCATGGCCGGCACCCGAGGGGTCACCGACGGGCACGCGCTTCTTGACCTCTTTGTCCGCGACCTTCTGGATGTCGGGATTGAGGCTGGTCTTGATCGTCAGACCGCCGCGCTGCAGGGTCGCGATGCGGTCCTCGACGGTCTTGCCGAACGTCTCATCGTTCTTGATGACGTTGACGACGTAGTTGCAGAAGAATCCCGCACCGTTGTCCGCTGCCGAGCAGCCGTTGGGCGTCCGGTTGATCTTGAGGTCGAGGCCGGTCTTGATCGCCTCGTCGTACTGCTTCTGGGTGATGTGACCGTACTTGAGCATCTGCCCGAGCACGGTGTTGCGGCGCTTGAGCGTGGCGTCGGGGAAGCGCTCGGGGTTGAACGCGGCCGGGTTCTGGACGATGCCGGCGAGCATCGCCGACTGCTGGATGTTGAGATCCTTCGCGTCGATGCCCCAATACCGGTAGGCCGCGGCCTGCACGCCGTAGACGTTGGGCGACCCCGAGTAGTTGTTGATGTTGAGGTAGCGGTTGAGGATCTCCTTCTTGTCGTACTTCTTCTCCACCGCTACGGCGAGTTTGGCCTCACGCAGCTTGCGCGCGTAACCGGCCGTTCCCTCGGATTCCTTGGCTGCCTCGACGCCTTCCTTGTTCGCCTCCGCATTGGCGTTCTCCGCCAGCACGTTCTTCACGTACTGCTGAGTCAGCGTCGATCCGCCCTGCGTCGTCGAGGAGACCATATTGTGCACCGCTGCACGGGCGATGCCCTCCAGGTCGATCCCGCCGTGCTCGAAGAACCGGTAGTCCTCGACGGAGATCGTGGCGTCCTGCATCTCCTGTGAGATCTGGTCGAGAGGCACCTCGACGCGGTTCTGCCAGTAGAAGTCCGCGATCTTCGACCCGTCGGCGGCGAGCATCGTCGACTTCTCGCCGAGGTCGCGCTCCTCCAGGGTCGCGGGAAGGGCGTTGAAGATCTCGACCGCGCTGTTCGCGCTGGCTGTGGCGACACCGACTCCGGGGATGGCAAGTCCGGCAGCCACGATTCCAGCCACCGCGCTGACCGCGACGAACTGGAGGAAGGCTGCCATCTTGGTCGGTTCGGGATTTGACTCAGGAGACACCATGAAACCAAGTTTAACCAACTCGAGTTGAGCGTCGTCTCAGAGAACGGTGAAAGCGCTAGCCCCTCGGCACCAGGGTGAGCAGGGCCACCTCGGGGCGAGCGGCGAAACGCACAGGTGAGAACGGTGAGAATCCGAGTCCGGCGGAGATCTCGACGAGCGATTCCCGGTAGCCGAACACGCCGCGTGCGCGTGTCCGATCGAGATCGCAGTTCGTCACAGGGGCACCCCAGAACGGCACCCGGATCTGCCCACCGTGCGTGTGCCCGGCCATGATGAGATCCGCCCCCGCCGAGGCGAACGCCTCCAGGGTGCGCGAATACGGCGCATGCGTGACGCCCACCTTGAGGTCGGCTGCGGAGTCGAACCGCGGATGGACGAGGTCGCCGTCCTCGCTCCAGCGGATCCGGTCGCGATCGATGTGGGCGTCCCCGAGGCCGGAGAAGTCGATCCTGGTCCCGTTGATGGTCAATTGCGTCTCGGCGTTGTCGAGGAAGACCCACCCGCGGTCGGTGAAACCGCGGATGAGGCCGTCGACGTCGAGGTCGGGCGTCGTCCGGTGCTTGACCTGCGAGGGCGAGCGCAGATACTTCGCGGGGTTCTTCGCCTGCGGGGAGAAGAAGTCGTTCGACCCGAGGACGAAGACGCCGGGGACGTCGAGGAGGCCGTCGAAGACGTCGAGGACCTCGGGGACGATGTCGGCCGAGAGGTTGTCGCCGGTGTTGACGACGAGATCGGGTTCGAGCCGGGTGAGTCCGCTCACCCACGCGGCACGATGCTTCTGCCACGAGGTGAGGTGGAGGTCGGCGACGTGGAGGACGCGGATGGGCTCATGGCCTGCCGGCAGCACCGGCAGCGTGTGCCGGCGGATCGCGAAGAGGTGGGGTTCGATGCCCGCCGCCCAGATGCCGGCTGCGGCTGGCACGGCGAGGGCGCCGGCGGCGAGTGCGCGTTTCTTCATTCGACCCAGTTTAGTCGGTGCCGGGAGCGCCGATGCACCAACCTGCCTTGTCGTCAGCCTCAATCATGACGTAGCGGTGGGCTGCTGTTGGTGCTCGGCCCGGGCCGCCCGATGCCGGTGGAGGGAGGACAGCCGACGGTGGCCGATGACCCGGCAGACGAGGTAGATGAGGAAGGAGATCGTCGTGACGAACGGGCTGATGGGCACGACGGGTGATCCCAGCGCGATGAGGATTCCGCCCACCGAGGCGGTGACGGCGAAGATCACGCTGAGGATCGGCACCCACAGCGGCGAGGCCGAGACCTGGGTGGCCGCGGCGGCCGGGGTGATGAGGAGGGCGAGGACGAGGAGCACCCCGACGATCTGGACGCTCAGCGCCACGGCGAGGCCGAGGACGAGCATGAAGACGATCGTGAGCACCGAGACGGGCACGCCCTTGGCGCGGGCGACCTCCGGGTCGAGACTGGCGAAGAGCAGCGGCCGCCACACGATCGCGAGCACGATGAGGACGATGAACGCGCAGACGACCAGGGTCGTGATCTGGGCGGGGGTGATTGCGACGATCTGCCCGGTGAGGAGGCCGAACTTGCTCGCCGAACGTCCGTCGTAGAGGGCGAGGAAGAGGATCGCGAGCCCGAGCCCGAAGGGCATGAGGACGCCGATGATCGCGTTCTTCTCCGAAGCTCTGGCCCCGCCGACGCCGATGATGAGGGCCGCGAGGATGGAGCCGACGATCGACCCGGTGACGACGTCGAAGCCGACGAGGAGGGCGAACGCCGCCCCGGCGAAGGAGAGTTCGGAGACTCCGTGCACGGCGAACGGGATGTCCCGGGCCATGACGAAGACGCTGATGAGCCCGCCGACGACGCCGAGGAGGCCCGCGGCGATGAGGGAGTTCGTGAGCAGGGCGACGAGTTCGCCGTAGTCTTCGAAGGTGAACAGGCTGCCGAAGATCTCTGCGGCCGACATCAGATGGCACCTCGTTCCGGATCGGTGGGCGCAGCATCGGCGTGGGCGTCGCGGCCGTGGTGGACGTGGTGATCGGTGCATTCGTCCTCACCGCCGACGACGATGAGGCGCCCACCCACCCGGACGACCTCGACCGGGGAACCGTAGAGACGGGTGAGCGATTCCGTCGTCATCACCTCGGCGGGGGTGCCGATGAGGAAATGGCCGCCGACGATGTAGAGGATCCGGTCGACGTAGGGCAGGATCGGGTTGATCTCATGGGTGACGAAGAGGACGGCGGCATCGCGGGCACGTCGTTGCTCGTCGATGAGGGCGGCGACGACCTGCTGGTGACGCATGTCGAGAGAGAGGAGGGGTTCGTCGCAGAGCAGCACCTTCGGGTTGCTCGCGAGTGCCTGGGCGACGCGCAGTCGCTGGAGTTCACCGCCGGAGAGGGTTCCGGCGGGAGCATCGGCGTAGGAGCTCGCGCCGACGGCGGCGAGGAGCTCGTCGACGTGCTGGCGTCGCCGCCGCGACGGCCAGCCGGGACCCCAGCGGTACCCGTCGATGCCCATGCGCACGATGTCGCGCCCGCGCATCGGCGTGTGCAGGTCGATGCCGCGCTGCTGCGGGATGTAGCCGATGGCGGGGTTGCCCGCATGGATGGGTCTGCCGTCGATCTCGGCGGTGCCGGCGAAGAGGTGATGCTGCCCGAGGAGGACCTTGAGCAGCGAGGTCTTGCCCGTGCCATTGGGGCCGAGGACGGCGAGGAACTCACCCGGGGCGACCTGCAGGTCGAGGTCGTGCCAGAGGACGCGGTCGCCGAAGCGCAGCTGCGCGTCCCGCAGTTCGATGACCGGCGCCTGGCCGGGCTGGGGCGAGTCGTCGGGCTGCGTCGCGGTCAGCGGTGCCGCGGTGTCAGTCGTGGCGGTGTCCGTCGTGGCGTCCATCAGTGTGCGTGCCCTTTCAGTGCCGTGGCGATCCGGTCGATGCTGCCGCCCATCCACTCCGTGTACTGCTCATCCGCGGGCATCGTCTCCGCGAGGTCGACGACCGGGACCCCCGATGCCTCGGCGGTGGCTCGCAGCTGTTCGGCATGCGGGCCTGCGGCCTGGGTGTTGTAGGCCAGCAGCACCGCTTCACCGGAGCTGATCTGGGCGTCGGCGTCCCGCAGCGCGAGCGGCGGAACGTCGTTGCCCTCCTCGACGGCGGCGAGGAACTCGGGGCTCGTGATGTTCTCCAGCCCCATGTCGTCGAAGAGCCACAGCGGCACGGGTTCGGTCGTCGCGACCTTCTCTCCGCCGTGTGCGGCCTTCACCGACCCGATGGCCTCCTCGAGTCCCTTAAGCTCACCTTTGTAGGCCTTCGCGTCGGCGGTGATCTTCGCTGTCTGCTCGGGCATCGCCTCGCCGAGGTGGTCGGCGACGTCGTCGACGAGCCTGCCCATCGTCGGCACGGAGTACCAGAGATGTTCGTTGAACTCGCCGTGGTCGTGCCCGGCGTGGTCGCCCGCCGCGCCTTCGTGGTCGCCCTCGTGGCTGTGGTCGTCTCCGTGGCCCTGGTCGTCCTTGCCTCCGTGCGCGTCCGCGCCGGCGTCTTCGGAGCCGGGCAGCCCGGAGATCGCGGCGACGTCGATGACCTCGGGCTTCGCGTCCGAGGCCTCGAGCATCGTCGTCATGAAGGAGTCATAGCCGCCGCCGTTGATGACGACGAGGTCGGCCTTGGTGAGTCTGAGCCGGTCCCGCGTCGTCGCCTCGTACGCGTGCGGGTCCTGGTTGGGGTCGTCGATGATCGCGGTGACCTTCGCGGTGTCCCCGGCGACCTGGGAGATGATGTCGGCGTAGACGTTCGTCGAGGTGACGATCGAGAGTTCGGCCGACCCCGAGGCGGTGGGACCGGTGCACCCGGTGAGCACGAGGCTCAGGGCCGCGGCTGCCCCGAAGGCGAGGGACGGTCGGGGCACACGCATGGCGGGCCTTTCTGCTCGAGTCGGTGATCTCCTCGATCACCCTACTCAGCCGAAAGGCCCGCCACTAATATAAATATTTATATATAGCAACCTGTTTATAGGTGCAGGCGACCCTGCGCTCAGGTTGCTCAGCGCTCAGCGTGCTGCTCTGCGCTGCGCTCTGCCCGCGCTCAGGCGGCCTGCGCCTCGAGCTTCTGTGCGAGCAGGGCCGCGATCTGCACGGTGTTGAGTGCTGCCCCCTTGCGCAGGTTGTCGTTGGAGACGAAGAGGACGAGCCCCTTGCCTGCGGGTGCCGACTGGTCGGCGCGGATGCGTCCGACGTAGCTGGGGTCGGTGCCGGCGGCCTTGAGCGGGGTGGGCACTTCGTCGAGGACGACGCCGGGCGCCTCGGCGAGGATCTCCGTGGCCCTCTCGGGGCTGATGTCGGAGCCGAACTCGGCGTGGATGCTCAGGCTGTGCCCGGTGAAGACGGGAACGCGCACGCAGGTGCCGGCGACGAGGAGGTCCGGGAGTCCGAGGATCTTCCGGCTCTCGTTGCGCAGCTTCTTCTCCTCGTCGGTCTCGGACTCACCGTCGTCGACGATGCTGCCGGCCAGGGGCAGGACGTTGAAGGCGATGGGTTCGACGTAGTTGTCCGGTGCGGGCAGGTCGACGGCGGATCCGTCGCGGGTGAGCGCCCGGGCATCGGCGATACCGGCTTCGATCTGGGAGGCGAGCTCCTCGACGCCGCTCAGCCCCGACCCGGACACGGCCTGGTAGGTCGAGACGATGAGGCGGGTCAGTCCCGCCTCGGCGTCGAGGGCCTTGAGCACGGGCATGGCCGCCATCGTCGTGCAGTTGGGGTTGGCGATGATGCCCTTGGGCACGGTGTCGAGCGCCTCGGGGTTGACCTCGCTGACGACGAGCGGAACCTCGGGGTCCGAACGCCACGCCGAGGAGTTGTCGACGACGATGACCCCGGCCGCAGCGAACCGTTCGGCCTGGGCACGCGAGGTCGCCCCACCGGCGGAGAACAGGGCGATGTCGAGTCCGCTCGGATCCGCCTCGGCGGCATCCTCGACGACGATCTCACGGCCCTGGAATTCGACGACCTTGCCGGCCGAGCGCGCCGAGGCGAAGAGGCGCAGGTTCTCGATCTCGAAGCCGGGATCCTCGGCGAGGAGGTCGAGCATGACGCCGCCGACCTGGCCGGTGGCTCCGACCACTCCGATTGAAACGCTCATCGTCCTGTCCCTCCGTAGACCACTGCTTCGTTGTCCTCTGTGTCGAGTCCGTAGGCCGCGTGGGCGGCACGGACGGCGTCGTCGAGCAGGTCTGCCCGGGTGACGACGCTGATGCGGATCTCCGAGGTGGAGATCATGTCGATGTTGACCTGGGCGTCGCTGAGCGCTTCGAAGAGCGTGGCGGTCACGCCCGGGTGGGAGCGCATGCCGGCGCCGACGACGGAGAGCTTGCCGATCTGGTCGTCGTAACGGACCTGGTCGAAGCCGATCTTCGCCTTCGCCGAGTCGAGGGCCTCGATGGCCTTCGAACCGTCGGTCTTCGGCAGGGTGAAGGAGATGTCGGTCTTGCCCGGTTCGCGGGTGGAGATGTTCTGGACGATCATGTCGATGTCGATCTCCTGGGCCGCGATCGTCTTGAAGATCTCGGCGGCCTTGCCGGGGATGTCGGGGACGCCGACGATCGTGACCTTGGCCTCGGAGCGGTCGTGGGCGACTCCGGAGATGATTGCCTGTTCCATGGTGGACTCCGTTTCTGATTCCGCTGCCTTCGCACTGCGTGCGGGCAGAAATGCTTCGGGGATGGCCGAGTCGGTCACCCAGGTGCCCTGTTTGCGGGAGAAGGACGAGCGCACATGGACCGGGACGTTGTAGCGCCGAGCGTATTCGACGCAGCGGAGCATGAGGACCTTGGCGCCGGAGGCCGCCATCTCCATCATCTCCTCGAAGCCGATCTCGTCGATCTTGCGCGCCGTCGAGACGATGCGGGGGTCGGCAGTGAAGACGCCGTCGACGTCGGTGTAGATCTCGCAGACGTCGGCGCCGAGGGCTGCGGCGAGTGCGACGGCGGTGGTGTCCGAGCCACCGCGGCCGAGCGTCGTGATGTTCTTCGCGGTCTGGCTCACACCCTGGAAGCCGGCGACGATGGCGATGTTTCCGTCGTCGAGGGCTGAGCGGATGCGGCCGGGGGTGACGTCGATGATCCGGGCCTTGCCGAACTGCTCGTCGGTGATGACGCCGGCCTGGGAGCCGGTGAACGACTGGGCTTCGAAGCCGAGGTTGGCGATCGCCATGGCGAGCACGGCCATCGAGATCCGCTCACCGGCGGTGAGCAGCATGTCGAGTTCGCGGGCCGGTGGCAGCGGGGAGACCTGCTGGGCGAGGTCGATGAGATCGTCCGTGCTGTCACCCATGGCGGAGACCACGACGACGACCTCATGCCCGGCCTGCCGGTATTCGACGATGCGCTGGGCCACCCGTTTGACGGATTCGGCGTCGGCGACGGAGGACCCGCCGAACTTCTGGACGACTATGCTCACTGAAGTCTCTTCCTGGTCGCGTATGCGGACAGTGCCGGTCGTGTGCTCTCGCAGTGCCGAAGCCTGCGGTGGTGCTCACTGTGCAGGCGGCGTCGGCGGACCGGCGTCCCATCCATTGTAGGAGGTGGGCCTCGGCGGCCGAGGGGGTGCCCGTCATACAGACACCTGTCTCACGGTTGCGGGGGTGTGTCTCGTGCCCTCGTTCAAGCCGGCCGCCACTTTTCGATGCGGCCGCCGCCTCGGCGACCTCGTGCAAGCCGGACGCCACTTTTCGAGAGTTCCTCGCGTCGAAAAGCGGCGGTCGGCTTGAGCGAGGCGCCGGCTTGTTGTTGCTGGCCAGGAGGTTGTTGACGTTCCTTGCGGGTGGCTGGTCACGCAGTTACGCTGGTGCCATGCCGACTCAGCAGCGATTTCAAGACCCCCGGCCGGGATACGGTCGCGGGGTCTTTGACGCGCAGTCGTAGCGCAGCAGGTCTCCGCAGCCTCGGCCGGGGGAAGCTTCTCTTCCTTCACCCGCCTGCCATCATCTTGGAGACCTCCTCATGTCGCACACCGACTATCTGACTTCCGACCAGCTCTATCGCGCTCTCAACGTGCGCGACCTCACCGATCCCGAACAGGGACGTCACGCCATCCAGACTCTCCTGCAGACAGTCATCGACCGTCTGCAGCCCGAGTGGGACACCTCCGTTCGGTATGTGCGCAGCTCGCCGGTCGTTCCTGTTCGGAACAACTACGATCGCCTCGGCTACGACCAAGGTGATGTCACTCGGGCTCGCCGGTACACCCGTTACATCAGCCCCGCCGTGATGCTCCGCAGTCATATGAGTGCCGAGCTCCCGCGCGTCCTTGAGGACTATGCGGGAATGCCCCGGGTGGATGAGTTACTCGTGGCTCCCGGCCTCGTCTACCGTCGTGACGCCGTCGATCGCACCCACGTGGGGGAACCGCACCAGGTTGACCTGTGGCGCATCCGCAGCACTCCGGATACCGGCGACGAGGACATGCTCACGATGATCGGCCACCTGGTCGAGGCGGTCCTCCCGGATGCGCAGTGGAGAACAACAGACGTGGCGCACCCGTACACCGTCGGTGGCCGACAGATCGACGTGCTCCACGATGGCGAATGGCTTGAACTCGCCGAGTGCGGCCGCATCCATCCCGAGGTGTTGCGCGGTTCGGGCCTCGACCCCGAACGATGGTCCGGCCTGGCTCTCGGGATGGGCCTTGAACGTGCACTGATGCTGCGCAAGGGCATCCCCGACATCCGCTACCTTCGAGCAGAAGATCCTCGTATAGCAACCCAGATGCTCAACCTGGATCCATGGCAGCACGTTTCACTTCTGCCTGCGGCACGACGCGACATCTCCGTCGTTGTGAATGCAGACGAGGACGAAGAGACACTTGGTGATCGCATCCGCGTCGTCCTCGAAGACAAGGCCGACGTGATCGAGTCTCTCGAGGTTCTCAGCCGCACACCACACGAGGCCTTGCCCGAGGCCGCTCGCTCTAGGCTCGGCACTCTGGAAGGACAGGTCAATCTCCTGGTCCGAATCATGTTGCGCCCCGTCGATCGCACCCTGACCTCGGATGAGGCCAACGAGATTCGTAACGTGATCTACGAGGCTGTGCATGAGGGCCCGGTGATGGAGCTGATCTGAGAACGCTGAGACAGAGTCATGATCTCACCCGCGCATGCCGATGCTCCCCTCTCACTCGAAGTCCGACCCCACGGCGCTCACGACGGGCAATCGCCCGCCTCTGCACCACTTCCCGCTGGTAGAGGAGTGCGTCGAGATGGCAGACGACTTGCCCCTCGCCGAGATCGGCCGGCATCAAATGAGCCACTCGGACTTATGCTGCGCGTGGCCGAGGTCGGCTCAGCGCCTGCGCCCGAGGCGTCTCATGGTCCACCACCACAGGCCCGCACCGACCGTACTGCTCAGCCCGATGCCGATGCCGATTGCGGCGATGATGAGGTAGCGCTGCTCGGTCGTCTGACCCTCATACGGTTGGGAGTCGGACCAGTCGAGGGCGAGGCGCACGAAGACTGCGGCGACGATCCACCCGCAGACGACGAGCACGATCGCGATGATGGTCTGCCAACGCGAGATGCGCGCCGACTTCCGCCTGTCCGTCCTCGAGGTTCTCGTGCGATCCATCGGCGTCCTCATCTGCTCGGTCGATCTCTGCTCAGCTGATCTGTGCTCAGTCGATCTCGCGTCGACCGGAGAACGCCCGACCGAGAGTGACCTCGTCGGCGTATTCGAGGTCACCGCCCACCGGCAGTCCGGAGGCGAGACGGGTGACGGTCACCCCGAGGGTGCTGAGCAGCCGCACGAGGTACGTCGCGGTGGCCTCCCCCTCGAGGTTGGGGTCGGTGGCGATGACGATCTCGGTGACCTCCCCGTTCTGCAGGCGGGGCATGAGCTCCTTGATCCGCAGATTGTCGGGGCCGATGCCGGCCATCGGGTCGATCGCCCCACCGAGGACGTGGTAGAGACCCCGGTACTCACGGGTGCGTTCGATGGCGACGACGTCCTTGGGCTCTTCGACGACGCAGATCATCGTCCGGTCCCGGCGCGGGTCCTGACAGACGGTGCACTCGGCCTCTTCGGAGACGTTGCCGCAGATCTCACAGAAGCGCACACGCTTCTTGACGTTGCTCAGAGCCTGAGCCAACGCGTTCACATCACCGGAGTCGGCCTGGAGGATGTGGAACGCGAGTCGTTGAGCCGATTTCGGCCCGATGCCCGGGAGCTTGCCGAATTCCTCGACGAGGTCCTGAAGGGCACCTTCATACACTGCGCTCATACGTCTCTTTCATCGATGATCTCTCCGCCGAGGACCTTGGCGATCACGGCGACGCCGACCTGTGGTGCGTCGGTGATGTCGAGGTCCGTCTCCGGATCATACTCGTCCTCGACCTGCCCCGAACCGGGGGCCTCACTCGCCGAGGCGGGCGCCGGTGCCGGGTTCCGCGGCGGCGCGCTCGGGGCCGAGTAGGCTCCCGTGTCCATGCCGTGGCGTTCGGCGATCGCGGCGAACCGCGATTTGAACGGCTTCGCGCCACCACCCGCAGTCTGATTCGAGGGCTGGTTCCCCGTCCGGTTCGACGCGCCATCGCTGCCGGGTGCGACGTCGGCCCGACCTGCTCCGGGTGCGGCACCGCCCTGACCGGTGAAGTCGGCGTCGGGATCGGCATATGCGCCGAGGTAGTCGAGATCGTCGTCCTCAGGCGGTGGGACGACGACGGCGCCGACGTCGACCGCGCCGCTGCCGGCGCTCGTCGAATCCGTCTCCCCGCCCGTCGGGCCGGACTGCTGCGGAGCGTCATGCCAGACGGGCTCTTCCCACCGCGGCTGGACATACTCCATCGGCTCATCGTCAACCTCGTCCGCGTGACGAGTCGAGCCGTCGATCGCAGACCCCGACTCAGCTGACTGCGGCGCCTGTCCCATCGTCGACTGGAGATCTGTCGACTCGGCATCTGTCGACCGTGCATCATGCGCCGGAACCGAGTCGGAGGCGTCCCGCTGCGATGCCGGTGGTTCGGAGGCCGTCGCGGGGCCGCTTCCGGTCGATGGTCCGAAGAAGTCCTCATCGGAGAGGTCGGGCACGACGAGGTCGTCGTCGCTCGACGCAGCGGAATCCGCATTCCGGTGAGTGTCGCCCGAGCCGTCGACGCCTTGACCGGCATCGTCAGAGTCACCGACGAATACTGGTTCACTGCCAGCCGCCGTCGGCATGTCCGCGCGCTCGCGTGCAGACGCGTCCTCAACGTTCGAGGCCGCATCGGGGACGCTCGATGCCACGCCATCGACGCCCGTAGCCTCGCCGTCTACGCCCTGTGCAACGTCCCTGTCGGTTTCGACCTCGGTTTCATCGGGAGTCGATGCGGTCAGGGCAGAATCGTCCGCCGGTTCGGGGCGCGGGGCTGTTTCTCCCTCCTCGTCGTCGGAGGACCAGGGACCCTGGGGTGCGTCGCCGGTCTCCCAGAACTTCTCCCGATCGACCTGCGGCTTGTCGACTTCTCGGGTGCCGACGACCGCGGCGACCTCTTCGGGACTCGGGCGCCGGAAGTCCGACCCCGGTCCCCGGTTCTGCTGCGACACCGGTGATCCCTGACCCCCTGAGGGTGCCGAACTGCCAGAGGCCACAGGTCCGCCCGAGTTGCCGCCGATGCGTCCGACATCGCCGATGTCGATGCGCGCCTCGATGCCGAGGACGTCGTTGATCGCCATGGCGAGCTTCGCCGCATGGTCCCGCTGCTGGAAGCCCTGCACGGACCCGGCATTGTTGAAGCCGAGGTAGACGACCCCGTCGGAGAACGACTGCGGAATCGCATTCGCCGCGATGATCGCCCTGGTCAGACGGCTGCGCTTCTCGACGGCTGCGAGGATGTTCGGCCAGGCTCGGCGGATCGCTTCGATCTCGCCACCGATTCCGCCGGCGCCTGCACCGGCCCCTGCACCGTCCGTGCCGCCGGTGTTCGCGCCCTCGGTTGAGGATGACGCTGCGGCAGACGATGCCGTTGCAGCCGTCGAGGTGGGCTCGTCGGCCGCGGTCGAAGTCTGAGGTCCGGTACTGCGGTCACGGGAATCGGACGACCCGTTCCCGTTGCCGCGCTGCGCAGCCTGCGCCAAGGGCGATTCCTCGGTGCGCGTCTGATTCGGTGCCCCGGTACGAACGTCCGCTGCACCACGTGCGCGGCCGTCAGCGTGGCCACGGCCGTCACCGGCGTGACTGTCGTCGGCTCGGCTGCCGTCGGCACGATCGCCAGCGCGCTGATCCGAGAGCTGACTGGACGACTGTGCTGGCCCCGAGCCCGTCTCCGGTCGCGGGCCTGCCTCGTGCCGGGAATCTCGTTCGGGTCCCGCGTGCCTCTGCTGCTGGGCACCGCCGGACTCGGGAGCAGGCCGGGCTTCTCGCTGCGAGGAATCGTGCCGCGATGGGCCGGATTCGGAATCGGGCCGAGATTCGCGCGGCAGGGAATCGCGCGATGAGGTTTCGCCCGACGAAGGCTCGCCCTGCTGAGCACCACCGGATCGGCCATCAGGCTGCTGTCCTGTGCCAACCTGCGGACCGCCGGACTGAACCGCACCCCGAGTTTCTGCGGCAGGGGTGTCGTTGAGCATCGATTCGGCGGCGGCCGCGATCGCCGTGAGTTCGTCGAAGTCATCGGGAACCGACGACTGCCCACCGGCCGGCGCCTGCGCGCCCATCGACGACGGTCCGCCGGCCTGCGCGGACTGCGGCGACGGCTGCGCCGAGCCCTGCGACCCCGCGCCACCATGCTGAACGGCACTCTGACCAGCGCCGCTACCCTGACTAGCACTCGTCTGCCCAGCGTTCATAGACCCAGCACCCGTAGACCCATCCCCCGTCGCCTCGGGACCGGCCTGCGCCGGCACCGTACCGCCCGACCCGGAGGCGGACATGCCGATGCGCCGCTCCATCCGCTCGACGCGGCTGAGCACGGCGTCGCGACTGCGACCCGAAGCGGGCAGGAGTATCCGGGCGGCGATGAGTTCGAGCTGCAGCCTCGGCGAGGTCGCCCCCGACATCTCCGTCAGCCCCTGATTGAGGATGTCGGCGGCCCGGGAGAGTTCGGCCTGACCGAATCCGCGCGCCTGCAGGGTGAGGCGCTCGAGGCGATCCGGGGGAACCTCCGGCAGGAAGGCGTGCGCCGCCTCGGGGGCGGCATGGATGACGATGAGGTCGCGCATCCGCTCGAGGAGGTCCTCGACGAAACGCCGCGGATCCTGCCCGGATTCGATGACCCGCTCGATCGCACGGTAGACCCCGGCACCGTCGCCGGCGGAGAACGCATCGACGATGTCGCTGAGCAGAGAATCCGGGGTGTAGCCGAGCAGGGCCACGGCCGTGGCGTAATCGACGCCGCCGGGACCCGAACCGGCGATGAGCTGATCGAGCACGGAGAGGGTGTCGCGGACCGATCCCCCGCCGGCGCGCACGACGAGCGGGAGCACGCCCTTGTCGACCTGGACGTCCTCACGCCGGCACAGCTCTTCGAGGTAGTTGCCCAGCGCCTCGGGCGGGACGAGCCGGAACGGATAATGGTGGGTGCGCGAACGGATCGTGCCGATGACCTTCTCGGGTTCGGTCGTCGCGAAGATGAACTTGATGTGCGGCGGGGGCTCTTCGACGATCTTGAGCAGAGCGTTGAAGCCCTGCGAGGTGACCATGTGCGCCTCATCGAGGATGAACACCTTGTAACGGTCGCGGGCCGGCGCGTAGATCGCGCGTTCACGCAGGTCACGGGCGTCGTCGACGCCGTTGTGGCTGGCCGCGTCGATCTCGACGACATCGAGCGAGCCGGGTCCGCCGTTGGCGAGGTCGAGGCAGCTCGGGCACTCCCCGCAGGGGACCGGCGTGGGTCCCTTCTCGCAGTTGAGGCACCGGGCGAGGATGCGCGCCGAGGTGGTCTTGCCGCAGCCGCGGGGCCCGGAGAACAGGTAGGCATGGTTGATGCGACCACGTTCGATCGCGGCCTTGAGCGGCTCGGTCACATGCTCTTGACCGATGACCTCGTCGAAGGTCTCTGGGCGGTATCGTCTGTACAGTGCGGTGGACACGCCCCTAGCCTAATGCCACCCCATGACACGACACAGGTCGTTGTGACCGCACACTCGTTTCGGGCACGATAGGCGGTATGAGCGACGCCGAACCCCGACCCGAGGACTCCGATCCCGCCCGCACGTTCCGCATCGGACACAAGGAGCGCGACGAGGCGATCGAGCTGCTCCGCGAAGCCGTCGGCGATGGCCGCATCACCGTCGACGAACTCGACGAGCGGATGGAGGCCGTGCAGAAGGCGAAGTATCCCGTCGACCTCGACGCCGTTCTCGCCGACCTGACCACGGACCTGCCCTCGGACCGCTACCGCCCGCGCGCCGAGGTGGTCCGCAGCCTGCCTCCCGCCCAGCAGGCCCGCGGCTGGAACCCCATCGACCCGCTCGTCGTCAAGGCCGGCTGGGAGTCCGAGCACCGCCGCGGCCGGTGGAACGTCCCGCCCTACATCCGCTGCGAACCCTCGATGTCGACGATCGAACTCAACTTCCTCGAGGTCGAGACCGATCTGAAGACCATCGACATCGACGTCATCGCCGGCGCCGGCACCGTCGTCGTCGTGGTCCCCGACGACTGGGGCGTCGACGTCGCCGAGCTCTCGAAGTCGTGGGGCAGCGTGCGTTCGGCCGTCAGCGCCGTGCCCGCGGGCGGCGCTCCCACCGTCATCGTCAGCGGCTCGGTGGGCATGGGCTCGTTCCGCGCCCGCTTCGCGAACTACTTCGATCGCCGGCGAATGGCCAAGTGATGCCTCCCGGACTCGGGGCGATCATCTTCCTCACCCTCGCGATCATCGTCGTCTTCACCATCGGGTTCTTCCTCGTCTACACGGTGATGACGAAACCGGGCATGCACATCGGCTCCCGCCTGCCCAAGCACGACCCCGACTCCGACCCCGGCCCCCGCCCCGACCGCGACCCCCGCGACGACCCTGACGAGGGACCCGACCAGGACGACGGGGACGACCACCTCGGCGGGGATCCCAAGCGCTGAACCGAACGCCGGGACCGACGACCCCGACGATCGCACATCTTGAAAACCGGGTCGGTGCGTGATGCACTGCTTCCATGGCCGAGCTCCGGATCACCCGTGTGACGTCCGATGATGTCCGCGGCCTCAAGCAGTGGCATGCGGTGATGCGCGAAGGCTACGGTGCCGACCGCACCGCACCCTGGTGGCTGAGCGAGGAGGCGATGCTCACCCAGTTCGCCCTGCCCCGCCGGGACAAGACGGACATCGCACTCATCGCCCACCTCGGCGAGGAGGCCGTCGCGGCCGCGGAGGTCACCCTCATCACCGACTCCCCCGCCGACGTCGAACTCACCGTCCTCTCACCGCACCGACGCACGCGTCACGGCACGGCCCTCGCCGAGGCGGTCGACCTGATCCTCCGCGACTCCCCCGCCGAGGTCGTCCAGACCGAGACGTACACGCCTGCGGGCATCGCCTTCGCCGAGGCGCGGGGCATGCATGTGGGCAACCGGGAGCAGCGTCTCCTCCTCGACCTGCCCGCCTACCTCGACGCCGATGCGAACCGGTACAAACGCCCGCGCACCCCCACCCCGCCGGTCGGTCCGGCCGATCCGACGACGGTGCGACCGGACCCCGACTGGACGATCACCTCGTGGATCGGGATGTGCCCGGAGGACCTCGTCGAGGCGTGGGCGAGGCTGCGGACGCAGATGGACGAGGACGTCCCCTTGGGCGACCTCACCCGCCCCGACCACCATGCCGACGTCGCGGCGATCCGCACGCACGAGGAGCGGATGGACGAGCAGGGGTGGGTGCTCGTGAGTTCGATGGCGCAGATCGACGCGGCCGAATCCGGCGCCGAGTCCGCGCCGCTTGCCGTCGGCTACACGGAGATCATGGTCTCCCGGCACGATCCGACGATCGCGATCCAGGAGGACACCCTCGTCGATCGCGCCCATCGCGGCCACGGCATCGGCCGTGCGCTCAAGGTCGCGAACATGCGTCAACTCCACGACGTTCCCGAGGCCGACGGGTCCCGCTGGCTGCAGACCTACACCGCCGTCGACAACACAGCGATGCTTGCCCTCAACGAGGATCTCGGCTTCGTCGTCGCCGACACGATGACCGCCCTCGAAGGCCCCGTTCTCGACTACACTGACCAGTGACCGCACCGGCAACGAAGCGAAGCAGGCTACCGTGTCCTCCAACGTCATCATCATGATCGTCGTATTCGTCGTCGTCGCGCTCGTGACGATCCTCATCGTGCGCGGCCGGGCCGCGAAGGCGAAACGGGAGAGGGAGGCCCAGGCGGCCCCTGCGACTCCCCGCGACCCGTTCGCCGCCGATCAGAACACCGGCGGGGACCCTGCCCAGATCAAGGCCGGCGACCTCCTCGAGTTCGGCAATGAGAAGTTCTTCGTCCGCGGCACCCTGCGCATCTCCGAGGGCGGCTACGACTGGGCCGAGCACTTCTTCCAGTCCGACGACTCCGCGACCCGCCTGTGGCTGACCGTCGAACACGACCCGGACCTGCAGGTCTCCCGCTGGCGCGACCGCCCCGACCTCGACATCGAACCGACGAGCAAGTCGATCACGATCGACGGCACCGACTACTCGATCGTCGAGCACGGCACCGCCTCCTACCGCTCCGAGGGCACGACGGGACTGAATGAGAAGGGCGGCCTCGACTACGTCGACTACGAAGCCCCGAACGGGAAGATGCTCGCCTTCGAGCGCTTCGACCACGGCCGCTGGGAAGTGAGCACGGGAGAGTCGATCCCCGTCGGCTCCTTCACGATCTACTCGAGCAGCTGATGAGCCTCGCCCTTCCCCTCGACGTCGCCTTCGCCGACACGAGCTCCGCGGAGCTCCGCTTCTCCCTGTCCCGCCCCCGCATCGCGCCCCTGGCCACGGAGATCGTCGACCTCGCCCTCCCCGGTCTGCGCCTCGAACTCCACGTCATCGGGTCCTCCCACCAGGTCGTCCTCGCCGAGGCGGACCGCGACCTCCTCATCGAGACCTTCGCGTGCCTGCCCGAGACCGGTGACACCGTCCCCACCGAGACTCCCCGGTGGGACGAGACGGTGAGCACGACCGGCGCCTGGGCCGGGCTGAGTCGGCATGAGTTCCGCGCCCACCGGTCGGCCGATCCCGCGACGTTCCGCTCCCGCCTCGCCGAGGCGCTCGACTCGGTCCGCTCCCACGACCGTCATCTCCTCGTCGGGTTCCCCGGTGACCCGGATGCGCTCACCGCACTCGCGCTCATCTCGGCGGGCCCCGGTGAGGTGTGCTGGCAGACGTGGCACGCCTACCCCCAGCACCACGAGATCGTCCACAGCACGAGCCGACTCACAGCCGCCTCGGCGAGGGGTGGGCTGTGATGTCGAACGATCCGAACATCTCGATGGGCGGCGGCAGCTTCGACTTCGACGCCGAACATCGCCGAGGTGGACCGAACGGCCCCGGCAGACCTGGTGGCCCCGGCGGCAACCGCCCCGGAGGACCGGGCCGCCCCGGAGGACCGGGAGGTCCCGGTGGACCCGGCGGCCCGGGAGGTCCCGGCGGGCCGTGGAACAACGGTTCCGGCGGGCGTGGACCGAATGGTCCCGGCGGCCCAGGCGGACCCGGTCGTCCGGGCGGCGGCTCGGGCCGGTCGGGTCGGAAGTTCGGGTGCGGGACGATCGTCGCCCTCGTCGTCGTCCTCCTCCTCATCGGGCTGCTCATCCAGAGCTGCTCGGGAGGTTCGGGCAACGCCGACTGCGGGGACTACAACCTCGAGAACGGACAGTACGTCTCGGCCCCGAACGCCGGCGACTACGAGAAGAACGGCGACAGCTACGACTACGTCGGCTGCGACACCTCCCGTTCCGGCGGTGGCGGATTCTTCTTCTTCCCGTTCTTCTTCGGCGGCGGTAGCGGCGGGACCGGCTCGAACTACGGGGACGGCTCGGGCTTCCGCGGCGGCGGACCGGGGTCGGGCAAATGAGCGATGACAGGACTCGAGCGAACAGCGCGGCCCGAGCGCACATGACCAGGCGGACGACCAGCACCAGGAAAGGCAGTCATGTTGATACAACTCCTCATTGAGATCGGGGTCGTCCTCTCCTACGCGGTGAGCGGCGTCGTCCTCATGTTCGTCGGCTACTTCGTCGTCGACCTCCTCACCCCCGGCAAACTCCACATCGTCCTCTGGGAGCAGAAGTCGCGCAATGCCGCGGTGCTCGTCGCCTCGGACCTCATCGGCGTCGCGATCATCGTCATCGCCGCGATCCGGGCGAGCGCGGACGACCTCGTCGCCGGCATCCTCACCACCCTGATCTTCGGTCTCATCGGCATCGCCCTCATGGCCGTGAGCTTCCTCCTCATCGACGCGCTCACCCCGGGCAAGCGCGGGGACATCGTCCACTCCGACCAGCTCCACCCCGAGGTGTGGGTCAACGCGTCCGCCCACATCGGCATCGCCGGCATCATGGCGGCCGCACTGCTGTGAGCCCCGCACTGTGAGCCTCGCACTGTGACCGCGCCGGTGCCCACCGAACCCGGGCCCGCGCCCACCGAACCCGGCGCTGTGACCGCGAGCGCGCCCCTGTCGCTTCCGCTCAGCCCCGGACCTGCCCGCTTCTTCGTCCTCCTCGCCGTCTTCATCTGCGCGAGCTGCGGCATGGTCTACGAGCTCGCGCTCGTCGCCCTGGGCTCGTACCTGCTCGGCGACACGATCGTCCAGGCCTCGATCGTGCTCGCCGTCATGGTCTTCGCGATGGGCATCGGGTCGCTCGCGACGAAGCGGCTGACGCATTTCGCGGCCGTCGCCTTCGCCCTCATCGAGGCGGCCCTGGGCGTCATCGGCGGACTCTCCGTCATCCTCCTCTATCTCGCCTTCGCCTTCGCCGACGTCTACACCGTCGCGATGGTCGCCCTCGCGTTCGTCATCGGCGCGCTCATCGGCGCGGAGATCCCCCTGCTCATGGAACTCGTCCAGCGCATCCGCGCCCAACGGGCCTCGAGCGCGGTCGCCGACCTCTTCGCCGCCGACTATGTGGGCGGGCTCGTCGGCGGGCTCGCGTTCCCGTTCGTCCTCCTGCCCGTCTTCGGGCTCACCCGCGGGGCGCTCGCGGTGGGGATCACGAACACCGTCGTCGGCATCCTCATCGTCCTCTGGCTCTTCCGCGCCGAGGTGCGCCGTCGCACGCAGGTCATCCTCGCAGGCCTCCTCGTCCTCATCGTCTCAGGGCTCACCGTGGTCTGGGTCTTCACCGACGACATCGAGGTCACCGCCCGGCAGCGCCTCTACCGCGACCCCATCGTCATCTCCGAGCGCACCGACTATCAGGAGATCGTCGTCACCGAGGCACCGCTGACCGGCGACACCCGCCTCTATCTCAACGGGGACCTCCAGTTCGCCTCGGCCGACGAGTACCGGTATCACGAATCACTGGTCACACCACTGATGAACGGCTCGAAGCGCAACGTCCTCGTCCTCGGCGGCGGGGATGGGCTCGCGGTGCGGGAGATCCTCAAGTACCCCGACGTCGAATCGGTCACTCTCGTCGACCTCGACCCCCGGATCCTCGAACTCGCCCGCACCTCGGAGCGCTTCACGGAGTTCAACAAGGACTCGCTCGACGATCCGCGGGTGAGAACGATCGCCGCCGACGCGTTCACCTGGCTGCGGGAGGCCAAGCACCCGGCCTACGATGCGATCATCGCCGACCTGCCCGACCCCGACGACGTCGCGACCTCGAAGCTCTACAGCATCGAGTTCTACGGACTCATCCGGCAGGTCATGGCCCCCGGCGCCCGCCTCGTCGTCCAGGCAGGCTCACCGTACTTCGCCCCGGCCGCGTACTGGGGCATCGGGGAGGCCGTCGCCGAGGCGGGAATGACGACCACGCCCTACCACGTCGATGTGCCGAGCTTCGGCGACTGGGGGTATTTCCTCGCCGCTGCTCCGGGTGACCCAGCCGTGACGACGACGAAGGACGGCGGGCCCGTCGTGACGATGCCCGCCGACGCTCCGTCGGGGCTGAAGTTCGCCACCGCCGAGGTGCTCGCCGCCTCGACGACGTTCCCTCCCGACCGCAACCGCGCCTCCGTCGGCACGGTCGAACCCTCGACGCTCCTGCGCCCGCGCGTCCTCGATCAGGAGCGCGGGGCGTGGGTCGGCTATTGAGCCGGACCGCTCAGAAGTAGCCCATCATCGCGGCGATCGCGCTGATCGAGATGCCGAGGATCGCACCGACGACGGCGATGCCGATGAAGACGATGCCGAGGATGAATCCCCATTTGCCCATCTCGTTGTCACCGAAGCCGCCCTCCTTCGAGGCGCGGCGGGCCATGTAGCCGGTGACGATGCCGACGGCGGGGCCGAGGAAGTTGAAGCCGAGGAACGTCGAGAGCGTGGCGACGAGCGAGATGATGCCGAGCACCTTCCCGGGATCCTCGTTCGTGCGGGACTGCATCTGGGTCTGCGGTGCGTAGAGCGGCTGCGGGCCGGTGTAATGGTCCCTGTGCTGGTCGAACTGCGGTCGGTCGAACTGCGGCCGGCCTGCGCGCTGGCCTGTGTGCTGGTTGTCCTGCGGTGCGAGTGGAGTGCTCATCGTCGTGCCCTTCTCTGTGATCCGGCTGATGCCCTCAGCCTAGGAATCGGCACGAGCGAGCGGAATGGACGTAACCATCGACCTCGGCGGGGGTTTACCCCACCCCGACCGTGCTCAGCGCACGTTGCGCTCAGCGCACGTCGACGAGGGCGTGGTCTCTCCGGCCGAGGAGCCAGAGCAGGATCTCCACGGGCTCACCGGTCACCGTCGTCGTCTCCCCGCGTCCGGCGGCGTGCCGGCCGAAGCCCGGGCTGACGATCTCGGTGCGGCCCTTCGCCTTCGCCGCTGCCGGCACGAGCGCCATTCGGCACTGCGCCCACACGGTCTCGTTGTCCTTCCGGCTCAAACGACGGGGGAACCATTCGAGCTGGGCACGGCGGATGTCCTCGTGGTGGACGAGGTACTCGGTCGTGTTCATCACCGCGCCCACCCCGGGCCACGCTCCGGGCGTCCACTTCGGTGGGGCGCCGACGAGCCCGAGCAGCTCCGAATACGGCAGCGACGCGTAGTCGCGTTCCTTGTCCGCCAGGCGTGCGGCGAACGCGGGCAGCGCGATGCCGAGGGCGGCGACGGGTTCGCGTTCGCGGATGACGAGGTGGGTCGCGAGGTCCCGGGTCGTCCATCCTTCGCAGAGTGTCGGGGCGTCCTCACCGGCGGCGCGGGCAGCGGCGACGAGGCGCAGTCGTTCGGTGCGAGCAAGACTGGTCATGGGAGCAGTCTCTCAGTGTCGCCTTGGATTCCTCTGGACGCCCACTGGGCGAGGAAGTCCCCGACCCGGGAGGTCGAACGATAGGTTGCGAGATCATCCCCCCTGGTGGGGCCGTCGGTGACGATGACGACGGGCTTGCCGGCCTTGGCGCTGGCGCGGACGAAGCGCAGGCCCGAGAGCACCGCGAGGGAGGAGCCGAGGACGACGAGCCCGGAGGCCGCCTCGCAGATCCGGTTCGCCGCGTCCACCCGGGCCGGCGGGACGGCGTCACCGAAGTAGACGACGTCGGGTTTGAGCAGTCCCCCGCAGATCGGACAGTCGAGGACACGGAAGTGCGCGGTCTCCTCGAGGTCGACGTCGCCGTCGGGGGCGGTCTCGACGTCGATGGGGTCGAGACCGGTCAGGGCCGCGAAGTCCGGGTTGAGTGCGGTCAGCTGCTCCTGCACCCAGTCGCGGTCGAAGGTGTGGCCGTTCCTCAGGCACACGACCCGGTCGAGGCTGCCGTGGAGGTCGACGACGGGGCTGGGACTGCCGACCTCCTCGGCAGCGGCCTGATGGAGGCCATCGACGTTCTGGGTGATGATGCCCGCGACCGGCAGGGAGGCCAGGGCGAGGTGTCCGGCATTCGGCTTCGCCCACCGCATCCGGGGCCAGCCCACCCAGGACCGGGCCCAGTAGCGGGCGCGCTGTTCGGGCGTGGAGAGGAAGGTCTGGATCGTCATCGGCTGCCGCGGGGCGGCGTCGGGCCCGCGGTAGTCGGGGATCCCGGAGTCCGTGCTCATGCCTGCCCCGGTGAGCACCGCCCAGTCGGAGGCGTCGTGGTCCCCGGTGAGGACGTCGATGATCTCGGCGTCGGGGTGGCTGGCCACGGGCCGGGTCCGGCCGCGCAGCGGATCGACGATGACTGCCATGGTCTCCTCTGGTTCCTCGCTCATGGGCTCCCCCGGTCGGCCGTGTGCGCGCCACCCCTTCCCAGGGCCCGGGTCTAGGGTGGTCCCATGGTCAGCGTACTGCTCGTTCATCACTCTCCGTCGCCTGCCACGAAGAGAATCGCCGAGGCGGCCGAGGCGGGTCTGCGCCTGCCCGAGCTCGGCGAGGTCGACGTCGTCATCCGGCCCGCCCTTGAGGCCACGGTCGACGATGTGCTCGCCGCCGATGCCTACGTGCTCGGGACGACGGTGAACTTCGGCTACATCTCCGGGGCGCTCAAGCACTTCTTCGACACCACGTACTACGCGGTGCGCGAGCCGACCGCGGGACGTCCGTTCTCCTATTGGATCCACGGCGGCTATGACACGACGGGGGCTGAGACGGCGATGGGTCAGATCACGACGGGGCTGGGCTGGTCGCTCGTCTTCGACCCGCTCATCCGCACGGGAGAGGTCACCGAGGCCGACCTCGAGACGGCCACGGAGCTCGCGGCGACGGTGGCCGCCTCGGCGCTGTGATAAAGTTTTGCGAAAGTACTTTCCAATATGGAAAGTAGTTGGTAGGCTGAAATCACTTCCACCCCGGAAGCGAGCTTTCCCAGGATCCCTCCGAAGGAGCAGCCATGACCACGCCCACCCCGCAGCAAGCCACCGACCTCCTCGCGCAGATCGATTCGACCCAGAAGCAGGCCCGCAGCACCGACGCATGGCCGCTCGTCATCCTCCTCATCGTCACCAGCACCGCTGCCTCGATCGGCCTCTTCGCGATGGCCGTCATCGACGATCCGACGACGCAGCTCGTCATCCTCGGCGCCGCTGCGGCATGGATGATCCCCGCGTTCGTCGTCTACCTCACCTCGGCGCTGAGCTGGAGCCGCCGTTCGACGTTCCTCCTCGTCACATGGCTGCCGGTCACTGCCCTCGCGTTCATCGCCGGCGTCGTCGCCGATTCGATGTCCCCGGGTTCGTGGGTCACCTTCGCCGCGGCCGGAGTCATCTGGGCGGCCTCGCTGGTCTTCGCTCTCCTCGGCCTGCGCCGCTGAGGCCAGTGTGCACGAGTGAGACAGGAGTCAACGATGAATGCCACCCCCGCCCCATCGACGGACGATGCGGATGAGACGATCCCCCACCTCGGCGAATCCCTGGCCCGGATCGATCCGGACCTCGGCAATCCCACCCGGCTCGGACTCGTCGCGAGCCTGAAGAACCGGGACCGCGCGGAGTTCAAGCTGCTGCGCGATTCCCTCGGCGTCTCCGACTCGGTGCTCTCACGGCATGTGACCGCGCTCGAGAAGGCCGGGCTGGTCTCAGTCGCGAAGGGCTACGTCGGCAAACGACCCCGCACGTGGGTCTCGATCACGAAGGACGGGGTCCGCCGCCTCGACGGCCATGTCCAGGCCCTGCGGGAGATCGCCGGCGGGTGAGGACCTCGGCGGTTTTATGATCGGGGCCGTACAGCGTGCAGGCTGAATAGAGGAAGTACTCCTGACCAGGAGTAATCAGTGATTGCGACAACAACCAGTACCCGTCGAAGACGAGCGGCCCGCACTTTTCAGTGCGGGCCGCCTCTCATTCCAGACCGAATGAAACCCAGGAGTGCGGCAGGGATGGGTGACCCTACTCAGGCACGGCGACGAAGCCAAACGCACTATCGCCTTCGTTCGGGTCGCTCCCGCACAAGCGAATCAGATCCGATTTTCTAGGCGTACTGAATGATGCGAACGGCTCGTCTTCGAGTTCGACGAACAGTTCTACGCGCCGCCCATTCTCGTTTCTGCTTATCCAGTCCAGAACTTCCTCGAGGTCTTTGGCACCTGAAAGCACGAACGCTTGAAGGTTCCACGATTCCTTCCCGTATAACTCCCAAAAGTTGACACGATAGGTTGGCGAGTCCTCAACATACGACCCCTCAGAATGAACAGTTTCATCCGCTCTCATTTCACTCCTCTTCATTTTGCGGGCGCGAAGTCAACCAAACCGTCAGCAGTCCCGTCCTCCTGAAGGACCACCCTGATCATGAAACCCCCGAGGCTAGGTACGTACGGTTTCGCCCTCGTCGCGGCGGCGGACGATCTCGGTGATCCAGATCGGGGCGAACGGCGAGGTGCAGTTCGGCGGGGTCGGATAGTCCTTGAGGACTTCGAGGCGTTCGCCGATGTCGAGTGCGCGGTCGCGCAGGTCGGCGTTCTCGATGCCGATCGAGGCCAGCGTCTCGTTCATCGCCCACTGGAGTCGCTCGGGTGCGTCCTTCATCTCCGCCTCGATGACGTCGAGGAGGCCCGGCAGGTCGAGCCCCTCGGGCGATCTGCTCACCCGCTCCGAGGTCAGCGCCCACCCGGCCGAGGCGACGACGGGATCGGGATCGGCCATCCACCGCTGTCGCAGCGCCTCGGCGTGCGGTGACTTCTTGACGATGTAGTTGACCAGCCAGCCGTGGACCTTGGGCACGCGGGATTGCCGGAGCATCGCATCGAGCTGGTCCTCGTCGTAGGACTTCGGGCGCATGATGAGGATCGCGACGAGCCGGGCCGCCGTGTCATCGGTCGCCCACAGGTCGAGCGCGAGCTCGTCGTTCTTCTTCAGCTCCTTCGCAATCCCCCGCAGCTTCGTGAGATTGACCCCGTGGTCGTCCCCGTGCTTCTCATTGACCGCCCGCGCCTTGGGATCCTCGAGTTCCGCGAGCGCCGCCGTCACGCTCTCCACCGTTGCCTCGACCATCCGTGCCCCCTCGATCTCGGTCTCCGCTGCCCGGACCCCTACCCGTGCTCCTGCCTGGCTCGATGATAGCGTTCGGATGCGTCGTGACCGGGCCGTCGGCAGCCTCAGCCCTCTCCTGACCCAGCGCCGGCGTTCAGCCGCGCCGCTTGCCGGAGGAGATGGTCGCGTTCGCCGAGTGTCTGCGCCTTCTCCGCCGCCTGTGCAAAGAGCCTCGCGGCCGCCTCGCCGTCTCCGGCGAGTTCGCGCAGATGCGCGTGGGCCGCGTCGAAGCGCGGCAGCGTCTCATCGCAGTCCGCGAGCGCCGACAGCCCCGCCTGCGCCCCATCAGCCTCCCCCACGGCGACCGCCCGGGCCAGCTGCGCGACCGGGTTCTCGCGCACGGCGAGCAGCTCGTCGTACCAGCCCACGATCTGCGGCCAGTCGGTGTCCTCGAACCGCAGGGCATCGGCATGGATCGCTGCGATCGCCGCCTGCGCCTGGAACTCGCCGAGGCGGTCCCGAGCCAACGCCGCCTGAAGCAGGCCGATGCCCTCGGCGATGGAGTCCGTGTCCCACAGCCGGCGATCCTGTTCGGCAAGCGGCACGAGACGCCCGCCGGGACCGAAGCGCGCCGGACGTCGCGCATGGTGGATGAGCATGAGCGCGAGCAGGCCGGCCGCCTCGGCGTCGTCGGTGAGGTCGGTGAGCCGCCGGGTCAGTCGGATGACTTCGACGGCGAGGTCGACCTCACCGGTGTAGCCCTCGTTGAAGACAAGGTAGAGGACCGTGAGCACCGCCCCGAGGTCGCCGGGCCGGTTGAGGCGGGTGCCCGCGATCGTGCGCTTCGCCCGCGAGATCCGCTGCGCCATCGTCGCCTCGGGGACGAGGAACGCCGCCGCGATCTGCGTCGTCGTCAGGCCCCCGACGGCCCGCAGGGTCAGGGCCACCGCCGATGCGGGGCTGAGGTCGGGATGGGCGCAGAGGACATAGAGGTCGAGGGTGTCCTCCTTCGCCGAGGCGGTCGCCCCGTCCGCGGGGCCGAGTCCTTCCCGTGCCGCTCTGATCTCACGGTCGGTGCGGGCGCTTCGGGAGCGGACGAGGTCGAGGTGCCTGCGCCAGGCCACCGTGATCAGCCAGGCCCGCGGATCCTCCGGCGATGAGGCCGACCACGCACTCAAGGCTGCGATGAGCGCCTCCTGCACGGCATCCTCGGCGTCAGAGAAGTCCGCTCCCCGAGCGCAGAGGATGCCGATGACGGCGGGCACGAGATCGCGCAGGGCCTCCTCGTCGACGTCGGCCTTCATCGCCGATCAGCTCTCTCACCGAAGCCCGGGAATCGCCGCAGCCCGATCCCCTCAGCCCTCCCAGCCGTCGGAGCCCGGGGTGTTGTCGAGGAAGGGTCGGAGTTCGAGCCATTCGTTGATCGGCTTGCCCTGGTAGCCGGGGGCCGCGGAGAGCTCCGCGGCGAGCTCGAGCGCCCGGTCGTAGGACTCGACGTCGATGGCCATCCAGCCGGCGATGAGGTCCTTCGTCTCGGGGAACGGTCCGTCGGTGACCGGGGGCCTGCCCGCACCGTCGGCGCGGACGAAGACGCCGTCGGGTGAGAGCGCCTGCGCATCGACGAACTCGCCGGTCTCCCGCAGCCGGTCGGCGAAGTCGTTCATGTACTGCATGTGGGCGTCGATCTCCGCAGGAGTCCACTTGTCCATCGGCACGAAGTCGATGTAGTCCGGGTGCCCGCGGTAGTGCTTGAGCATGAGGTACTTGGCCATGACATTCTCCTTGTTCGGTGCCGCCGCTCACCGGGTGGTGGCCGCTGACACCCCTGAGACGGAGCTGTGATCGGATTCTCGACATCCTCGGCGAGATCCTCTTCAGAATAATCCCTGCCCGCACTCCCCGCACTGGTGAGAGCATCCGCACCCATGGAACAATGCGGACGCCGTCGTCGTTGTTCCGGTGGCGGCCGGCCCCACGACCGCCTCACATCGACAGCGAGGAGCGCACCATGACCACACGCGTCCAATTCGATCGCAACGGAGACATCGACGAACTCCATACCGCCGAGGTCGAGGTTCCCGAGACCGGGCCCGGGCAGGTGAGGGTGCAGGTGCTCTACGCCGGCCTCAATCCCGTCGACCTGACGATCCTCTCCGGCGGCTTCGGGCCCGCGAAGGGCACCCGGGGCGTGGGCATGGACTTCTCCGGGATCGTCGCCGAGGTGGGTGAGGGCGTCGAGGACTTCTCCCCCGGCCAGCTCGTCTTCGGCGGCTACCCCAACCATTCGCAGGCCGAGACCCTGCTCATCAAGGACCCCGAAAAGCGCCTCGATGCGATCCCCAAGGGACTGGGCACCGACGTCGCCGGCGGCCTCTACATCGCCGGCCGCACCGCGATCTCCGGCATCCGCGCCATCGCCCCGGCCGCAGGGGAGACCGTGTTCGTCTCCGGTGCCTCCGGCGGGGTCGGCATCATCGCCGCCCAGCTCGCCCTCGGCCTCGGCCTCGGCGCCAGGGTCATCGGCACCGCGAGCGCGGACAACCTCCAACTGCTCCGGGCGCTCGGCATCGACGCGATCGAATACGGCGACGGTCTCGAGGACCGGCTGCGGGCCGCCGCCCCGAACGGCATCCAGGCCGCGTACTCGACGCGCGGCGAGGACGAGATCGCACTGCTGCTCGGACTCGGCGTGCCCGCGGATCGGATCAACTCGATCGCCGCAGGCCCCGAGGTCGCCGAGAAGCTCGGCGTCCACACCTCCGGCGAGGCCGTCGCCCAGCGCGGTGACCTCGCGTGGCTGGCCAAGGCGATCGCCTACGGTCACGTCTTCGTGCCCATCGGCGGCGTCTTCCCGCTCACCGAGGTCCAGGACGCCTACCGCTTCCTCCGCGCCGGCCACCCGATCGGCAAGGTGCTGCTGAAGATGGCGCCGAAGCCCTTCACCGAGGAGCAGCGGACCTTCCTCACCAGCTGAGGACGTCCTGTTCGGGCTGCGCCTGGACTCACGCGACCGGGACCCGCACCGCAGCATCACCGCTGCGGCGGGTCCCGAGTCGTCTGCGCCCATAGCCGACGAGGGCGGCAGCGATCGCCAGCGGCCATGCGAAGAACGGAATGTAGCAGGTGAGCAGCAGCGCCCGCTGGCCGGGACTCATGCCGATGTCGGGAGTCCATCCCGCCTCGGCGCCAGTCCACACGAGGACGAACTTCACCAGCACGGTGCCGATGAGGATGAGCAGCACAGCGCACCCGATGCCGCCGACGATGAGGACGAGTCCGGCCGGGATCGTCCTCCCGCCGAGGCGGGGCACCCAGCCCGGCACGACCTCGCCCCACGGCCGGATGAGTCCGAAACCGAGGACGGCGACTACGAGGGTGAGCACCTCGAGGCCGAGAACGTAGCCGATCGCCGCGGTCGAGGACCGGAACTCACTGCTCATCCCGAACCCGACGTCGAGTCCGGCGAGCATCGCGATGCGCCAGCCCACGCTCGGCAACGGCAGGAGCAGACTCCCCCACCCGGCGACGTGCACCCACCCCGGCAGCTGGTTCGGGGAGGCAGTCGATGGTTTTAAATCTCGCGTTCTAAAACTCATACTCTAAAACTAGCTATGATGGTGAGCCATGGCAAGACCTGCGCGCTTCTCCGATGACGACATCCTCGACGGGGCCGCTCGGGCACTCGCCGAGCACGGCCCGCGGGCGACGATCGCCGATGTCGCGGCCGCGATCGGCGGGCCGACCGGCTCGATCTATCACCGCTTCGCCTCCCGCGACGAGGTGTTCGCCCGGCTCTGGCTGCGCTCGATCGGTCGCTTCCACGCAGGACTCCTCACCGCGTACGCCCTGCCGGACCCACGGGAGGCAGTGACCGCCTCGGCGCGGCACGTCTCCGCGTTCTGCCGAGACGATCCCCTCGCGGCCCGCTCGATGCTCCTCCACCGGCAGTCGACGCTGGCCACCGCGGGCCCCGAAGGCGTGCGCGACGAGGCGGCGCACATCAACGACGACATCGATGCGGCGATGGACGACCTGCTCATCCGGCGCTTTCCCAACCCAACGCCGCACCACCGGGAGCTGCTGTCGATGGGCACCCGACTGGCGCCCTACGGCATCGTTCGCCCCTTCATCGGCGGTGAGGTGCCCGCCTGGGTCGACGACGCGGCAGCCGCCTCGGCGCAGGCGATCGTCGGCCTCGGCGACTGAGCCCGCACCACACACAGATGGCCCTCCGGCCTCCCCTGGGTCTCGACATCGCGTGCATTCGGTGGCAGTCTGATATGGCAATGTACGTTGCCGTCATTGCGCAACCGAGAACCCACAGATCCGAACTCGCAGATCCGAAGGAGGCCGACCATGGCCGTTTCAGACAAGACGATCGCCTTCCTCCTCACCCGCGGCGTCGAACAGGTCGAGCTGACCAGCCCCCGAGCGGCCCTCGACGAGGCCGGCGCCACGACGGTGCTCATCTCCCCCTCCGAGGGCACCCTCCAGGCGATGGAGGGCGACTGGGACCACGCGGACACCTTCGACGTCGATGTGCCGCTCGCGGAGGCGAACGCCGCCGACTACGACGCCCTCGTCCTGCCCGGCGGCACGATCAACGCCGACACCCTGCGCACCGACGGGGACGCGGTGGCGTTCGTCCAGGCGTTCTTCGACGCCGACAAGCCGGTGGCGGCGATCTGCCATGCCCCGTGGATCCTCGCCGAGGCGGGCGTGGCGAAGGGCTGTTCGCTCACCTCGTTCGAGTCGACGAAGGTCGATCTCGAGAACGCGGGGGCGGAGTGGACCGACGCCGAGGTGGTCGTCGACGGCAACCTCATCACCTCCCGCAACCCCGGCGATCTCGAGGCGTTCAACCAGGCGATCGCCGAGAAGCTCGGCTGAGACTGAGCACCTTCGACGAACTCCCCGGACCGGTGCGGTCCGGGGAGTTCGCCGCATCGTCACCTGATGTCTGTCCGCCGGTGTTGACACGTGCGCATAAGATCATGCCATGCGTGCTTCTTCCCCCGGGCGTACCGCGTCCGGCCTCGTATCCTGCCTGCTCATCGCCGTTCTCGTCGTCTTCACCGGGTCACTGACCCCCGCGGCGGCCGCCTACCCGACGAAAGGGGCGATCGGGTCGATGCACCGCTCGCTCGGCGGAGACAAGGGGCGGCTCGGTCCCGCGGTCGGTCCCGAACGGTGCACGCTCAAGGACAAGGGCTGCTATCAGACGTTCCGCTCCGGCACGATCCACTGGACGAAGGCGACCGGGGCGCGGGCGACGTGGGGCGCCATCCGCTCCGCGTGGCAGAAGTCCGGGTGGGAGAACGGGAAGCTCGGCTACCCGACGAGCAACGAGTACCGGTCCGGGTCCGAGACTCGTCAGGACTTCCAGAACGGGCGCATCACGTGGACCGCGAAGTCGGGCGCGAAGATCCAAGTGACGTCGGCGCCGTCGACGTTCACGCTCAAGGGCTCGGGGTTCGGGCACGGGGTCGGCATGAGCCAGTACGGCGCCCAGGGCATGGCGGCCCAGGGAAAGAGCGCCACCCAGATCCTCGAGCACTACTACAATCCCGCGAAGGTGACGCAGACCGCGTCGAACGCGAACGCGGACATCACCGTCCAGCTGCTCGCCGGGCAGAAGTCGGTGACGCTCACCCCGTCCGCGGGCAGGCTGCGCGTCAAGGTCTCCGGCAGGACGATCGAGTCGGGGTCGACGATCACCGTCGAGCGCACCTCGGCGGGCAAGGTGAGAGCGAAGGTCGGGTCGAAGTCGTACGAGTCGACGTGGCTGACCGTCGAATGGCAGGGCACTCGGTACTGGTCGGGGTCCCAGAAGACGACGGTCGCGGTCTCCAAGGCGCAGAGCGGGTCGACGGGGACCTACCGGCACGGGAAGATCGAGATCCGGCAGCTGAAGAACGCGCTCAACGTGCTCGGCATCATGAAGACGAACACCGAGTATCTGCCCGGCATCGCCGAGGTGCCCACCTCGTGGAAGCCGGCGGCCCTCCAGGCGCAGGCGATCGCCGCCCGGACGTATGCCTACCGCAACCTCGGGCCGCTCAAAGCCGCGTGCGCGTGCAACGTCTACGACGAGGTCACCTCCCAGCACTTCAAGGGCTGGGCGCATGAGAACGCGAAGGACAGCGACCCGTGGCGCCGGGCCGTGCAGGACACGCAGTCCGGGTCGGGGGCGAGTGTGAAGAACGCGAAGGTCGTCATGTACAAGGGCGGGCTCATCGACGCCGTGTACTCCTCGTCCTCGGGTGGGAAGACGAACTCCGCCGCCGAGGTGTGGGGCAGCGACATCCCCTACCTGCGGTCCCGTGACGACGCGGCCTCGAAGACCGCGGCCGCCCGCAACCCGAACGCCTCGTGGACGGTGAAGCCCTCGCAGGCGGCGATGGCCAAGGCGTTCGGTCTGCCCGTCGTCGCCCGTGTCGACCTCACCCGCTCGTCATCGGGACTCGTGACGTCCGCGACAGCCACCTCGACGAAGGGGAAGACGGCCACGCGCACGGGCGCGCAGCTGCGCAGCTCCCTGAAGCTCAAGTCCGCGTCGTTCACGCTGGGGTGATTGCGGGGCAGTCGGGTGCGAAGCAACGGGGACCTGCCCGCTGCGCGGGGACCCCTGTTAGCGATGGAGGCAGTAGCGCCACACGATCTGCGCTAGCGTCGTCCTGGGCACCGCCTGGAGCACCCTTCTGCGACGGCCGCGACCGGTCGCGATAGACCCTTGCGAATGGCATCCGGTAGTGGTCGCGGGGATCGAGACACTGACGATGAGCAAGTCAGCAGGTCGTTCCGGCGATCGACGAGCGTTACATGAGCACTGTCCAGGCCGAGCGGCAGGTCGTAGCGGGAACACCGGAAGGCATCGGAGCCAGCTAAAGCACATCCTGAAGTAGGGTGAAGTACGTCGAGGTGCTTGAGGAGGTCAGGTGGTTAGCGCTTAGGAGCATTGGGGACCTCGACCTCTCCCTCGCTAACCTCACCCGGCGCACCTATCTCCTACCCGATATGGGCCCTTCGGACATCTGGTGAGGGTCGTCGAGTGAATTTGCCTGCCGCGAGGAGCATCCCGTGACCCCCACCAGATGTCCGAAGAGCCCCATCGCCAGGATGTTGCTCGGGGTTGGCAAGTTCGGACCCAAGCTCCCACGCCCTGGATTGGGATGATCTGGCATCGAACATGTACACTTTTGGAGCAAACTCACTACACTAGGAATAGAAATATTGAACGATAAAAATTAAGTATACAACGGCACTCGCTACGAGCACGATTGCTACAGTCGCGCTTTTTGCTTCACCGGCTGCCGCCGCTGCTGATTCGCAAATCGACGATGTGGGCATCAATGGCACGTCGGAAACCCTTGTCCTCACGGTCAAGAGGTCGAAGCTTCGCCGAATGGAGACGAATTAGTTGTCACTCTCACAGGCGACGAGCTTGACATCAGCCAAAACGCGAGCTGGCGCACTGGCATAGATGGCGGTGCCTACGCCGTCGATTCGAACGGAGACTTCCAGCTGGCTATAGCTGCTCCTCAACTGGAGCTCGCGGATGGCCGCGAGATCGAAGGGGCCTGGGAAGTTTCCGGGCAAAGCCTCGAAATCTCGGGACTCGGCAGCGGCGACCAGCTTTCTGAGGTAAAGGCTCCCGCCTCAATAGCTCTGATCAAGAGCGTTAAGCGTTCAACTGAAAAGAAGAAGCCAAGGTACATTATTACCCCAACAGTCGCTGGCCGTGCGGCCCCCAGTGCAGTTCACGCCTCGACTGGCTGGAACGAAGCTGTGAGAAAAGGTGTGAAAAAACCAACGGCGGGGCTCAAGCAGCAATACGTTTGCCATCCTATGTCTAAGATCGCACGAGTGAAAAGCACGTGGAACATCGAAGCCTGGCGACCAACCGTAGGTCTCGCAAGGACGGTTGCAGCTCTCTGCAACCCTAAGTGAAAGAAGGTACATTTTGACTAGAATGCGAATGAGCTTCTATATAGTTCTGGTAACATTCATCGCCCTATTTGGAATTACCATCGCAACTGGCACGATCGCAGGTATGGAACGCGACGCCAACGTGTACGGAGGGCCTGCCGAGAGGATTTTCCCCATCGCGGGAATTGCCACACTTGTTGCAGCCGGTATCGGCTCAGTGCTGGGAGTCAAGAGTCGCTCATCCAGACGTTGAGAATCTAAGATAGAGAGCCATCCAATTGCCGCAGGGATAATCCCCTGCGGCAATTGTCGGCTCTTCACGAACGAGGGTGTAGTCGGTTGAGCGCGTCGGTGGCCGGGTAGGGGTCGAGGTCTCCCGGATGATGGAAGTTCT
>NZ_BAABNP010000017.1:0-60712 GCF_038429965.1 Brevibacterium ammoniilyticum
AAGCGCGCGCCGACTACACCCTTCAGGCCGCGATCGCCGCCTGATCCACAAAGAGATCGTCTACGAAACTTGACACAGCCCAGGCAGAGATAGTTCAGCCGGCACGGTGATTGCGACTGGCAGAAGCAGGGCGATTGCCGTGGAAGGGCCCAGCCCGGGAAGCAACCCAGCGATTGTTCCCAGCAGAACTCCTGCCAGGATGACGGCCAACAATGTCGGTGACGTTGTGATATTCCCCAACGCCGACAACAGTTCGTTCCAGGAGTTCATAGCCCCAGACCTCCGAAGAGCAGAAACTCAATCCATCCAACGGGAAGCAGCACATTGAGCCATACATCGAAGATGAGGAACAGCACCAGTCCGATGACCAGGCCGATGAGCAGCACGAAAACCGCGCGGAGTGGAGCAAGTCGGATTCCGAAGACGAGCATGATGACGAGCACTGAGAACACAGCCGCGGCTTCGGCAAATCCGATGAGGAAGATGGATGCTGTGAAAAGCCCGAAAAGCACGACACAGATGAGTACTCGAATAAGCTCGCGCGCCGAGACCGCTCTGACGTCCGCCCTCCCTCGAATCATTGAGACGACTCCCAACGCCGTCGTACACAACAGGACTACGGAGACAACTACGGGAAAGATCTTCGGGCCGACGACCTCATCCGTCTCGGAACTGGGCAGAAGCATTGCGCTGACGAAATAGAAGATCGCAATCCCCACTAGAACGACTGCAGCCAGGGCCTTAGACCAGGAGGCTCGGGCGTTCACATCAGCGGCAGCGCTTTGTTCTTCAGACCCTGTGTCTTTGTCGGTCGTTGAAGTCATTTGGCAAGTCCTACCTCTTCGAGCACCTCACGCGACTCTGCCTCCTCCGGTCGGATCACTGTCTCGAGCCATTCATCGCCTGCCATATACGCAGGATTGATTCCAAGCGCTTCGGCTTGTGAGGTGAATTCGTCAGAGGCCACGCTTGCCTCCAAAGCTTCCCTCCACCACGCGACGGCTTCCTCAGGCATTCCCGCAGGGCCAAACACCCCGCGCCAGTGATTTATGGTGATGTCCATTCCCAAGTCCTGCCACGTAGGCACGCCTGCTCCCGGTCCGCTGGAAATCGTCTCGGGGGCTGACACCGCGATGATCTCGACGTCACCGCTCTCCACGAGTTCCACTGCTTCTGATATGCCGGTCGAAGCCACATCGATTCGCCCACCGAGGAGTTCATTGTTGAGGTCACCTCCATCCGAAAAGGCAATCATCTTCAGCGAGTTCAAGTTCTCGACGCCGTAATCAGAAGCCGGGCGCAGGACGTTGAGTTGGTCGTCGCTCGGGACGGTCCCGATACCGAAGGTGACCGCGGAAGGATCCCGTTTGAGCTGGTCGAGCACTGACTTCGCCGAATCGAACCGCGAACCCGTTTTGACCATCCAGACTTCGTAATCGGTGGTGAGTTGCGCGATCGGAGTGAAGTCATCAATCGACATGTCAGTAGTGCCCGTGATGTTTGAGAGGAGCACGCGGTTCGATTCGAAAACAACCGTTGTACCGTCGTTCTCCCGCTTGAGAACAGCAGCGCGAGCCGGGTTGCCTCCTCCACCACCCATGTTCTCAATAGAGACGAAACTTTCCACGCCTGCGGCCTCAAGCCCGTCCTTGGTGATCCGAGCAGTCAGATCGAGACCACCACCAGGCGAGCCGGCCGCTATTGCGGTGACACGAGGCGGCGGAAAGCCTTCATTCCTGTCGACTTCGGGCATGCAGGCGGAGGTAGCCCCGACAAGGACCGAAGCGGATATGACTGCCACCCACCGTCGTGCCAGCGAGGTGAGCCGAGTCGAAAGTCGTGTCCGCGTCTTCGCGGACGTCATCGGGTACATATTTCCGGACGCTAACATCGCCGCTGATCCGAACACAATTGATAATACTCAATCTGAGACATGCACTCCGATTGCAGGGTCCAACCGAGCCGAAACAATAACTCTCGCGTCGGACCACTCTCACTCCGCCAACCGGCGCGGAGTGAGCGCAGGAATCACGCGAACCGCCGGCTGCTCAGCTCCAGGGCTGAGAACTGAGGCCGTGCGCACCGCGGTATCGCGGCGACTGCGGTTCGGTCCAGCCCTCGAGGAGGTCGTCCGAGACCGCATAGACCGTGACCTTGAGCGGGTGGCAGTTCTCCGCGGTATCGTCGCCGTCCTCACCGAACATCGGCTGCGACAGGTCGCCGCCCGGGCATGCGGAGAGTGCCGCGAGCAGGTCCTGCTCGGCGAAGAACTCGAAGTAGTCACCGGGCTGCGCCGGGCAGGTTTTCATAAAGTACTCATCGTCGTCATTCAGGCCGGTGCACTGGAACACGTTGAGCACATCGTGGACGTCGAATTCGGTCAGCCCGAACGGGAGGATCGCACGCACGAGGTTCGAGTGGCAGTGGTAGTCGAAGTCGACGCCGTTGAGCATCTGGGATACGTACGGGTCACACCGGGTACCCAAGGTATCGTGCAGGCGCCCGCCTTCGCTGTCCTCGCCATAGTCTGCGAGGGTATCGCCGACGATGGTGGCCATCGGACGGAGGAACGGCAGGGTCGACCACAGCCGGTCGAACGTCGAGACGTGGGCGGCCTGGAGCTGACGAGTCCGCGACGCCCAGAAGCGTTCCCGGGGGTCGTTCCTATTCCACAGATTGAGGTCCCCGACCTGGGGCCCCTCGACTGAGGAGATCCGGCAGATGTGTCCCGCGGGGATCTCCCACGCCTCACCCGAGCGGATCTCTACGGTGAGCTCGGAGACGACGGTCCGAGCATCGGTGAGTTCGCCGAGGCGGCCGTAGAAATCCCGGTCGACCTCGAGGGCGTCGCCTTGGTAGGCGGCTTCGGTCAGTCGTGGGTTGTTCGTCATCATGTTTCCTCTCGAAATCTCGGGCATCTTGGTCGGCAGTCGTCGAAGGGCAGAGCCATCAGGGCCGCGCAATCGCCGCGCCGCGAACGGCATCGACGATCGCCGCCTCCGAATCGGCGAGGTAGGCCATCAGTTCGGCTTCGGCCGCGTCTCGTCGCCCTGCCAGCAGAAGATCGGCGATCACCCTGTCACGGTCCACCCACAAGGCCTGGAACTCGGCCTCGTCGGGCATGATCGCGAATGCCAGACGAAGCTGAGCAGCGAGGGCCGCGAAGAAGTGGTTGACCCGCTCGGAACCTGCCAACGCAACGACTGCGGCATGGAACTCCAGGCTGGCAGTTCCCGTCTGCTGCCACCTCTTCTGCGCTCGCTGTCGAATCCCCGTGTCGGCTGCCACGTCGATCTCGGCCAGCTCTGCGTCACTGGCGCGGCTGCTGGCACGGATTCCGCCGAACTCGAGGAGTCGACGAGCGGCGTAGATGTCGGCGACGTCCTCCGTGGTGAGCACGCGCACGGCAGCTCCGGAATTCACAGTGAGCGTGACGAGCCCATCGCTGACGAGCAGACGCAGGGCCTCTCGAACGCTGTTCCTCGACACTTCGTGCTCCGCAGACAGCACCCGATCCCTCAACCGCGTACCGGGTGGCAGCTCTCCCCGCAGGATCTGGTCGCGAAGGCGCGTGCGCACCATCCTCGAGGCGCTTTCATTGTCTGCACTCGTTGCCATACGACGAAGATAGCAGAGTTCAACCAAACTTCAGAAAGTGCAACTCTTCACTCGACACTGAACAGGAAGGATCCCCTTTCTCTGCGGAAGGATCAACTTCTCCTATTGTCAGATGGTTGAACCATCTATAGGCTTTCGGGTAATTGGACGCCTTTCGAAGGAGAACGCGTTGAACGAGACCGATGCCAGCCGCCCACTCCCGAGGGCCGAGAGAGATACCAGCCGATCGCGGCGACTGCGCTTCGGCCCTGGCCTCATCATCGCCGCGTCGTTCATCGGCCCCGGAACGATCACCACCTCGGTCGTCACCGGCGCATCGTACGGATTCGCACTCGCATGGACGGTGCTCTTCTCGATCATCGCGACGATCATCCTCCAGGAGATGAGCGGCCGATTGGGAATCGCCACCCGCCTCAGCCTTGGCGAGGCGCTCCGCACGGTCTTCGCGTCCCGGATTGCGCGCATGGCGATGGTCGTTCTTGTCGTCGCCGCCATCGGCATCGGCGGGGCGAGCTATGCCGGCGGGGACACGACCGGAACGGCTCTGGCCCTGTCGACCGTCACCGGCATCGACCAGAGGATCATCGTCATCGTCGTCATCGCCTTCATCGGGGCGCTTCTGTGGACGGGCAGCTACAAGGCCATCGAAGTCGTGCTCACCGTCCTCGTCGTCATCCTCGGCCTGATCTTCGTGGTGACCGTAGTCGTGGTGCAGCCCCCGATCAGCGAGATGCTCAAGGGGCTGTTCGTACCGACAATCCCCTCGGGCAGTCTTCTCGTCGCCATCGCGCTCATCGGCACGACGGTCGTCCCCTACAACTTGTTCCTTCAGTCCAGCCTCGTGCAGGAGAAATGGGGTAAGGGCGACGTCGAAGAATCTCTCAAGGAGTCCCGTCGAGACACCGTTCTCTCGATCTCCGTCGGTGGAGTCATCACGCTCGCCGTGATGGCCACGGCATTCGGCGGCATGTACGTCAAGGGGATGACCGCCGAGACCGCAGAGGACATGACCCAGGCGCTCGAACCTCTTCTGGGCTCCGCCGCCCCGTGGGTCTTCGCCACCGGCCTGTTCGCAGCCGGTTTCACGTCGGCGGTCGCCGGTCCGCTCGGCGCCGCCTATGCGATCAGCGGCACCCTCGGGCTGAGCACCGACCTCAAGGCGAAGCCTGCCCGCATAATCTGGATCAGCGTGCTCGTCATCGGCGGGATCTTCGCCGTGACCGGCATCAACCCGGTGCAGATCATCATCCTCGCTCAGGCGGCGAATGGGCTGCTCCTGCCGATCATCGCCGCCTTCCTCATGATCGTGATGAACAATCGCCGGCTGATGGGTCGCTACCGCAACGGCGTGGTCGCGAACATCCTCGGGTGGCTCATCTGCCTCGTCGTCACCGGCTTGGCCGTGTTCCAGCTGGCAGACCTCTTTGGCGCGTGGGGTTAGCACCATGGGGCTTCATCGTCGATGAGCAGGCGCTGCGCCTCCACCCGACGAGGCCAGCGCGTCAGGTTGCCGGAACGGCTGTATGGTCTCGATCCACGCGAAACTCGAAATCCGCGCCTCCCACGAACCGCCGCGCGCTCGATCAACGCGAGGCTCGAATTCCGAGTCGCCCGCGACGCGGAAATCCGGCTGCGCGTGGATCGGCACCCAGCCGTCGAGCTGCGCGTGGAACGACGGCGAAGTTCAGCGACCCGAGCCGCAGCTCAGCGGCACAGCGACTCGAGCCGTCGCGCCCAGGCCAAGCCGGGCCCGTGCCCAGGCCAAGCCGGGCCCGTGCCCAGCCGAGCCCTGGCCCGCGACGGCCACCCGCTCGTCAGTCGAGCAGGTCGTGGCGGACGATCGACTGCTCGCGGTCGGGACCGACGCCGATGACGGAGATCCGGCAGCCGGAGAGCTCCTCGAGGGCGAGAACGTACTTCTGTGCGTTCTCGGGCAGATCCTCGAAGGTCCGGGCGCCGGAGATGTCCTCGGTCCAGCCGTCGAAGTACTCGAAGATCGGCGTCGCGTGGTGGAAGTCGGTCTGCGTCATCGGCATCTCGTCGAAGCGCTCACCGTCGACGTCGTAGGCCACGGCGACGGGGATCTGCTCGATGCCGGTGAGGACGTCGAGCTTCGTGAGGACGTAGTCGGTGAAGCCGTTGACTCGTGCGGAGTACCGAGCGATGACCGAGTCGTACCAGCCGCAGCGGCGCGGTCGTCCGGTGTTGACGCCGAACTCGCCGCCGGCCTTCTGCAGGTATTCGCCCATCTCGTCGAAGAGCTCGGTCGGGAAGGGTCCGGCGCCCACGCGGGTCGTGTAGGCCTTGACGATGCCGACGACGCGGTTGATCCGCGTCGGGCCGATCCCGGATCCCACGCACGAACCGCCAGCGGTCGGGTTGGAGGACGTGACGAACGGGTACGTGCCGTGGTCGACGTCGAGCATCGTCGCCTGACCGCCCTCCATGACGACGACGTCTCCCCGGTCGAGGGCGTCGTTGAGCATGAGCTCGGTCTCGGCGACGTAGGGGCGCAGCCGCTCGACGTAGGGCAGGAAGTAGTCGACGACCTCCTCGACGCTCACCGCGCGACGGTTGTAGACCTTGACGAGGAGTTCGTTCTTCTGGTGGAGCGAGCCCTCGATCTTCTGGCGCAGGATCGACTCGTCGAAGATGTCCTGGACGCGGATGCCCAGGCGCCCGATCTTGTCCATGTACGCCGGCCCGATGCCGCGCCCGGTCGTCCCGATCGCGCGCTTGCCGAGGAAGCGCTCGGTCACCTTGTCCAGCGTTTGGTGGTAGGGCGCGACGAGGTGCGCGTTCGCCGAGATCCGCAGCTTCGAGGTGTCGGCGCCGCGCGATTCGAGGGCGTCGATCTCCTCGAAGAGCGCTTCGAGGTTGACGACGACGCCGTTGCCGATGACGGGGGTGACGTTGGGCGAGAGGATCCCCGCGGGAAGGAGCTTGAGCTCGTACTTCTCACCGCCGACGACAACCGTGTGACCAGCGTTGTTCCCGCCGTTGGGCTTGACGACGTAGTCGACGCTGGTGCCGAGGATGTCGGTGGTCTTCCCTTTACCTTCGTCGCCCCACTGAGCGCCGACGACAACGATTGCTGGCATGAGTGTTTCACCTCAAGTGAAAGAAGGGGATCATTACCTCCACAGTCTACTTGCTGGTCATGACATCGCCCCCGTTCCGTCCGCGGCCCCGCCCCGATACGGCCCCCGTTCCGTCCGCGGCCCCACCCCGATGCAACCCTCGTTCCGACCGCGACCCCGCCCCGATAAGACCCACGGCCCCACCCCGATAGGGCCCTCGCACCGGTAGCATGGGGCAGACCGTCCGGTGTTCGAAGGAGCTGATGATCGATGACCACTCCCGACACCGCTGACACTGCCGTCGAACGCGTCGTCCTCCTCGACGAGGCCGCCCGCCCCATCGGGTCGATGCCCAAGTCCGAGGTCCACACCGCCGACACCCCGCTGCACTCCGCGTTCTCCTGCTATCTCATCGACGACGAGGACCGCATCCTCCTCACCCGCCGCGCCCTGACGAAGGCGGCGTGGCCGGGCGTGTGGACGAACAGCTTCTGCGGTCATCCGGCACCCGGGGAGGACATCGAGGACGCCCTCGTCCGGCGGGCTGACCAGGAGCTCGGCACGACCGTGAGCGCCGTGACGGTCATCGCCCCCGACTTCCGCTACCGTGCCGTCGATGCCGGCGGCATCGTCGAGAACGAGGTGTGCCCGGTCTACGTCGCCCGGATCGCCTCGCCGCTGGACCCCTCCCCCGCCGAGGTGGCCGAATGGTCCTGGACTCCGATCGCTGAGGTCCGTGCGGCGCTGAGTGCGACACCGTTCGTCTTCAGCCCGTGGATGGTCGATCAGTTCGCCGCCGGCGTCTTCGAGAGCCTGCGGCCGTGAGAGGACCCGACTCCGCGCGCGCCGAACCTGCCCCGGGTTACCACCGGATCCGCTCGTTTGCGGCGGCCCGAGAGGTCCTCCGAGCCCGCCGCTCCACGGTCCAGGCCGGCTTCACCGCGGAGCGGATCCCCCGCGGATGGTTCCGCCGCCACCCGATCCTCATCTCCGACGGCCCCGCGCATGATGAGCAGCGGCGTGCCCTCGCCCGCTTCTTCGCCCCGTCTGTCGTCGACGAACGGTACGCGGCAGACATCGAGGCGCAGGCCCAGGCGATCGTCGATGAGGCCGTCGTCACCGGACGCTGCCGCCTCGACGACGCCGTTCTGCTCTACACCGTTGGAGTCACCGCCGGGATCGTCGGCCTCACCGCGTCCCCGGTCCCGGCCCTCGCCTCGCGGCTCACGGCGTTCTTCCGGCAGCCCCCGGTCGACCTCGCCGCCCCGAACTGGGGGCGGACCAACCGCCAATGGCTGCAGGCCGCCGTCAACGGGCTCCTCCCGCTCACCGCCTTCCACGTCTGCGACGTGCTGCCCGCCATCCGCGACCACCGGCGCAGCCCTCGCGACGACATCATCTCCCACCTCCTCGCCACCGGTGCCGGCACCGCGGACATCCTCGTCGAATGCGTCACCTACGGCACCGCGGGCATGGTCACCACTCGTGAGTTCATCTCCTTCGCCGCGTGGCGGCTGCTCAGGGACGATGAGCTCCGCCATGACTACCTCGGCGCCGCCCGGGACGCCCGGCTGGCGATGCTCGAGGAGGTCATCCGCCTCGACCCCATCGTCGGCCACCTCTACCGGCGCGTCACCGACGATCTCACCGTCGACATCGACGGACAGGCGACGACGATCCCCGCCGGCGACCTCGTCGACATCGACGTCACAGCCGCCAACGTCGATCCGTCCGCGTTCGGGACGGCCGCCGAGGCGGTCTGTCCGGCCCCGACCGAGCGCGGTCGCGTCCCCGGCCGCCCGCGGACAGCGCTTCCCGCGGGACTGAGCTTCAGCGACGGGGCCCACCGCTGCCCGGGACAGCCCGTGGCGCTCGTCGTCGCCGACGCTCTCCTCCACCGCCTCCTGGCGTGCGAACCCACCCTCCTCACAACCCCGGTTGTCGGTCACGACTCCGTCATCGCCGGGGCCCGACTGCGCGGTCTCGACCTCGGCTTCACCGTCCCGTCCCGTCCGCGGCGGCGCTAATGTTCGGCCAGTGGGAGTACCTCGCGCTCATGGCGGCCTGTGTGCTCATCACCCTGCCCCTCGAGTTCGCGTTCGCCGCGCGGGTCTATCGCCGGTGGAGGCTCCTGCTCGCCGCCCTCATCCCCGTCGTCATCGTCTTCGCGGTCTGGGACCTCATCGCGATCGCCCGCGAGCACTGGTCCTACAACCCGGAGTTCGTCACGGGAATCGAATTCGGTGCCCTGCCGCTCGAAGAGCTCGTGTTCTTCGTCGTCATCCCCATCTGCGCCCTGCTCAGCTACGAGGCCGTCGGCACGGTGCTTGCCCGCGCCCCGCACTGGTGGGCGCGGCTGACGAGGAGGAAGGAGCGATGATCCCCGAATACACCGTCATGACGGTCGCCGGCATGGTCCTCGTCATCGCCCTCGAACTCTTCGTCTTCCGCAGCGGCATCTTCCGACGCGCCCAGTACTGGGCCGCGCTGGCGATCTGCCTCTTCTTCCAATGCCTCGTCGACGGCTGGCTGACGAAGCTGCGCGACCCCATCGTCGTCTACAACCCGGACATGTTCTCTGGCATCCGCGTCCCCTTCGACATCCCCATCGAGGACTTCGGTTTCGGCTTCGCAATGATCACCGCGGTCCTCATGCTCTGGCAGTGGAACCTCAACCGGCGCACCCCCGCCGAGGCGGACTCCCCCACCGAGGCGGACGGATGACCGCCCGGACCCGCACCGGTTCCGGTGCCGGCACCGAGGGCCGTTTCCGCCCCGCCGACCGGCATGCCGTCCGGCTCCCGGCCGCCCCCGGCAGGTCGCGGCCGCTGCGGCCGAAGAGCGTGACCGTCATCGGCGGCGGGATCGCGGGACTCAACGCCGCCACCGTCCTCGCCGAACGCGGAGTCGACGTCGTGCTCGTCGAATCGGGCCCCCGCCTCGGCGGGCGGGTGAGTGCATGGCCGCTGCCCGGCGGGCGGACGATGAGTCGCGGGTTCCACGCGTTCTTCCGGCAGTACTACAACCTCCGCGACCTGCTCCGCCGTGCCGATCCTGACCTCTCCCGTCTGCGTCCGCTCGCGGACTATCCCCTCACCCGCCGAGGCGGGGCCACCGATTCGTTCGCCGCGATCCCGACGACGCCGCCGTTCAACCTCGCCGGGTTCGTCCTCTCGAGCCCGACGTTCCCACTGTCGGGACTGACCGAGATCGACACCGCGGCGGCGTTCGAACTCATCGACGTCGACTTCCCCGACTCCTTCGCCCGGTACGACGGCGAATCAGCGGCGGCCTTCCTCGACCGCCTGCGCTTCCCAGCGGAGGCCCGGCATCTCGCACTCGAGGTGTTCGCCCGGTCGTTCTTCGCCGACCCCGATGACTTCTCCGCCGGCGAACTCGTCGCCATGTTCCACACGTACTTCGCCGGCTCCTCCGAAGGCCTCCTCTTCGACGTCCCCACCGACGACTACGACACCGCGCTGTGGGCACCCCTCGGGGACCATCTCACCGACCTCGGCGTGCGCATCGAGACCGACCGCACGGCGACTGCGCTCAGACGTGGCCCGAGAAGGTGGACGGTGACGACGGACAGCGGGGAGGTCGATTCCGATGCCGTCGTCCTCGCCGCCGATCCGGCCTCGGCCCGCAGCCTCGCCGCCACGCTGCGCCCGGAGTCGCCGTCGGAGGTCGCGTGGCTGAGCCGGGTCGCCGCCGCCCGCAACGCGCCCCCGTTCGCGGTGCTCAGGCTCTGGTTCGACGGACCCGTCGACCCCGACCGTCCCGCCTTCCTCGGGACGAGCGGCTTCGACCTCCTTGACAACGTCTCCGTCGTCGACCGCTTCGAGGCCGGCGCCGCCGACTGGGTGCGCGAGCACGGAGGGTCCGTCGTCGAACTCCACGCCTACGCACTGCCGAAGACTGCACTGCAGAAGACCGCGGTGCAGGAGGCCGGAGTGTCGGAGACCTCGGTGCCGGAGACCGCGATGCCCCAGGGTGGGGCGTCCCAGGGAGCGGTGTCTCCAGGGACGGTGTTCGAGAAGGAGATCGCCGACCGGCTGCTCGCCGACCTCCACACCGTCTGGCCGGAGACGTCGCGACTGACCGCCCGCGAGTCGCAGCTGCTCATCCGTGACGACTGCGGACTCACCGACCCGCGCCCGTGGCACGAGCGCCCTGGCGTCGAGACCCCGCTGCCCGGACTCGTCCTCGCCGGGGACTGGGTGCGCTGCGATGCGCCCGTCGCCCTCATGGAGCGCGCGGCGACGACCGGTGCGCTCGCCGCGAACGCTCTGCTCGCCCGGTGGCGGGTCGCGGGCACCGACCTGTGGTCACCGCCGCCGCGCGGCCTGCTCCGGCGCGGTCTGCTCGGGCGAATGCGGCGGACGACGACGCGCGGCTGAGATGGCGGGAGACCACGGCGCGGCGGATGCGGCACGGCGCAGAGACGGCCCGGCAGGACGCCCTGGCGCGGCGTTCAGACAGCACCGCGCTCAGGCGCCACGGCGGGAAACTACGGCACGATGGGACACCACGGCACGGCGGGAGATGGCACGCCGCAGAGGCGGCACGGTGCTCAGGCGGCACGTGCGGCGGCACTGGCAGCCCACACCGCCCAGACAGGGCCGCGCGGGCAGGCACCCCTAGACGCCGTCCCCGACCGGAAGCGGGCCCGGACTCGAGTCGCCGCGGCTGTGCTTGAGGACCACCTCGGCGCTGATGAGGCACATCGGCACGCCCACCCCCGGCGCCGTGGTCGCACCGGCGAAGTAGAGGCCGTCGACGGTGCGGGAGACGTTCTGCGTCCGGAACATCGCGGACTGGCGCAGAGTGTGCGCGGGCCCGAGCATGCCGCCAAGCCACGAGTTGTAGTCGCGCGCGAAGTCGGTCGGACCGATCGTGTGGCGGACGACGATGCGCTCGGCGAGGTCGGGGATGTCCGCCCACTCCGCGATCTGCGCGATCGCCCGATCGGCGGCGCGTTCGATGAGGGGATCGCCGCTGCCTTCGGGACCACCGCCCCCGAGCCCGGCATCGGCGGGGACGGGGACAAGGACGAAGAGGTTCTCGCATCCCGGCGGTGCCACGGTCGGGTCCGTGGCGCTGGGGCGGCAGACGTAGAGCGACGCCGGGTGGGGCACCCGCGGGCGCGGGCCGAAGATCGCGTCGAAGTTCTCCGTCCAGTCCGGGGTGAAGAAGAGGGAATGGTGGGGCAGCTGCGGAAGGTCGCCGGTGACGCCGAGGAGGACGAGCACCGCCCCGGGGCCGCTGACCATCCGTGACCACCGGCCCTCCGAGCCACCGCGGAGAGCGGGCGGGAGCAGCCGGGTCTGCGTGTGGTGGAGATCGGCGGCGGAGACGACGATATCGGCCCCCGTGCGCCGGGCACCTGATCGGGCATCTGTCCAGCTCACCCCGGTCACCCGCGGTCGCCTGCGACCTGTGGCCTCGGTCTCGATCGCCATGACCTCCGCCGAGGTGTGGATGCGGGCCCCGGCGCGTTCGGCGAGACGGGTGAGAGCATTGACGACCGTGCGGAAACCGCCCATCGGGTAGTCCACCCCCTCGTCGAGGTCGAGGGCGCTCATGAGGTGGTAGATCGCCGGTGCCCGGCGCGGGTCGGTGCCGAGGAAGACGGCAGGGTATTGGAGGATCTGCCGTAGACGCGGATCGGCCACAGTCCGCTCGGCTCGTCTGCTCAGGCTCTCCGTGAGCAGGCGGGTCAGGGACGGAAGCGAGGGCAGGAGCGCACGGTCGAGGACGGAGAGCGGAGAGGTGAACGGGTTGTAGAGGAAGAGCCTCTCGGCCATCGCCTTCGCATGGGCGGCCGAGCGCAGATGGGCCTGCAGGCGCCTGCCGGCACCCGACTCGCGGCCCTCGAAGACCGCGACAACCCGGTCGCGTCCCCGCGGAACACTCACCGGTGCCGCCTCGGCGGTGACGCTCGGCGCGGTCGACGCCTCCGGGTCGGTGAACACGGTGTACGCGGGGTCGAGGGGCACGAGGTCGAGCTCAACCGCCGCGCTCGTGCCCATGAGCGCGAAGAAATGATCGTAGACCTCGGGCATGAGATACCAGGACGGGCCCGTGTCGAAGCGGAACCCGTCCCGGACGATCCGACCGATGCGCCCGCCCACCTCGGCGTTCTTCTCGAAGACGTCGACACTGTGACCGTCCCGGGCGAGCAGGGCGGCGGTGGCGAGTCCTGCGGCACCCGCCCCGATGACGCTCACCTGCGCCATCACGAACTCCGGCCGCGCAGGGTGCCCAGGGTCGAGCGGGCGAGGAGACGCGCCTTGACGTGGCCGGGGATGCGGATCCGCTCCCGGTAGAGCCGCTCGACGGGGGCGGCGGCGATGGTGTCGATGAGCGCGGCGAAGAGCGCGGTGGCGGCGCCGACGGCGAGCCTCGCGTCGTAGGGCAGGAGCGGGATCGCAGCCTCGGCATCGGCGAGCTGATCACGGATGGTGAGGATCCAGGCGTCCCGCGCACTCGTGCTCAGGCGCGCTTCCTCGGTGAGGTAGCTGCGACCGAGGCGGTCACGGTCGTCGGCGAGGTCGCGGAGGAAGTTGATGTTCTGGAAGGCCGCGCCGAGGCGGCGGGCCCCGCACTCGAGGGTGGGCAGCTGGGCGTCGTCGCGGGGGTTGTCGTGGAGGAAGATGCGCAGGCACATGAGGCCGACGACCTCGGCGGATCCGTAGACGTAGTCCGCATGCTCCCCGGCACTCAGGCACCGCACCCCGGGTGCCGCCGGGTGTCCCGCAGGCGATTCGGCGTCGAGATCGGAGCGCATGGCGGCGAAGAACGGTTCGATGAGGTCGCTGCCGATCCCCGTCTGCCGCGCCGTCCGGGCGAACGCGTGGATGATGAGATTGGTGCTCACCCCGCGCGAGAGCGCCCGATAGGTCTCGGCGACGAAGTCCTCGAACATCTCCCCCACCTCGTCGGGCCCCACCCCGGCACTGCTCGGCAACCCATCGACGATCTCATCGGCGACGCGGACAAGGGCGTAGACGTTGCGGACGTGGGACCGGTGGGAGGGTCCCAGCAGCGCGGTCGCTGTGCCGAACGACGTCGAGTATCCGTCGATGACGGACTTCGCGGCCCGTTCGGCGGTGCGCGAATAGGTCTCGAGGGAGGAGCGTTCACTCATCGCCGTCGCCTCTCGTTGCGCCGAGCAGCCCGTTCGATGTTGTGGGCCATGGCCGGGAAGATGAACCGGTGGAAGGGGGAGACGAACGCCCAGTAGAGGCGGCCGCGGATGCCGCGGGGGAAGAAGATCGCCCGTTGCCGGTATTCGCAGTCGGGGCCGACCTGGTCGACGGTGAACTCGAGCCATGCGTCTCCGGAGACCTTCATCTCCGCGCGCAGGAGGAGCTTGTGGTCGGGGACGATCTCCTCGACCCGCCACCAGTCGACGGGATCGCCGACCCGCAGGGCATCGGGCAGTCGGCGTCCGCGGTTGAGACCGGCCCCGCCGACGATCTTGTCCCAGAGGCCGCGGATCTTCCACGCCAGCGGCCACGAGTACCAGCCGTTGCGGCCGCCGATGCTGACGATGACCGGCCAGATGTCGGCGACGGCGAGGTCGCGCAGCAGCCGCCGGCGGTCGTCGACGAACGCCTTCTTGCCTGCCCACTGCGGGTCGTTGGGCAACGGCTTCGCCGCCTGCTCGAGCTCCCCCGAATCGGCATCCCAGTTCGTCGCCACCGCCCCTTCCTTCTCCCGGCGCAGGGCGAGCCGGACCGCTTGGTCGAAGCTGAGCAGTCCCGACGCCGGTGGTGGGATGACGGCGTCGATGTCGTCGTTGCGGGTCACCGCGTCCTCCTGCAGCGACTGGACGAGTGGGAGCGTGAGCTTGAACGGCAGCGGAGTGACCAGCCCGACCCAGATGCCCGAGAGGGTCGGGGCCGGCAGCGGGAGGGCGATGACGTGGCGCGGGGGCAGACCGCGGATGCGCGCGAAGTCCTTCATCACCTCGGCGTAGGTGAGGACGTCTCCGGAGCCGATGTCGAAGGCGCGGTTGACCGGCTTCGGGAGGTCGCAGGCGGCGACGAGGTAGTAGAGGACGTCGCGGACGGACAGCGGTTCGACCCGGTTGGCCACCCAGTCGGGGGCGGGCATCCAGCGCAGGGCGTCGGCGAGGTGCCTGATCATCTCGAACGACGCCGACCCGGAGCCGATGATGATCCCGGCCTGGAAGACGATCGCCGGGGTGCTCGAGGCGAGGAAGATCTCCCCGACCTTCGCCCGGGAGCGCATGTGCATCGACAGCTTCGCCGACTCGGGGTGAAGGCCGCCGAGGTAGATGATCTGGCCGACCCCGGCCGCAGCGGTGGCCTCGACGAGTCTCGTCGCCGCCTGCGCTTCGCGTCGTTCGAAGTCGCGGCCGGAGTTCATCGAGTGGACGAGGTAGCAGACGTCGTCGATGCCCTCCATCGCCGCCTTCAGACCGGTGCCGTCGTCGAGGTCGACGGTGTGGACGGTGACCTCATCGGCCCAGGGCACCGCGCTGAGTTTGTCCGGCGAGCGCACGCCCACGCTCACCGAGTGACCGGCTTGGAGGAGGCGGGGCACGAGGCGACCGCCGATGTAGCCGGTGGCCCCGAGCACAAGCACAGAGCGAGGATGGTGGGCGGACGGGATGGTCTCGGTGAGGTCGGTCTCTGCCATCGGGTCCTCGCTGATGGGTAGGCGAGGCGCGTCGCTGCGTCTCGGTGCGAGCCCCTGCGTCCGGATCGGCAGCGGGGACACTGTGGGAACAGACTACCCTGTCGTCTCGCCGAGGCGACCGATCCATTGGATGAGGAGCTGAGTCTCCGTCTCGCCGAGGATCTCCGGGTTCGCGGCGGCGCGTTCGATGACCGCGCGCCCGAGGCGGGCATCGGCCTCGTCGCCCGCGCCGGAGGGACCGGTCCCGGTGATCGCTGCGAGCACGCCTTCGCGCACGTGCGCTGAGAGGTCGGGATCGGCTTCGCCGAGGATGATCTGGCGCAGCGTCACCCCGATGTTCGTCGCGATGATGTGGGCGGCCGCCTCCTTGTAGCCGACGACGAGTCGCCCCTCCTCCTCGGCGCGCTTCGTCACTGCCCGAAGCATCTCGCCGGGCCTCGACTGCGCGTCGGGCGAATGGCCGGGCCGGACCTTGCCGTACATGAGTGTGTAGAAGCCGGGATTCTCGAGCCCGAACGCGACGTGGGCGTCCCAGCCCTGGCGCAGCGCCTGGATGGGGTCGTGGCTCGGCTCTGCCGCGGACTTCTCAGCGAGGTACATGTCGAATCCGCGTTCGATGACCGCGTCGATGAGTCCCTGCTTGCTGCCGAAGAAGTGATAGAGCGTCGGCATCTTCACCCCGACCGCGTCGCACACGGCGCGCAGCGAGAAGTCCTCTCCCGGCGCGGCGGCGATGAGGTCGGCCGCGGCGTTGAGGAGGCGGGTGCGTGTATCGACCGCCTGTGTATCGAGCGAAGATCCCTCTGTCATATCGCTATATTATCGTGTACTGTCGGTATAGCGAGATGTACCGACGCTACATCTCGTCTCTGCGGGACCACCGCACGGCAGTGCCCGCAGAGTCCCTATCGTCACGACCGATCAGGAGCAGACATGACCACTCACACCCTCGAAGGCAAGAACGTCCTCATCGCCGGCGGCGGCAAGAACCTCGGCGGCCTCGTCGCCCGGCAGGTCGCCGAGGCGGGGGCCAACGTCGCGATCCACTACAACTCCGAATCCTCCCGTCCGGATGCCGAGGAAACCCTGGCGGCGGTCGAAGCCGCAGGTGTCAAGGGCGTTCTCCTCACCGGGGATCTCACCCAGCCGGCGAACGTCGAGAAGCTCTTCGCCGATGCCGCCTCGGCGCTGGGCCCGATCGACATCGCGTTCAACACCGTCGGCAAGGTGCTCCGCAAGCCCATCGTCGAGACGACGGAGGAGGAGTTCGACGAGATGTTCGCCGTCAACGCCAAGGCCGCGTACTTCTTCATCAAGGAGGCGGGCAAGAACCTCGCCGACAACGGGAAGATCGTCACGATGGCCACCTCGCTGCTCGCGGCATTCACCGACGGGTACTCGACGTATGCCGGCGGCAAGGCCCCGGTCGAGCACTTCACGAGGGCCGCTGCGAAGGAGTATGCAGAGCGCGGCATCTCCGTCGTCACCCTGTCCCCCGGTCCGATGGACACTCCGTTCCTCTACGGCCAGGAGACGCCTGAGCGCGTCGAGTTCCTCAAGTCGCAGGCAATGGGCGACCAGCTGACGAAGATCGAGGACATCGCCCCGATCGTCCGCTTCCTCACCACCGACGGCTGGTGGATCACCGGCCAGACGATCTTCCCCAACGGCGGCTTCAGCACCCGCTGAGCCGACGCCCACCCCTTCACCGCTGGGACTCCAGCCTCTTGGCTGAGACCAGCCGACCCAGGAGGAATCATGACCGACCAGTCCATCCCCCAGCCCGTCGCCGACTTCATCGCCACCGTCAACGCCCATGACGACGCAGGCTTCCTCGACTCATTCACCGACGACGCGTTCGTCGATGACTGGGGTCGCACCTTCACCGGCCGTGACGAGATCAAAGGCTGGAGCGACAAGGAGTTCATCGGCTCACAGGGAGTCCTCACCCCTGAGGAAGTCAGCGCCGACGACGACTCCGTCACCGTGGTGGGCGATTGGAAGTCGAACTACGCCAATGGGCGGTCCTCGTTCAGGTTCACCACCAAGGGAGACAAGCTCACCTCGATGACGATCCGCGAGGGCTGACCACATCGGCGGCCGACACCCCGCCCCACGATGATCGCTGCGAGCCCCACCGCTTCGACGCATGTGCCACAATGACAGAGACGCGCATCCGTCACGGCGGTGGGGCTCGCCGTACCCAACCTCGGAGCAGTCCGCTCCGACAACAGTCCCTACCTCGACCGGCGCCAGCATGCCCGAAAGGTAGGAGAGACCATGAGCACCGCCCCCACCCACCTGCGAGCGTCCTCCCTCATCCTCGTCACTGCGGGCGGCACGCTCGGGACGGCAGCCAGGGAGGCGATCAGTCTCACCGTTCCCTCCCTCGCGGGGATCCCGGTGGCGATCTTCGGCATCAACTTCCTCGGCGCGTTCCTCCTCGGACTCCTCCTCTCCGCCCTCGCCCGGCGCGGGCCGGATGAGAGCGCTCGACGCCGGGTGCGTCTCCTCGTCGGCACCGGGTTCATGGGCGGGTTCACGACGTACAGTGCGCTGGCCACGGATGCGGCGCTCTTCCTCGGCGGGGTGCCGGGAACGGAGTCGGCGGGTGGGGTCCCCGCGGTCACGGCCTCCACCGGGATCGGCATCGGCTATGGGCTCGCGACCCTCATCATCGGCGGGCTCGCGACATGGGCGGGGATCGCCCTCGGCACGATCACGCGAGCCCAGGGCCCGCACGCTGCGACTCGCACCCCCGCGACTCGTACGGCGGAGACCCGCACGGAGGCGACAGGCTCCCCCGCCGAGGCGGTCCTTCCGGTGGAATCGGATCCGCACGATTCCGGCGCCGCCGGGACGGGCCGACGGGACGGTGACCGCCGATGACGCCGCTGCTCTTCGCAGGCATCGCCGTGGCCGGCGGGATCGGCGCGGCGGCGCGGATGGTCGTCGACGGGCTCATCAGGTCACGCACCCGTGGGGCGACACCGTGGGGGACGATCGCGATCAATGTCTCGGGTTCTCTGGTGCTCGGATTCCTCACCGGGCTGGCGGCAGGGAGCCTCCTGCCCACGGAGTGGTTCCTCATCATCGGCACGGGCTTCCTCGGCGGGTACACGACGTTCTCGACGGCGAGCTACGAGACCATCCGCCTCCTCGAACAGCGCGCGTGGTGGGCGAGCGCGATGAGCGGGCTCGGCACCCTCGTGCTCGCCACGACTGCGGCCGGCCTCGGACTCCTGCTCGGCGGTCTGGTCTGATCCGCCTCGGCGGGGGAGCCTGAACCACCTCCGCCGGCAGGATTGCCTCACCGCCCCACCGGCGGATCCACAGGCTTCTTTCCGGCAATGCACGTTCTGCTCAAATCTCCGCAGATGCCCTCACCCTTGCCGCACCACGGCAGTCATCTTGCCTGGTGAGAACGGCAGGTTCACCGGCCTTTACTGTCACGGCCCGACATGCCTAAAGTGGGAACAGAGGTTGCCGTGTGACCTGCAGTCATACGCGTGTCACTCCTCTTCAGCATCGAAGCGAATGGAGAACGAATATGCCTACGCCCGAAGAACAGGTCGACCAGTGGTTCGATCCGAAGAAGCCCTCGACCACCGAGGTGGGAGCGAAGCGGGAGTCGGACGCACACTCGCTGAGCGTGGGTCCCGACGGCCCTCTCCTCCTCCACGATGTCGCCCTCGTCGAGAAGATCGCCCGCTTCGACCGTGAGCGCGTGCCCGAGCGCAGCCCGCACGCGAAGGGCTCGGGTGCGTTCGGCGAGTTCGTCGTCACCGGTGACGTCTCGAAGTACACGAAGGCGAAGTTCCTCCAGCCCGGGAAGACCACGCCGATGCTCGCCCGCTTCTCCACCGTCGCCGGTGAGCTCGGATCGCCGGACTCGTGGCGCGACGTCCGCGGCTTCGCCCTGAAGTTCTACACCGAAGAGGGCAACTTCGACATGGTCGGCAACAACACCCCGGTGTTCTTCGTCCGCGACCCGATGAAGTTCCCCGACTTCATCCACTCGCAGAAGCGCCTGCCCGATTCGGGTCTGCGCAGCCCGAACATGCAGTGGGACTTCTGGTCGCTCTCGCCCGAGTCGGCCCACCAGGTCGCCTACCTCATGGGACCGCGCGGTCTACCGAAGACATGGCGGAACATGAACGGTTACTCCTCGCACACCTACATGTGGGTCAACGAGGACGGCGAGAAGTTCTGGGTCAAGTACCACTTCCTCACCGATCAGGGCGTGGAGAACATGTCGAACGAGGAAGCCGCGAAGCTCGCCGGTGAGGATGCCGACGTCCACCGTCGCGACCTCTTCGACGCGATCAAGAAGGGCGACTACCCGTCGTGGACGCTGCACGTCCAGGTCATGCCCTTCGAGGACGCGAAGACCTACCGGTTCAACCCCTTCGACCTCACCAAGACCTGGTCGAAGAACGACTACCCGCGCATCGAGGTCGGTCGGTTCACGCTCAACCAGAACCCGATCAACCACTACGCGCAGATCGAGCAGGCCGCCTTCAGCCCGTCGAACACCGTGCCCGGCACGGGGGTCTCGCCGGACAAGATGCTGCTCGGCCGGGTGTTCTCCTACCCCGACGCGCACCGCAACCGCATCGGCACGAACTTCAACCAGCTGCCGGTCAACGCCCCCGTCGTCAAGACGAACAACTACGACAAGGAAGGGCACATGCAGTACCACCACACCGGTGCTGCACCCGTGTACGCGCCGAACTCGTACGGTCGCGCCTTCCAGGACACGCAGGGTGTCGTCGACAACGGGTGGGAGGCCGACGGCGAACTCGTCCGCACGGCCTACACCCTACACAGGGATGACGACGACTTCGGCCAAGCGCACACCCTCGTGCGCGAGGTCTTCAGCGAGGAGGAGCGTCAGGAGCTCGTCAACACGGTCGTCGACATGCTCAAGTCCGATCTCGAGGAACCGGTCCTCTCGAACGTGTTCGCCTACTGGAAGAGCATCGACGAAGAGGTCGGCCAGGCCATCGAGGACGGCTACCGCAAGGGCTGAGGCCCCCACGGTCGCCCGACCCATGGTCAGGTGAGCAGCCGGCCCACCGCCGGCAGCTGACCCCGGCCGGTTGGTGAGCCTCCGACAGACCCAAGCGCCCGAGTCCCGATCCGCCTCCCCCGGGAGCGGATCGGGACTCGGGCGTTTCATTGTCTGGAAATTTAGTTAACTTGGTGAAATACTATTGGCATGCAGGACTCCCCTGGGGCACCCGGCGCCCTCCGCATCGTCGTCCCCATCGTGCTCATCCTCGCCTGGCTCGCGGTCTTCGGCCTCGGCGGTGCGAGCTTCGGCGACATCAGCGAGGTCTCCTCGGACGAACGGTCGAGCTACCTTCCCGACAGCGCGGAATCGACCCGCGTGCAGAACGAGATCACGGAGTTCACCGGCTCCGACGCCGTCCCCGCGATCATCGTCGCCGAACGCCGTGACGGCCTCACCGAGGCGGATCTCTCCGGTCTCGCAGAACTCGCCGACACCGCCGAGGAGAGCGTCGCCGGGGCGTCAGCGTCTCCGCTGATCCCGTCCGAGGACGGACAGGCCGCGGAGATCATCGTCGCGGTCCCCTCCGACGCCGAGGTCGGCGGCGCCGTCACCGCCCTGGAAGCGCAGGCGCAGGAGATCCTGCCGAACGACCTCGGCGTGTGGGTGAGCGGACCCGCCGGGTTGTCGGCCGACCTGGAGGAGGCGTTCAGCGGCATCGACGGCATCCTCCTTCTCGTCGCCCTCGCCGTCGTCTTCGTCATCCTCGTCATCGTCTACCGTTCACCGCTGCTGCCGATCCTCGTCCTCCTCTCCTCGATGACCGCGCTCTGCGCCGCCGTCCTCGTCAACGTCGCCCTCGCCCGGGCCGGCTTCGTCACACTCAACGGCCAGGTGCAGGGGATCCTCTTCATCCTCGTCATCGGCGCCGCCACCGACTACTCCCTGCTCTTCATCGCCCGCTTCCGGGAGGAGCTGCGCGACAATCGGTCGTCCTTCGCTGCAGGCCTGCGTGCCGTCCGGGGTGTGCTCGAACCGATCGCCGCCTCGGGCGGCACCGTCATCGCCGGTCTCCTCTGCCTGCTCTTGTCCGACCTCGGATCGAACTCCGCTCTCGGCCCGGTCGCCGCGATCGGCATCGTCTGCGCCATGCTCACCTCGCTCACCTTCCTCCCGGCGCTGCTCGCCGTCACCGGTCGCGTCGCGTTCTGGCCCCGGGTTCCCCGGTTCGGCTCCGACCACCGGGTCCTCACCGGCGCCGAGGCGACAGGGCTCTGGGCCCGCATCGGCCGTACCGTCGCCGCCGGTCCCAAGCGGACGGCCGCCGGGGTCACCGTCGTCCTCGTCCTCGGCTGCGGGGGTCTTCTCGTTCTCGACGCCGAGGGCGTCCCGCAGAGCGAGTTCGTCCTCGGCGAGTCCCAGGCCCGCGACGGGCAGGTCGTCATCGACCGGCACTTCCCCGGCGGTTCGGGCTCGCCGGCGTATGTGCTCGCCCGGGAGTCCGATCGGCAGGAGGTCGCCGAGGCGATCGCCGGGACCCCCGGTGTCGACGGGCTCGCGCTCATCGCCCAGGACTCACCGGCCGGGACGGTTCCCGTCGATGCCTCAGGTGATGTCGAGAGCGCAGGCCCGGGCGAAGGTGTCCCCGGCGGTGCTCAGGTCCCGGCGGTCGAACCGACCGTCATCGACGGTGAGCTGATGTTCTCCGTCACGCTGGCCGACCCTGCCGATTCCCTCGAGGCCGAGGAGACCGTCCGGGATCTGCGTGCAGCCCTGGCACCCTATGATGCGGCGGTCGGCGGCACCACCGCCGTGGACCTCGACACCAATGAGACCTCGTCGGCGGACCGAACGGTGATCATCCCGATCGTCCTCGTCGTCATCACCATCATGCTCGCCCTGCTGCTGCGCTCCCTCGTCGCACCCCTCGTCCTCCTCGCGACGACGGTGCTCAGCTTCGGCACGGCATTGGGGCTCAGTGCGCTCATCTTCCAGGTCATCGGCCAACCGCAGTCGGATCCGTCCGTGCCGCTCTATGCGTTCGTCTTCCTCGTCGCTCTCGGCATCGACTACAACATCTTCCTCATGACCCGCGTCCGTGAGGAGTCGTTCGCGCACGGCACGAGGGAAGGCACGCTGCGGGGTCTATCGGTGACCGGCGGGGTGATCACGAGCGCGGGCATCGTCCTCGCCGCGACCTTCGCCGCCCTTGTCGTCATCCCGATCCAGTTCCTCCTCCAGCTCGCGATCATCGTCGCCCTCGGCGTCCTCCTCGACGCGCTCGTCGTGCGCACTCTGCTCGTGCCGGCGCTGGCGATCTGGATCGGCGACCGACTGTGGTGGCCCTCGCGGCTGGCTCGGAGAACCCAGGAGCAGCCGGCAGAGACACCACCGCGGTCCCGCCGGGAGGCGACGAGGCTCCTCGCCGAGCACTGACGGTCCGTGCGATCTCAGTCGTCGACGGAGGAAGGGCCGTCCGCCTTGGTGGCGGCATCGGCCCAGTCCTCACCGCCCAGGGCGATCTCGTTGCGGGTGTCGCGGAGGAAGCGGATGACGACGTCGCGTTCGTCGCGGGTGAGCCTGGCCGCGGCGTGGAAGCGCTTGGCCTGTTGGCGTCCCACGGTCTCCATCGCCGAGGCGTAGGTCTCCGGGGTGATCGACACGGTCTGGGCGCGGCGGTCGCGGGGGTGCGGGGCGCGGGTGATGTGGCCGCCGCGTTCGAGGCGGTCGAGGAGCTTCGTCGTCGCCGCCGGGGAGATCGAGAGGTGCTCGGCGATGCCGCTCGGGGTGCCGAGGATCTCGCGATGACGGCAGATGATGAGGTAGTGCAGGGCCTTCATGTCCGTGGCGCCGAGTCGCATGTAGCGGCGAGATGCTTCCGAGAGCTCCTGTTCGGCGTCGCGCAGCTGCCCGAACGCGGTCATGAGCTCCGTGATCTGCTCGACGTCGGCCTCGGCCATGCCTGAACGGTCGATCAGCCTGTGCTGCGGGTCGCTGGCCTCGACGTCATAGACCGCCGACCTCTCGACGTTCGCCACTGATCTGCTCCCACTCTGCCTCGTCATTCCGAGGTCCATTGCACCCCGCGGGCCTCCCACCCATGCTACCGCGCGGCCCCGAGGCCCGACCTCCGCCGGGAACAGCGCCCACGTCTGCCCTCGCCCCACCTTCGGCTGCCTCGACGAGGAGGATAGGGCGCGAAAGCGCTTACCGGAGTGATTCGTCCGATGATCAGCGGGAACAAACCTCCTGCCGGTTAAGGCAGCGTGACGCGAAGTCAGCCGTGCTGATGAAGACCGCCGTGTTGCGATGGAAGAACGCCGCCGCTTGGCGCTCCAACCCACACCCGCGACCTTTGACGCCCCGTCTCCTCGCTCCGGCGGCGAATCAGAGTTCGGCGACGATTCCCCAACGGGCAAGTCGGGCCGCAAGCCAGCCGAAGCCGCCGTCGTCACTGAGATCGTCGAACGACTGCAGCATGTCCCCCGGGCGGGCTGGTTCGAACAATGGGGCCGACTGCCTCGAGTCGAAGAAGACGAATGCCAGTCCCGAGGGATCTCGCCGCGACACATAGCGGATTCCGTCGAAGCCCGCTCGGCAGGCGGCGCGCGCCCACGGAATCGTCTCCGCATATCGGTCCGCCCCGGGAGATGTCAGTTCATCCGGCGACAGATTCAGCGTGTGCATGTCAGCGCCCGCCAGCGAGGCCACTCTGAGGTCTCGGCGCGCACGAACCTGTGCCAACATCCGACCGCGGAACAGTGCGCGTGGAAGAGCATCGGTGTCATCAGGGGCGCGGTCGCGAAGCAGCGTCTCCCAGAGCGCGACGTTCTCTGAGGGCGACGCGTAGAGCGTCGGGACCGGCCTCGCGGGCTCTGCATCGTCGAGGAAGAACGAGAACCGCGAAACCGGGAAGACGTCATCCCTCCGCGTCGCCTGGACTGCCAAGGACGTTCCCGGGTTGAAGTCGTTCGGCGCACGGTTCGAGCGTCCCGGCGAGTACACGCGCAGGAGAACGGTCCCAGCGCGTACCAGGTCCTCGGCAGGCTCGAAAGGGTCTGGCGGCGTCGCCACCGGTCGCACCATCAGGCGTCCGCGAGGGCGGCCGCTGCCGTGGAGAGGAACTCGGGGTCTCCCGCGTGTCGCGCAGGCGGGTCACCTGCGAACTTCGGAGAGGGCGCGGCCGCCCAGAGCGCGAAGTCTCGACCGACCAATCCGAGCTCGTCGAGTATGGCAGCCATCGGAGTGACCCAATCACGGACGGCTCGGGTTTCGGGATCGATCTGAAAGGCGGGGTAGAGCGTCCTGCCGGCATGCTCGACGCGGATGAGGCTGCCGGATTTGGAGCGCTGAGCTGCCCAGTTGCGTCCGCGGCCGACATACTCAGCCATCTCACCCGCGCTGAGCAGACGCGTCTCGTCACTGTCCTCGAGCGCGGCCAGTCGTCGCTGAGACGCCGCCAAGCCCGCGGCGATGGCCGGGCTCGGCTGCGCATTCGCGATGCTGCTCTGCAGTTCGCCCTCGAGCACCTCGAATCGCAGGAGGCGCAGATCGTCTTCAAGATCGTTCAGACGGGTGATCGCATCGTGGGGAGAGATTCCCCTGAGCGAAGCGCGCAGAGACTCGACAGTGTCGTGGAACGACTGTCCGCCATCGGCGTCCGCACGCGGCCTGGAAACAGCGCCCATCACCCACTCCAATCATGCGTATCGTGCATTCCATTCTACTGCCTCAAATGCACGAATGGAACCGATCGAACCACTGTGCTTCGCCGAGGTCGCGGGAAGACAGCCCGGCAGGGTGTCAAAGCGCGTCACCGAGGAGGATCGAGTTCGCATCCCAGCCCGATCTCGCACCCGATCCTCCCCGGGGCGACTCCTCAGACCCGCCTGGCCTCGATGAGGTGGCGGGTCGAGTGCGCGATGAACGGCCCCTCGGACTCGATGAGTGCGTGCAGGTCGCGCAGACGCTCGATGTACCCCTCGACGGTGAAGCCGGGCACCCACCAGATGACCTTCCGCAGCAGGTAGACGACCGCGGCGACGTCGCGGATCTCGATGCGCAGGCGCGCGGTCTCGGGGTCGACGATCTCAAGACCGGCAGCCTCGGCGGCGGCGACCTCATCGTCGGGGCGACGGCCGCGACGGGCCGCGGGTTGGGGTCCGAGGAAGAACTCGATGAGTTCGAACACGCTCGCCGGGCCCACGTGCTGGGCGAAGTACGTTCCGCCCGGGGTGAGCACACGGGCGATCTCGTCCCACCAGATCGTCGCCGGATGCCGGCTCGTCACGAGGTCGAAGGCCGCCTCGGCGAACGGCAGCGGCGGTTCGTCCGGATCGGCGACGACGACCACTCCCCGCGGATGGAGTCGCGCCGTGGCGCGGGCGATGTTCGGCGGCCAGGATTCGGTGGCCACGGCCGTCGGCGGGAAGCGGGTCGCCTCGGCGAGGACCTCTCCCCCGCCGGTCTGGATGTCCAGGGACGCCGAGGCGGTCCCCAACCGGTCACTCAGCTGCCGGGCGTAGCCCCACGGGGGCCGTTCCTCGGTGGCCCGACCGTCGAGCCACGCAAAGTCCCAGCCGGAGACGTCGGCGTCGGCGCCGAGGCGGATGAGCTCGTCGAAGGAGATGCTCACGCCGGCCCCGTGCTCACGCCCGCCCCGCGCTCACGCCGGCTCCGTGGTCACCGTTCGGCGACGATGGCGTCCATCGCGGTCGAGTCGGAGGAGCGGAGGAACTCCTCGATGCGCGCGGCCTCTTCGCTCTCCCCGATCCCCGCCGAGGCGCGGCCGAGGGCGTAGAGCGCGCGGAGGAAGCCGCGGTTGACCTCGTGCGACCACGGGATCGGTCCGGCACCGCGCCAGCCGGCGCCGCGCAGGGCGTCGAGTCCGCGGTGGTAGCCGACGCGGGCGTACGCGTAGGAGTCGACGAGGCGACCTTCATCGTGGGCTTCGTCGGCGAGGACCGCCCATGCGAGCGAAGAGGCGGGGAGGTCGGCGACGATGTCGAGGGCTTCCTCGCCGGCGTCGAGGCGGCGCTTGGCCTCGACGTCGGGGTGGTCATCGGGCAGGAACGTCGGCTGCGGGCCGAGCTGCCCTGCGTCGAGGTTGCCGATGTGCGAAGGGTTGCCGATGGGCTGCGTCATTCTCACTCCTGTTCGTTGGTTCGCCTGGAAGTACGGCTGTCAATTCGTCTTCACCGTCGAGGGCAGGACCTCGTACGGGTTCGTGCTCAGCGCGCCCATGATCCCCTGCTTCGCGAGATCGTCGAGCTGCTTCTTGTCCTTCACGTCGGTGACCCACACGTTGAGGTCGGTCTCGCCCCAAGTGGGCACCGCCTCGGCGGGGACGGCGATCATCGTGTACCCGGACGCGGTGAGCTCGTCGGGGCCGGCACTCGAGTAGTCCCCGACGAACATCGCGTCGATGCCCGCGTCCTGGGCGGCCTTGGCGACCTGGGCGTCGGCGGTGCGCACGATCGTCGATTCCGCCATGTCCGCCTCGGTGATCTTCGCCAGCGCCCGATCAGCGACCGTCATATCGGAGATGAGCGGCACGAGCACCGTGCTGCCGGCCGCGTCGTCGACGAGGTCGTTCCACGTGATCGGCTTGCCCGCCTGCGTGTCCTTGCGCGGCGGTTTGATCGTCTGGGCGAGGAACTGCTCGCTCGTCAGGCCGCCGAGGCCGTCGGGCAGTCCCATCGTCTCCGCCGTGGTCTCGGGGTCGGCGGCGACGATGGTGCCGTCGTCGAGGCTGGTCAGGGTGGGTGCCGGCAGGTAGCCGAACTTCACGTCCTCGGTGAAGGCACCCTCCGAGTTCGGGGGATAGACCTCCGATCCGCCGTCGAGGGCGGCCACGGCCGGCGGGGTGAGCTCGGCGACGGTGAGCTTGTCCTTGTGCCCGAAGACGTTGACGAGGAGGACGACGATGAGGCCGACGGCGACGACGGCTCCCGCCCACAGGGGCGCGTTGAACTTCTTCGGCTCGGGCCGCTCGGGCATCGGAATGCGGTCATCGCTCATCGGCTTCCGTCCTTCGTCGTTCCGGCTCCGGTGACGAGTCCGCGGAGGAACCCGGCACCCCAGCACAGGTGCATCGTCGGCAGGATGATGCCGAACCAGAATCGCTCCCGGCGTCCGCAGTCCTTCGCCGCCCCCGCTGCAGCGACGATGCCGGCGATGTAGGCGAAGCTCGGGACGTGGACGAGCGAGGTGAAGCGCCGCACGAGCTTCGGCCACCGCTTCGTGCGTCCGGTGAGCTGCAGGAGCGCTTCGATGAGACTCGCGGCCATCCCGATGACGAGGATCGGCGGGGCGAAGTAGCGCAGGGAGTTCTTCGACCCGTACCGGCGGATGAGCTCGGCTCGCCAGATCCCGGTCGCCCAGAACTGCCGGGCGATCTTCGACCACGTCCCGCGGGGCCAGTACGTGACCTCCATGTCCGGGTTGAACCAGATCCGCCCCCCGGCGGAGCGGATGCGGAGATTGAGTTCCCAGTCCTGCCCGCGTTTGATGTCCTCATCGAACCCGCCGAGGTGGTCGAAGACCTCCCGCCGGTAGACCCCAAGGTAGGCCGATTCCGACTCCCCCGCCTCGTCGCCGGAGTGGTAGGCAGGACCGCCGAGACCGATCGGGGACATGTACGCCCGGGCCACGGCCTTCTGGAACGGCGACTTCCCGCGGGCGCGCATGAGGCCGCCGCAGTTGGCCGCCTGCGTCACCTGGAGCGTCTCGATCGCCTGGCGCGTGTAGTCGGGTTCGAGGCCGGAGTGCGCGTCGACGCGGATGACGACGGGGTGCCGGGTGTGCGCGATCGCGCGGTTGAGTCCGATGGGGGTCGCGGCTGCGGGGTTGTCGACCGTCTGGATGCGGGGATCGGCGGCGGCCATGCGCGCGATGATCGCGTTCGTGTCATCGGTCGAGGGACCGAGGGCGAGGACGACCTCCTTCTCCCCGTCGTAGTCCTGGGAGAGGATCGTCGTGATCGCCTGGGTGATGTGCTCAGCCTCGTTGAGCACCGGCATGATGTAGGAGACTCCGGGCTTGCCGGTCAGGGGCGGCAGGCCGTCGGGGGTGAGGGGTTCGCGAACTTTCGGCACGCCCCCAATCTTCCCATACGGCCACTCGGCCCCGCGCGCAGGCCGTGCTCAGCCTTCGCGCGACGAGAAGCTGGGCATCCCACATACGCAGATCAGACGCTGCGCCCGGAGACAGACCGAGAGGCCACTCCCCTGAACCGCTAAACTAAATACAATAAATAGCGTTCCGCAATTTCGTTCAGGAGCCATGGTGTCTCAACGCGAAACTTCGTCGCCCAGCCCGTTCACCCCAGGTTACAGCAAACCTCCTTTGGTCTTCGGGGGTCACGAAGACGAACTCGAAGAGCTCACCGCGGTCTTCCGCACTCTCGACTTCGGCGAGAATGACTCGCTCCTCATCTCGGGGCTTCGGGGCTCAGGTAAGACCTCCATGCTTGCGCGCCTTCAGGATGCCGCTCGTAGTTCGGGGTGGATCGTCCTCTCCGACGACGCGAGCAAGGGACTCATGGATCGGGTCACCGAAACTTCGATCCCAACCGAGATCAATCGCCTGGCAGAAGCTGACCGTGTTCGTCTGAAGAGCGTCGGCATCTGGAAGTTCTCTGCCGAGTTCGATTTCGTCGATCGCAACCGCGAGATCCGACCGCTCCTGCGCAACGATCTGGTCGCTCTTTCCGAAGCTCTCAGCGGACGGGCCGGAATTCTCATCACGATTGACGAAGTGTCGTCGGGGAAGGTTCGTCTTCGAGAGCTCTCTCGGTTTGCGCTCGAGGTCGCTCATGCGAAGTCCGAGGGCGCGAATATCATGATTGCCTTCGCCGGAATCAAAGTCGATCTCGACGAGCTCGTGAAAAACGAGCACACCACGTTCATCCGCCGGTCGCGTGATCTCACATTCCGCCGACTGAATCCCAAGGAAACTGCTCACGTCTTCGAGGAGACAGCCAGAATTGCAGGAAGATCGATTGACCGAGAAGCACTCGATCTGCTTGTTCGTGTTGCTCAGGGTTATCCCTATCTGATCCAGCTCGCTGGTGACTACGCCTGGCGGAACACTCCCGAATCCGAGAGTATCTCCGTGGACGATGCGCAAGTCGCTCATGACAAAGCAATCAAGTCAGTGCAACGTCGCGTCATCAGCAGGGTGTATGAGGACTTGTCCGAACGCGACAAGGACTTCGTCAATGCTATGGCACACGACGTGACCGGTCGCAGCAAGATGTCAGACATTGCAACCCGGATGGGTACGTACGGCCAGTACGTGCAGATCTACAAGAAACGACTCTTGGACAGTGGGTACGTTCAGCCGGACGGTCGAGGCTACGTTGCCTTCTCTCTGCCATACCTGGGCGACTACATCCGATCAATGGCTGCTGACGAGTCAGGCAACGAGTTCCAAACAAGCGACTGGAGTGAGTTTCCGCCTCCGCCGCACGACTGAAGGATGCGCATATGCCACCGAGGGCTGGCTCGGTGGCATATGCGCGTCACCTGTTCCCGTCGCCGAGCCCTCACTTGATGGGCTTGGCCTCGGGTGAGAGCACCCACCACGCGTCCATGAGTCCCTGGCCCTTCGTCTCGCCCGCCGCCGAGTCGCCGGCGAAGTAGTACAGCGGCCAGCCGTCGAGGGTGAGCTGCGGCTTCCCGTCGACCCCGGTGATCGTCGCGAGGTCACCGGTCACACCGTCGAGCTTGACCTGGTCGCCGCCGGGCACTGCGGGCCACTTCGCCGCACAGTCGCCTTCGCACGCGGACTTGTCCGCACCCTGGGTGTCCTTGGCGAACTGGTAGACGGTCATCCCGTTGCCGTCGACGATGATCTCGCCGAGGTCGGTCTCCGCGGTGCTCAGCGTGCCGGCTCCTGCGGCGGCGTCGGTGCCGCCGGACTCCGTCCCGCTCGATTCGGCGGAGTCCGAGGCCCCATCCGAGGCGGGCGCGCCGTACCCTCCCCCGCCGTCGGAGGATCCGCAGCCGCTGAGGCCCGCGATGACGAGAGTGGAGGCGGCGAGGATGGAGGCAAGTTTCGTGGACATGGATTCGATCCTTTCGTCACGGTTCAACCGCAGGCGCGGTTGTCGTGTACACGAGACGACCGCGCGTATGGTTCACCGCTCACACGTCCTTTTCGAGCACCGTCGTCCCACCGGTCGTGCGCACCGCGATTGTGACGATGTCGCTCAGGCGCACGGCGGTGGCCGCATCGACGGTGACCTCCTTGCCGACCACCGCATTCCACGTCGCCGCCTGACTCGTGTTCCCCGCCGAATCGGTGATCTCGAGGACGTAGGCGGGAGGTGTCTGCCCCTGCCACTCCGGGGAGGCAGGATAGTCGCAGTCGATCCTGATCTTCGTCCCCCAGGCCACGCTGCGCAGTTCGAGGCCCGCCGTCATCGCCGTCGACACCGCCGGGTCGAGGGCGACCGTCGCATCGGGCGGGTCGGTGGCGACGATCCGGGGAACGAGCACGATGGCGATCGCGAGGAGGACGGCAGCGGCGGCGGCCGTGAGCGTCCACGCCATCCGGCGCCGACTGCGCTGCGCGTCGACCCGGCGCAGCGTCCCCTCGAACAGGCTCGTGGTGTCGGCACGGTCTTCAACCGGGTCCATCGCCTCGAAGTCCTCGGGCGGGGCAGCGGCCCGACCGAGCAGTCCGGGCAGCCCGGCCAGCTCGGCGACGGCGGCCCGGCACCGCGGGCAGTCCTCCATGTGGGACTCGAAGCGTCGCCGGTCCTCGGGTGAGAGTGCGCCGAGGACGTAGGCGCCGTCCCACTCCTCGAACTCCTCGTGCTCGGTCATCTGCTGACCCCTCTCTCCTTGAGCGCCAGACGCAGGGCGCGCATCCCGTAGTGCAGCCTCGACTTCACGGTTCCCTCGGCGACGCCGAGTTCCTCCGACAGGTCTGCGACCGTCCGGCCCCGGTAGTAGGCGCCGACGATGACGACCCGGTGGGCCTGGCTCAGCGCGGCCAGTGCTTCGTGGATCATCATCGCGTCGAGCACCTCGTCGACCCGATCGGACACCGGTTCATCCGGAAGCTCGCTGCCGGGAGATTCCCGTCGTCTGGGGGCGCTGCGGGACTTGTCGATGACGATGTTGCGGGCGACGGTGAACAGCCATCCTCCGACCTGCTCGGGCGGTTCGGTGAGGATGCGCGTCGTCTTCCACGCTCGCAGCAGGGTCTCCTGGACGACGTCGTCGGCTTCCGCGGCGTCCCCGGTCAGCGACATCGCGTAGCGCCACAGGGGTGCCGCGTGCTGATCGTGCACGTCCTTGAGCGCTTCGGCTCTGCGTCCTCTGATCAACTCGTCTCCCCGCCTCGGCGTGTGCCTTCGGAGGGTACACGACACCGGCCCTCGGTTGGTTCAATCCCTCGCCGAGGTGGTCCTCCGGTCGCTCAGTGCGCGGGCTTGCGTGCGGGGCGGGGCTTGGGTTTGACGGGGCGGCCGGCGAACCAGACGTAGCCGGCACCGGCGACGGCGCCGCCGGCCATGATGACGATCCACCACGGGAAGCCGGGGATGTCCGGCGGCTGGGTGGCGTCCTTGAGGGCGTCGGGCGGGGTCGGGATGACACGTTCGCCGATGACGAGGATGCGCTGGGTGTTGATGCCCAGCGGGGTGCAGGTCACGAGGGTCGCGAGGTCCTTGCCGGGGACCGGGTCGAGGGTCTCGGTCTGGTCGGGGTCGACGATCTTCGTCTCGATGACCCGGTAGGTCACGACGCGGCCGAAGGTGTTGAAGGTGAAGTAGTCGCCTTCGCCGATCTTGTCGAGGTTGGTGAACATCTCCGCCTCGGCGAGACCGCGATGGCCGGTGACGACGGTGTTCATGCCGACGCCGCCGACGGGCAGGGCCGTGCCTTCGAGGTGGCCGGCGCCGCGCAGCAGGGTCTCGTCCGAAGTGCCGTGGTAGATCGGAAGGTCGACGTTGATCTTCGGGATCTGGATACGCGACATGACGTCGGTGGTCGGGCTGGTGAGGATGTCGTTGTAGCCGAGCGTGCCGCTGGGCTTCTTGCCGGCGCTCTGGCCGGGCTGCGGAAGTCGTTCGCCGGCGTTGATCCGAGCGCCGCCAGCCTGGAGCTTCTTGTTGTATTCGTCGGCGAGTTTGAGCTGTTCGGCGTTGAGCGGGGCGTTGGGGTCCTCGGTCCCCGTCGCGTTCTTGAGGACCTTCGACTGGTCGAGCTGGGAGAACCAGGCCGCCATCGACGGGTAGGTCCACACGCAGGTGCCGACGAGGAAGAGGACCGCGATGATCACGGCGGGCACCGACAGCTTCCACCGAGGCTTCGGCGGGGTCGGGTCCGCGGGTGCGGGATCAGTGGTCGTCGCGGTCATAACTCCAGCATCTCATGGTTGGTGTGGGAAGGGGCCGAGCGACTGTTCTGTCGCCCGGCCCCTGGTCTGCCTTTCACTGAGGCGGCGGGGTCACCGCCGCCTCAGCAGGAGACGTTGTCCTCAGGCCTTGCGGGCCCGGGTGTAGCGCATCACTGCGGCACCCATCGCGAGCAGCAGCAGGGCGATGCCGAGGATGGTCAGCATGAGCTGGCCGTTGGCGCCGGTGAACGGAAGCTCACCGCGGTCCTTCTGCTTGTTCGAGATGTCGATCGTGGTCGGGGAGTTCTCGCCGCCGGCCTTGACCGAGATCGGACCGGTCCACGGGTCCTGGGGAAGGGTGTAACCGGCAGGAGCCTTGATCTCCTTGAGGTAGTAGTCCTTCGCCTGGACGTCGTTGTTGCCGACCCAGAGGCGGATCGAGGCCTTGCCGTCGGCACCGGTCGTGATCGTTCCGACAGGCTGTCCGTCCTTGGAGTCGTAGACTTCGAAGACCGCGCCGGCCAGCGTGGAGGCCTTGTCGGCATCGGCGTACTTGAGGACCTCGAGCTTGCCCCAGTTGGTGGTGGGCTTGCCGGTGGTGACCTTCGAGTCGTTGGTCGTGACGATGGCCTGGTTCTCGATCACACCGTTGTCGCCCAGCGAGGTGACGGTGGTGGTGACCTTCATGACGACGTTCTCGCCCGCCTTGAGCTTGCCCAGACCGGTCGAGGTGAACTCGATGTTCGCGGTCTGGCCGTCGCAGGTGGCCGTGTAGTCGGTGCCCTCGGTGAAGCCGTCAAGCTCGATGGTCTTGCACGTCAGTCGCGGGTCGAGGCTATCGGTGATGGTGAACGACCGGTAGGTGTCGTCGCCGAACTTCGGCGGCACCGGCGCGGTGATCGTCCAGGTGACGTCGGCTCCGATGTCGAGCTTGGTCGGGTTGGAGATCTCCTTGGTCGGCTTCGTCTTGTTCGTCTGGTTCTTCGGGTAGACGTTGACGTCGTAGAGCCATTTGCCACCGGACTGCGGCAGCGGGAGGGTGACGAGGAACGGCTGCGCCGGGGAGACGATGTTGTTTCCTCCCGAGCCGGTCTCTTCGACCTTGTAGAGGCCGAAGGGCAGGTCCTGGGTGACCTGGCCGTTGGCGTCGGTCGTCACCTTGATCGGCGTGCCGAAGGTGTAGCCGTTGCCCTCGGTGACGTTGCCGATCGTGGCTCCGTCGATGAGGTTCCAGCCGGCGTCGGTCTTGAGGTCGATCGTCTGACCGTCCTTGGTCGCCACCGGGGTGATGGTGAACTCGACGCCTGCAAGCGGCGTACCGAGGCTCGAGGGGTCGTCGATCTTCGTGCCGTCACCACGAGCGCCCTGCGGACCGTCGTACTTGTTGATGGTCAGCGAGGTCGAACGGGTCGGATCGATGTTGCCTGCCGCGGCTTCGGCGGCCGGTGCGTTGACACTGACGCCGACGAGGCTGAGCGCAGCCGCAGCTGCGAGAGCGGGGATCCACCTCATCCGCTTGAACAGAGTCGCTTTCATTCCTGGTTGTTCCTTTCGGTGTTTTCGTAAAACTTCATTGGGGTTGTCGTGCACTGGAGTGGGGATGGTGAGTCAGCTCCTCCCGTGCATGCGACGTCGGTACTGCCACAGGGCGGCAGCCGCACCAGCCAGGAGCAGAGCTGCCCCGGCGATGACGAATCCGACCGTTCCGATGCCACCCGTGAACGGCAGCTGCGGCGACTTGGCCTGCTTGTTGACGATCGGCTCGTCGAAGGCGAAGTCGAGCTTCTCGCGGCTGATGGTGAACTTCCGCGGAGTCTCGTCGAGCTTGTACCCGCCTGGCGCCTTGGTCTCGACAAGCGTGTAGTCGCCCCAGCCCAGCTTGTCCACACGGAACTTACCGGCGGCAGGATCCTTGTCCCGACCCGTGCAGCCGTCAGCCGAGTTCGCCACACAGTCGTCGAGGTTGATCTCATTGCCGGAGCTGTCCCGGATCGTCCATTCGGAGCCGTCGAGCAGGTCACCACTCTCATTGGTCTTCTGCCACGCGACAGTGCCCGTCGAGTCCGTGTTCTTGATCGTGCACGTCGCGTTCTGGCCGCCGTTGACGGTGACCCTCTTCGTCGCATCGTCATACGATGCCCCACCCGTGCAGACCACAGAGACCTGCTCATAACCGACGACACTGTCCTCGGAGATCGTATAGACGCCGGTGGGGACGTACTTCTTCTCACCGGAGTTGTAGACCAGGCGGCTGCCGCTGCCTGGTGTCGCGAAGAGCTTCTGATTCCAGTCAGCAGCCGTGAGCGTGCCGCCGTTGTCGTTCTCGACGTTCTTGACGATCGTCAGAGTCTGGCATTCGACGGTGTTCGTCACTTTGTACGTGCTCGACGCACCCTGCAGCTTCGTACTGAAGTTATCGGTCAGCGCCACAGTGCCCGTGATACCCGGACCCGAGATGGTCTTCGACTTCAGGGTGCAGCCGGGGAACTTCTGGGCGTCGATCGTCGTCGTCTCACCGATCTTCACGGTGTCGCCGACAGCGAACCCGGTGCGCTTCTGACCGAAGGCGGGATCGCCGGTGGGCTGACCGGCCGGATCGAGCAGCAGCTTCGCGCTGATCCCGTCGGGCTGGCTGCCGTTGGCGACGGTCTTGCCGTCGATGACCCAGTCCTTGTTGACAGTGACATCGGCGGCCGTCTTCTTGTTGACGTACCCGCATTCGACCTTGTCGCCCGGCTGGATCGCCGACGACAAGGTCTGCTCAGCAGCACCACTCAACGTCACATTCGCCGTGGTCCCGTCAAGACGCGTGATCTTGCACGACCCACTGACGAACTCGTAGCCGGTCTGCTGAGACTCGCTCACAGCGAGGTTGGCGCGTGCGGAAGCACTGCCGAAAGCCAGAGTCCACTTCGCGTTGCCGTCGGTGCCTGTCTGCTGGGTGTCCTGATTCGGAGTCCTTGTCACGGTCCCCGACGTCGCCGTCGCCTTCGCTCCGACCGTCCAACCGGCGGCATCCTGCGTATTAGCGCCGTTCTGGTCCTGAGTCTTCTTATTCACCGTCACATCCGCGGTGAGTGGCGAGTTGACGAATCGGCAGACGATTTCGGTTCCGGTCGGCGGAATGGTGATGGTCTTCGACGTGCCGGTTCCGGACGACCCGCTCAATGGCTGGCCGTCAATCGTGCAACTGTAGCTCGAAGAGTACTTGCTCAAGTCAGTTCCGCTTGCCGCGGCCTCACTCACCGTGATCTGCGCTCCGCGGCCGGTGACGATTGGGCCGACTCGCTGCGGCTGTATCCCGTTTGCGGTTCCCGACGTCGTCGTCGTCCCCATTTGGCTCTGCCCGAGCGCAAGTGTGAGTGCGAATTGGTCACTGGAGTTGACGCGGTTCTTTACGTCCTTCTCGACAGTGACCGTCGGCGCCGAACCGCACGAGGCAAGATCTGTGCTTGTGCCGAGCGTACTTGTCACCGGATCCTCGTTGGTGAACCCCGGCATGTCGTAGGAGTAGAGGGTTGTGCCAGTCGCCATGTAGGCTTTGCCCGCCGAGTCGAATGCCACGCCGTTCATACCGGCGGAGGTCGTACGCGGACCGCTGGCAGACGACGAGATCGTACCTCCGTTTGCAGCTGCAAGTGCTTCGTTGGTCACACTGAAGATCCTGGTTTCAGTATTCAGGTTGCGAACGATGAAGAGGTTGCCTGCGTTGTCGAATGCGAAATCGCCGTTGGCGTTGCCTGTTGTCGTCCCGGCGGTGTTGATCGTGCCCTTGAACGTAAAGGCACCCGTCGAATGGTTGTACCGCCAGATCTTGAACTGGTTGCCTCCGCTGACGAAACCGCCGAAGTAATACTGGTCCGTCGACAGGTCGACTGCTCCGCCGATCAGACTGCCGTTGAACGAACCCGTGGTTGTGGTGGCTGTGTTGTAGGTGCGTCCGGTATCCGTCCAGGTGTTGGTCGAATGGTCGAACACATACATTCTCAACGACTGAGCGTTCGGAGTGCGGTCGTAGGCGTAGATGGGATCACCGCCCGACCCGATTCCGAGTCCGTTGAATTGCGTCGAGATTCGCACGGGAGAGCCGACATCCTCAACCACGCCTGTCGCGCTGATCCGCCGGAGCTGACCACTGACCACTCCATTGGCGGTAGTGCTGGCCACCGAGTACACGTTTCCTGTCGTGCAGTACATGGTCGCCTGTGGTTCCACCCGGGTCGGCACCGGGGCAGATTCTGATTTCGTCGGCGCAGGGGACGTGGACGGTACGGGCGCAGGGTGTGAGGCGTCGCCGCTGTCTTGGAGACCGGAGTCCGAAGATTCCTCGCTCGGCTGCGACGACTCGCTCGGTGAAGGCGATTCTGTCTGCTCCGTGGTCGACGACCCCGATGAAGACGGCCCCGAGCCCAGGCTCGACCCAGCAGCGTGTGCCGCGGAGGCGGGAGAGAGGACTCCGGTCATCGACAGCAGCAAGGCGAGCACGATCGTCGCGCACACGAGTGCACGGATTCGCGACGCGACGCCGGTGTTCTGCCGGGGGTTCGCGGAGAATATGGACCTGGAGAACGCCATACTGATCCTCAAATGAAAGTGGTGCTGGTGGTTCGGGGATGCCTCTGATCTGGGGGACGGGGATATTGGGGATGTCACGTGCGAACCGCGTCTGGACACGCGAGGGTTGGTTGCACGTTCAACGAACAATCTACTACGCGGGAACATGCGCCTAGGTCACGAATTCATAACATTCACAAGATTCCCTGTGGCTCATCTGATCATCTGCCTTGTCAACCGATCCTGCCGCCAGCAGCCGCTTCCCTGCAGTAGAGCCGATCCCTCCACCTGCTACTTCACCTGTATTGAGTGCATCGTCGGCCGATGACCGACACCGAGAATTCATCTTCCACGGAGCTCGAAACCGTCTGTAGAGCGATCACGCCGCAGTCACGACGCTCACCGATCATCAGAGAAGCCTGTGAACGAGGGCGCTGCAACGACCGTACGCAGACTCCTCCGCACCCAGCCTCCGAACATGACATCGGGCCTCCGCCCGGCGACATCGTCACCGACCGAAGGCCCGAAGCCCACGACGGTTCACCGCCACGGAAGCCTGCGCCTCTACCCCCGCGCGACCGCCTCGACCGCAGCCGCGACGGCCGGCGCTACCCGCTCGTCGAGCGCCCCGGGAACGATGTAGTCGGCGGCGAGCCTGTCGCCGACGAGGGCCGCGATCGCACTCGCGGCCGCGAGCTTCATCTCCTCGGTGATGTACGTGGCACCGGCGTCGAGTGCCCCACGGAAGACACCGGGGAATGCGAGCACGTTGTTGATCTGATTGGGGAAGTCGCTGCGCCCGGTGGCGACGACCGTCGCATACTGGGCGGCGACGTCGGGGGCCACCTCGGGGTTGGGATTGGAGAGTGCGAAGATGATCGCGTCATCGGCCATAGCCCCGAGCAGCTCCGGATCGACCGTGCCCGAGGACAGCCCGATGAAGACATCGGCCCCGTCCAGAGCTGTCTTCATATCCCCGCGCAGACCGCGCGGATTCGAGTTCGCCGCGATCGCCTTCTTCGTCGGCGTGAGGTCATCGCGCCCGGATTCGACGATGCCCTTCGAGTCGAGGACGACGATGTCGGAGACCCCCGCCTCGTGGAGGATCTTCGTCACCGCGACACCGGCGGCACCCGAGCCGGAGATGACGACGGTGAGATCCGTGATGTCCTTGCCGACGACGCGGGCGGCGTTCATCAGGGCCGCAAGGACGACGATCGCCGTGCCGTGCTGGTCATCGTGCATGACGGGGATGTCGAGGGCGGCCTTGACCCGGTCCTCGATCTCGAAGCACCTCGGCGCGGAGATGTCCTCGAGGTTGATCGCGCCGAACGTCGGGGCGATCCGCTCGATGGTCTCGACGATCTCATCGACGTCGTTCGTGTCGATGACGATGGGGATCGCGTTGAGCCCGGCGAAGCGCCGGAACAGCGCACACTTGCCCTCCATGACCGGCAGCGAGGCGGTCGCGCCGATGTCGCCCAGTCCGAGCACCGCCGAACCGTCCGAGAACACTGCGACGAGGCGGCCGGTCCAGGTCAGGGTCTTCGCCCGCTCGGGTTCCTCGGCGATGGCGGTGCACACCCGGGCCACGCCCGGGGTGTAGGCGATCGAGAGATCCCGCTGGGTCTCGAGCGGGCGGGTGAGTTCGACGGCGAGCTTCCCGCCGTGATGTCCGGCGAAGATCTCGTCTTCGGTGATGGCAGCGGCCTGAGCCTGTCCCTTGTCATCGGCGGTCGGAGTCGTCATCGTGGATCCTCGTCGTTGTGAACGGCGCACCTCGGCGGCCGTCGGAGCGTGGGCCGGACCGCGAACGCGGTCGGGCGGATGTGCGGTCGCCGGAGGGATGGACGGTGACTTCGGGCGCTTCCCGCCGACCCGGGTGAGGGTCGGAGGATCGCGCGCTGCACGGCCGGCTCGCCGTGGCGAGCACGGACTGATCGGGTCGGCCGTGCGTCGTGTCAGCATAACCCATCGATGAGACACGCATCCCTCGCCGAGGCGAACGCCGAGTAGCGCGCGAACCCGCCGGGCCGTCGACGCCTCCCCTGTCCCCGCCCGGGCGAACTCCCGGTGGCAGGGAAGTCGCCCCTCCCCCGACAGTCGGCTCCCGTCAGAGCGTGATGCGACCGCCGTCGGGGAGGATCCGGCGCAGCATGTCCGAGAGCGTCACGGCACCCGCGATCTGCCCGTCGCGCGTGACGACGGCGAGCTGTTCCGCCTCATCGCGCATCCGGGTGAGCGCCTCATGGACGGGAAGGTCCGCTGCGAGGACGAGGCAGTCGCGCGTGACCTCCTCGATGCCATGGTCGGCGGGCAGGAGGAGGACGTCGCGGACATGGACGACACCGGGCTGGGCACCTGCCCGGTCGACGAGGATGCGCATGTGCCCCGACTCGGCCGCCGCATCGCGCACCTGTCCGGCCCCGGCCGTCTCCGGCACGGAGGTCAGGGGCACCGCAGGCACCGGCAACAGACTGCCCACGCTCATCCGCTGGAGTTCGAAGACGTGAGCGAGCTGATCCCGGTATGAGTCGTCGAGTTCGCCGGCCGCCGCCGAATGCTCGACGAGCTGCCGGATCGTGTCGATGTCCTGACCGCCCAGGGCCCGGCTCTCAGCCGGGGTGTGGCCGCTGGCGGTGACGAGCCGGTTGGCGATCGCGTTGACCCACACGAGCAGGGGTCGCAGCACCCACGCGAGCGCCCGGGCGGGCACGGCGATGATCGTCGCCGCGAGCTCCGGGTGGGCGATCGCCCACGACTTCGGCGCCATCTCGCCGATGACGAGGTGGAGGAAGGTGACGAAGAGGAGCGAGAGGACGAACGCGGCGACATCGGCGAGCCAGAACGGAGCGCCGAGGTCGCTCAACGCCGGGGTCAGCCACGCGTCGACCGCGGGTTTCGTGATCGCACCGAGGGCAAAGGTGCAGATCGTGATGCCGAACTGGGCGACGGCGAGCATGATCGTCAGCTCGTTCATCCCGCGCAGGGCCGCCCGCGCGCTCACACTCGTCGGCGCCTGCTCTTCGAGGCGGTGGCGACGGGCTGCGAGCAGGGAGAACTCGATGATGACGAAGAAGGCGCTGAGCACGATGAGGAGCACGGTGGCAACCGCGACGAAGAGAGGCGATTCGGTCATGATGCGCTCCCTTCATCGTCGGCATCGTCTCCGTCGACCGTCTCCACGAGGGTCACACGCATCTCTCCGGGCACATGCCGGTCGACGGTGAGGACCTCGACGTCGAGTTCACGGCGCACAGGATCGTCGGCGAGGAGGTCGGAGGCCTCGGCGAGAACGGGGACCGCGATCCGGTCGCCCACCTCGGCGAACCCGCCGATCGTCGCGATGACGAGCCCCGCGAGGGTTTCGAAATCCCCTTCGGGCAGGTCGAAGCCGACGATGCGCCTGACCTCGTCGAGCGGCATGCCGCCGTCGGCCAGCCACGTGAGCGGGGCCTCTTCGACCATCTCGGTCGGGCGGTCGTCGTCGTGTTCGTCGGTGATCTCCCCGACGAGCTCCTCGGCGACGTCCTCGGTCGTGAGGATGCCGGCGAGGTCGCCGTACTCGTCGATGACGCAGGCCAGCTGCGAATCGCCGCGGCTCATCTCCTCGAGCGCATCGGGCAGCGCCATGAGGGTGGGGACGACGACGGGGCTGCGCATGATCGTCGTCACCGGGGCGCTCATCGGCTGGCTCGTGCGCAGCAGATCGACGAGTTCGACGACGCCAACCGGGGCTGCGGTCTCGTCGAGAACCGGATATCGACTGTGGGCGTGGGCCATGAGCTCGCGCAGCTGCCCGAGGGTCGCGTCCTGGCCGACGGTGGCCACGCGTGATCCGGGGATCATGGCGTGCTCGACGTCGGCGTTCGGGAACTCGATGACCCGGTCGATGAGCAGGGAGAGGTCTTCGGGCAGGTCTCCGGTCTGGCGGGATTCGTCGATGACGCGGCGGAGTTCGTCGGCGGAGACGCTCGAATCGACGTCGTGGACGGGTTCGACGCGCAGGAGCTTGAGGAATAGGTTCGCGGCGACGTCGAAGATCGCGATGAGCCAGCCGAAGACGGCGAGGTAGATCTGCGTCGACCGGGCCAGGGCGAGCGCGAGCGGTTCGGGGGCGGCGATCGCGAGGTTCTTCGGGTAGAGCTCACCGAAGATCATCTGCACGATCGTCGCGGCCAGCAGGACACCGACGGTGGTCACGGCGACGGTGACCGCGGCCGGAATGTCGAGTCCGCCGAGGAGCTGGCCGAGGGACTGCCCGATCATCGGTTCGGCGACGTAGCCGACGAGGAGGCCGGTGACGGTGATGCCGAGCTGCGCGCCCGAGAGCATGAAGGAGGTGCGGCGGGTGACGGCGAGCGCGCGTTTCGCCGCAGGATCCCCGGTCTCCGCGCGGGCGGCCAACCGCGCCCGGTCGACGGACATGTACGCGAACTCCTGCGCGACGAAGTAGCCGTTGACGGCGATGATGGCCAGGACGACGACGATGCCGACGGCGAGCATCAGGAGGGCAGACCCCATGGGGTGCTCACCCCCAGCCGGGTCGAGATCGGTTCAGCGCGTCGATGCGCGCTCAGGGCACAACTGCAACAATCGCCGGGGTCGTCGGACGACGACCCCAGTTCCGCGGCGGTTCCCACGTGCGGCTTCACTCCCAATTCGGTCTGCGGTGCATGAGTTCTTGAAACATCAAGTTCCCCTCCAGTGTACCAATCCCGGTCAGAGTCGATGCTCAGTCGATTCGAAGGCGCGCCGGTTCTCATCCGGTGCGAAGGTCGTCGACCGGGTCCTCGCCGAGGCGGTCGGAGCCCGACTCGGCCACGAGCCCGCGCAGGTAGGCGCTGAATCCTCCGTGGCAACGGCCGTGCATCCTCGCCGAGGTGACCACCCGGCAGTCGTCTGTGCGGTGGATCGTCCCGCCGGCCTCCGCTGCTGCGGCGACGAGCGCCGCATCCTCGCCGAGGCGCAGCGGCGGGCACCCGCCGATGCGGGTGAACAGCGACCCCCGGATCCCGAGATTGGCACCGAAGACATGCTCGTGTCCCTCGCCGAGGCTGTGGCCGGCGAACCAGGCATCGACGAGTGCCCCTGTGCCGGGGGTTCGGCGCGGTTCGACCGTGCCGACGACGCAGTCCGCGCCGCGGAGGGCGTGATCGCGGTGCGCGGTGAGCCAGTTGACCGGGACGCGGCTATCGGCGTCGGTGAAGGCGAGCCAGGTGGCGGCGAGCGCCCCGGGATCCGCCTCGGCGATCGTCCTCAGCGCCGCATGGGCGGCGGCGTCTCTGGCCCGCCCGACGTTGCCGAAGGGCACGACCATGGGGGTGACGAGTGGGTGTCTGGCGGCGAAGCCGCGGATGAGGCCGGCGGTGGAGTCGGAGCAGTCGTCGGCGATCGCGACGATCCTCACCGCAGGCGGCCGGCTGGTGACCGCGCCCGAGCCCGCCTTACCGGCCTGCGCCTGCTCGTCGGCCTGCGCCGGCTCGCCCGTCTGTGCGTGTTCGGCGGCGGCGACGAGGGCGGTGAGGCAGCCGATGATCTCCGCTTCCTCGTTGTGCGCGGGAACGATGGCGATGAGGTGGTCGATCACCGCAGGCTCCGCTCTGCTCCCTCATGGGCTGAATGCGAGGCCGCGGGGCGGGAGACACGGAGGACGTCGAGCCGGTAGTCGCCCTCGCTGTGATGGAGGCGGAGCGCGTCGGGCCAGCGGGCGAGACAGGCGGCATGGACGGCTTCGGCGTCGAGCGGCCAGTCCTCGATCGTCCCGGTCCAATGGCAGAGGACGAGGACGAACTCGTCTCGGATGCTCGCCTCGATGCGATCGAGCGTCTCCTCGAGCTGTTCCGGGGAGAGGTAGTACCCGGTCTCGGAGAGCACGACGCAGTCGAACCGTCCCTCCGGCCACATGCCGGGGATCGTTCCGTGGACGAAGTCGATGCCGGTGCCGCCGTGGCGGCCGCGCGCCAGGGCCAGGGCCTCCGAACTCGCATCGACGGCGGTGACTCGGTCCCCGACGGTCGCGAGGGCGCGGCTGAGCTCCCCGATCGAGCACCCGATCTCGAGGATATGCGCGTACGGTCCGGGTGGAAGCGCGGCGATGAGCGCCCGGCGTTTGGCGATCTCGTAGTCCGAGGTGCGCACGCTCCAGGGGTCGGGCCGCTGGCTGTGCACGCGGTCGAACACCGCCTCGGCGGTCCGGGCATCATGCGCCGTGGTTCCGGCCGCAAGCTCAGCGGCGGTGTGCTCGTGTCCATCGGCCGCGCCCCCCGTCTCCGCGGCCGGACGCTCCGCCGCGGCGTCGCCGAATCGCGTGACGGCGACCGTGTCTCCCCCGCGCCTGAAGTGATCGAGGAGGCTCGGCGGGAGGATCGCCTCATCCCCGGCACGCTCGGACAGCGGCGCGGTCTGCGAGCGGTAGAGCGCCCACAGTGCTTCCCGGTCCAACCCCGCAGGGTCGGGCAGGAACTCCCACGTCCGCCACGCCCGGTCCTCGGGCGTCGCCCAGTGCCAGTACCAGATCGGGAACTCGACGACCGTCGCCTGCCGCCGGCGCCCGACCTTCAGGGCTGCAGCGCCGAGGGCTTCGTGATCGCCGTGCCCGTCGCCGCTGTACGGTGCCACGAGGGTGAGCGGACCCGGCAGATCCGCGGTCGCGGCCTCCACCTCGGCGAGGATCTCCTCACCCCGGTGCGGCAGGGCGCCGTCGCCGAGGTCGAGGAACTCATACGTCACCTCTCCTCCCAGCGCGGTGAGGGCGGAGTCGAACTCCGCGAGTCGGATCGTGCGCAGACGCTCCGGCGAGTGCGTCGAGGAGTGCGGATGGGAGTGCTCGCCTGCCGTGAAGAGGAGGACTCTCACCGAGTGCCCGGCCGCGCCGAGGCGGGCGAGCAGGGCCGGGCAGCCGAGCGCCTCGTCATCGGGATGGGCAAGGAGGACGACGACGTGAGCCTCGGTCGGTGTCTCGAGGCGCAGCTCGGGAAGGCCCTGCACACCGGCCCAGCGCCACTCGTCCTCCGCGGTGCCCGCTTCAAGGTGGGAGAACGTCATGACCGGGCGGCGTCGGCGATGATCGCTTCGCCGAGGGAGGCTTCGTCACGGGGGCCGTGATGCTGGCTGATGTAGACGGTGAGGTCGGCGTCGGCCTTCGCGAACTCAGCGTCGCCGGTCAGGGCAGCGGGACCCGCGAGCTCACGGCTGAGCTGCTGGATGCGTTGGACGGCCCGATAGACGATCGTGCGCACCCGCAGGGCCTGAGTCCACGAGTCGTCGCGGCCGTCGACGTCTCCGCCGCCGGCGAGCCGGGCCGCGTGGGCGAGAGCGGAGCGGATCGTCGTGATCTCCGTGTCGATCTGCCCGAGCGTCATCGCCCCCAGCGGTGAGGCACCGGGCCTCGCGAAGTGCCGGTGGGCGGCGTTGCGGGCCAGTCCCAGCGCCCCGCCGTACCAGCAGGCGGCGACGCGGATGCCGCCCCACGCGAAACTCGGACGCTGCAGATACCAGCCGGGTGGGCCGATCGGGGTGGCCGGGGTGCCCGCGAAGACGATCGCTCCGCTGGGGATCTCATTGAGCCCGCGGGCGGGCCAGTCCACCGGGAGAGGGCGGACGCTGGGATGGGTGAGGTCGACGGCCACGGCCTGGCGTTCCTCGCCGAGGCGGACGGTGACGATGGCATTGGTCAGCTCCCCGGCCAGGGAGCACCACGCCTTCTCCCCCGTCAGGGAGAGGACGCCGTCGGGCGCGGGCACGGCGTCGACCCGGGAGGTGGGCACTTCGGCGGCGAAGACGCCCCAGGTGGATTCCGGGGCCGGCTCCCCGGCACCCGCCTCGGCGAGGATGGTCAGCGCGTCGAGGTGGGGTTCGAGCATCCGGGCCACGGCGAGGTCCGCCGAGGCGATCGCGGCCAGAGCGTCCCACTGTTTGAGCTGGGAGGAGGAACCGGTCAGATGCCAGAACCGGGTGAGCGCGCCCAATCTCCGGGCCAACGGGGCATCGCTGGTGACGAGACGGAGGAACTCCTCCTCGTAGGGGGAGTCGGTGCCGTGGCGGTACCAGGGCTTGGCCGGTTCGGTCAGGGTTCCGACGATGGGTGTGTGCATGACGGGACTCGTCCCTTCGATCGACATGATCGTGCGGTCGGCAGCGGTGCGGTCGGCAGCGGTGCGGGGTCGCCGGAGCGGGGTCGCTGGAACGGCGAGGTCGGCCGAGATCAAGGGTCGCCGCGGCGACCCTGGGATCGGGGCCCTGCTGATGGATGACCCCGGGATCGGGGTCGATGGAAGCGGCCGAACGCCTGGGCTTCAGGCGTCCTTGGTCGCGCGGATGCGTTCGATGAGGTCGTCGAGGCCGTCGTCGAACTCGCGGTCCGAATGGTCCTCGGCGAGCATGGTCTGCAGGCGGCGCAGCGTCGGGTAGCCCCCGAGTCCTTCGCTCTCCCCGCCGCCGGCGTCGTCGTCGATCTCCGAGGCGATGTCGATGCCGAGTGCGGAGACCTCGAGGACGAGGTGGCCGAGCAGGAAGCTCGTGAACGCCTTGTAGGCGTCGACGACACGGTCATCGGAGAACCCGTAGTCCTGCAGGGTGGTGAGGAAGTAATCGACCCAGCGCACGCTGCGCAGGGGCGGGCGCAGCCAGGGCGCCTCAGGCGGTTGGGTGATCATGAGCGGGAACATCCGCGGATGGCTGAGCGCGAGATCGCGCATCGCATTGGCCACGAATCTCACGAACGCCTCCCATGACGCCGGCTGCTCCTGCATCAGCTCGTCGTCGAAGAGGTCGTCGATGAGTTCGTCGACGGCCAGCGAGACGAGTTCTTCCCGTCCCGACACATAGTTGTACAGGGCCATTGCCTCCACCTCGAGCGACATCCCCAATCTGCGCATGGACAGCGATTGGACGCCGAATTCATCGATGAAGGCAATCGCTGCCCGAACAATGTCCTCTTGGCGCAAACGCTGGCGGGCCATGGTCACTCCTGGAATCACTGATCCGAGTCGGGCAGGCGCCGTCCTGCCCAGCCCCGATCTGTCGCGAGGTACTCGATCGTGCCCGGACCGCTGGACCGACGTCAGCGGCGGGCGCGTTCTCTGCCCAGTTTAGTGCACCGAACACGCCCGCCGACATGACCTGCGACGAAGTGATCACAGGTCAGCGGCTCACGCCTTGGCAGCGCGCGAACGGCCGGTGATCAGTCCCCAGATGACGAGGACGATGAGCGAACCGCCGATGGCGCACAGCCAGGTCGAGAGCGAGAAGAAGGCGTCCATCTGGGCGCCGAAGATCAGTCCGCCGAGCCAGCCGCCGACGACGGCGCCGATGACACCGAGGACGAGGGTGGCGATCCATCCGCCGCCCTGACGGCCGGGCAGGATGGCCTTGGCGATGGCACCGGCGATGAGACCGAGGATGAGGTAGGCGATGAAACCCATGAGACTCTGCTTTCGTTGTCCACTGCCCGGACCGTGAATCCGGCCCGGGTGATCGAGGAGAGGGAGTCCCGCTCCTCAATTGCTTACACTGTAAGACCTTTATCGGGAAATATCCAAAGTACGGAGTAAAGCACCGATCGGCGCCACGTCATCAGGAGGTCACCCGGGGTTCATTTTTCGATCTTTACGGCGTAAAGTAGCGGGGGTACTCTCGTCGCGAACGAGCGACGCCGACCGGCGCGCTCCGCCCCGAGAGTCGCGGCAGCCGCCCGGCTGCCCCGGAGAGTTCATCATGTCCCCACAGACCGGACGACACTCCTTCCTCGTCGTCGCCAACAGACTGCCCTGCCGGCGTGCCGCCGATGCCTGGCGCGCCTCCCCCGGCGGCCTCGTCGCCACCCTCGCGCCCGTCGCCACGCGGCACAGCGCAGGATGGATCGGCTGGTCCGGGATCGCCGACGACGACACGGATCCCGGTGAGCACGCCGGCATGACGCTCATCCCCGTGCGCCTGAGCGCTGCGGAGGTCACCGCCCATTACGAGGGCTTCGCCAACAGCACGATCTGGCCGCTCTATCACGACAACGTCATCGCCCCGCGGTTCTCACGCTCGTGGTGGGAGTCCCACCAACAGGTCAATCGTCGGTTCGCCGAGGCGGTGGCTGCCTCGGCCGCGCCCGGAGCACGGGTGTGGGTGCATGACTATCAGCTGCAGCTCGTGCCGCAGATGGTCCGCCGGCTGCGCCCGGATGTGAGGATCGGGTTCTTCTGCCACATCCCGTTCCCACCCGTCGGACTCTTCGCACAGCTGCCGTGGCGCGCCGAGGTGCTCTCCGGTCTCCTCGGCGCCGACGTCATCGGCTTCCAACGCCGGGCCGATGTCGAGAACTTCACCGCCGCATGCATCCGTCTCCTCGGCATCGATCCGCGGGCCGAGGGCAGGATCGTCGAGGCGTATCCGGTCTCCGTCGACTCCGCGCACATCACGGCCCTGGCCAGGGACGCGGAGAGGCAGGACGAGCCGGAGCGGATCCGCGCCGACCTCGGCGATCCGCAGACCGTGCTGCTCGGCATCGACCGCCTCGATCACACGAAGGGGATCCTCGAGCGACTGCTCGCCGTCGAGGAGCTCTTCGACACCGGGGCCCTCGACCCGGTCACGACCCGGCTCGTGCAGATCGCCGTGCCCTCCCGGGAGGCGATCCCCGCCTATCGGGATCTGCGCGCCGAGGTGGAGCGCACGGTCGGTCGGATCAACGGGAAGTTCGCGGGCCTGGGCGGGGCGAGCATCCACTACCTCCACCGCGACTATCCGTTCGAGTCCGTCGTCGCGTGGTACCTCGCCGCCGATGTGCTCTTGGCGACCTCGCTGCGCGACGGCATGAACCTCGTCGCGAAGGAGTACGTCGCTGCCCGGCGCGGACGGGGCGGGGTGCTCGTGCTCTCGGAGTTCGCCGGTGCCGCGGATGAGCTCACCGAGGCGCTCATCGTCAACCCCCATGACCGGGATGCGCTCGGGGCCGCGATCACCCGGGCGGTGCGGATGGAGTCCGGCGGGGCGCACACCCGGATCGAGGCGATGGCCGCCACGGTGGCCGATCGCAGCCTGTGTGCGTGGGCGACGCGGTTCCTCGACGACCTCGAGTCTGTGAGCCCGGCGGCGCTGACAGTCCCGCCGGAAGCAGAGGCGGGCGCGCCTGCAACGCCGGAAGCGGAGGTATCGGGGGCAGTGCCCTCGATGAGCGCACAGCGCTGAGCCGGACCGAGCACCGTTTCCCACCCGAACCTCCACCACCGACCAACACCCGCCACTCTCACGCCCAGCGGTACTCGTACTCGGGCCGGCCCGGCGTCCCGTGCCGAGGCTGCTTGACCGCCTGCCTCGTCGTCACGAGGTGTTCGAGGTAGCGGCGGACCGTGACCCGGGAGAGATCGAGCTGCCGGGCCACCTCGGTCGCCGACACCGGCTCCCCCGCTGATCGCACCGCCTCCGAGACCGCATCGAGCGTTTCGGCGATGAGTCCTTTGGGCAGACGTCCCGGGGCGACCGAGCGGAGTGCGCTCAGCGCACTGTCGACGGACTCCTGCGTCGCGAGCTCCCCTCCCCCGCTCAGCCCCTGCCGGAACGCCCGCTGGTTCTCCAGCTTCTCCCGGAACGCGGCGAACGCGAAGGGTTTGATGAGGTACTGCGTGATCCCCACCGAGATCGCCGAGCGGATGACCGGCAGATGCCGCACCGCGGTGATCGCGATGATGTCCACCCCTGTGTTCCGGCTGTTCATCCGCTTGGCGACATCGAGTCCGTGCGCATCGACGAGGTTCATGTCGAGCAGCACGATGTCCGCAGGTTCCCCCGATGCGGTGAGTGCATCGAACCGGGTGAGCGCCTCGACCCCGCCGAGGCTGATTCCCGCGACCGTGAAACCGGGGACCCGCCGGACGAAGTCCGCATGCGCCTCCGCCGTGAGCGGATCGTCCTCGACGATGAGGACGCGCAGTTCGGGTTCGGTCGATTTCGGCTCATTCGTCATCTGCGTCCCCACCTCTCCGAGTGTCCGCCGCCAGCGGCAGCGTCACCGTGAAGATCGCCCCGCCGTCGGATTCGATGCGCAGATCCCCGCCGAGGCGGGCGACGGCCTGGCGGACGAGCGCAAGCCCGAATCCGCGCCCGCCCGCGTCCACCGGCGCCGTCTTCTCCGTGGTGCCGAGTCGGAAGATCGTGTCGATGTCCGCCGGGTCGATCCCGGTGCCCGAGTCGGCGATGGTGATGAGCAGTTCCCCGTCGGCGGCGACGAAGTCCGCCCACACGTGCCGGTCCGGAGAGTCGGCGGCCGCGTCGAGGGCGTTGTCGAGGAGGTTGCCGGCGACCGTGACGAGGTCGCGGGCGTCGAGGCTGCCGGGCGGCAGCTCCCCTGTCGCGGTGACGGTGAGTTCGATGCCGCGCTCGTGGGCCTGCGCGGCCTTGCCGATCATCAGTGCCGTGATGAAGGGTTCGTCGAGGGAGTCGACGAAGGTGTCGGTGAGCCGTTGGGATTCCTGTTCGTCGCGGACGGCGAACTCCAGGGCATCGTCGATGCGGCCGAGTTCGATGAGGTTGGAGACCGTGTGCAGCCGGTTCGCGTGCTCATGGGTCTGGGCGCGCAGCGCCTCGGAGAGCGTGCGCATCGTCGCAAGCTCCCCGGAGAGCTCCTCGAAGTCCGTGCGGTCGCGCAGCGTGACGACGGTGCCGGACGCCTCGGCGCCCTCCTGCCCGGCGGCTCGCGCCTCGGGCCCGGCCGCGGCCTTCTGGCTGATGACGAGGACACGGTCGGCGGTGAGGTGGGTTTCGTCGACGGCGACCCGCCCCGAGGTCAGGAGGGCGCGGATCGAGGCGGGCAGGGCCACCTCGGTGAGGGGAACCGGCTCACCGTCAGCGGGACGGGGCAGGTCGAGCAGGGCCGCCGCCTCGTCGTTGTAGAGGACGAGTCGGGCCCGGTCGTCGACGAGGATGAGACCCTCGCGCAGCGAATGGGGGCGGAGTCGTAGAAGGCGAAGAGCCGTTTGAGCTGTTCGGGACCGTAGCCCAGAGTGACGCGCTTGAGGTAGCGGCTGAGGATCCACGCGCCGAGCCCGCCGAGGGCGATCGCGACGGCGGCGACGATGAGGATCTGCGGCAGCGCTGCAGCGTGGGTGAGCGAGATCGTCTCGAGGGTGACGCCGACGGCGACCATCGCGGTGACCTCGCCGGATGCGTCCATGATCGGCGCGATCGCCCGCACCGAGGGACCGAGGGTCCCGGCGTACTCCTCGACCTCGCTCTGCCCGGTCAGCGCCGTGCCGATGCTGCCGATGTAGGGCTTGCCGATCTCGGTCGGGTCGGGGTGGGTGTAGCGGGTGCGGTCGGCGTCCATGATCGTGACGAAGTCCACCTCGGCGGTGTCGATGACGGTCTGCGCGTAGGGCTGGAGTGCAGCGGACGGGTCGGGGCCGGCGACCGCCTCGGCGACGAAGGGATCGTGGGCCAGGGTCTCGGCGATGCTGAGGACACGGTCGGCGGCGGCATCACGCGCGGAATCCCGGGCCGAGAGGTAGCTGGTGACGCTGAGGACGGCGCAGACCGCGACGATGAGGACGAGCTGGAGGAGGAAGAGGCGACGCGCCAACGGCACATGCCGCGTGCGGGTGCGGCCGGTCAGGGGCGTCGTCGTTGTCCTCACACGGACAAGCTTCGCACGACTCCCCGCCTCGGTGAGTGCCGGGAAGACGCCCACGGCCGGCTGTGAACACTATGAACGCAACCACGACAGGACGTGTGATCCTTGTCATTCTGAGTGGGCACTTCGACCGGCGCGCAGCCGGATCATCGACGCTCAACGAGGAGGGGCAATGTCGCCTACCACCAGCACACCCGCGGTCACCGGTCAGACCCGACCGGCGAAGAAGAAGGACCGCACCCACTGGCTCTACATCATGGTCATCATCGCCGTGGTCTCGGGAGCAACGATCGGACTCGTCGCCCCCGAACTCGGCATCGCGCTCAAGCCCCTGGGCACCGCGTTCATCGCGCTCATCAAGATGATCATCGCCCCGATCATCTTCTGCACGATCGTCCTCGGCGTCGGTTCGGTCGCGAAGGCCGCGACCGTCGGCAAGGTCGGCGGGCTCGCGATGCTCTACTTCCTCTGCATGGCCACGCTTGCGCTCATCATCGGCCTCGTCGTCGGCAACATCATCCACCCCGGCACGGGACTCCAGCTCAAGCCCTACGAGGCGGCCGGCGGCGGCGATGACAATGCGACCGTCGTGTTCCTGCTCAGCCTCATCCCCGGCGACATCCCCGTCCTGCCCACCCTCGTCCTCGCCCTCCTCGTCGGGTTCGCTCTCCAGTCGATGGGCAAGGCCGGGGAACCGGTGCTCACCGGCATCCGCAACGTCCAGGCTGTCGTCTTCAAGCTCATGATGATGATCATGTGGGCCGCCCCCGTCGGTGCGTTCGGGGCGATCGCCGCGGTCGTCGGCGCCACTGGGTGGGCGGCGATCGGGTCGATGGCCGTGCTCATGGGTGCCTTCTACCTCACGTGTGCCCTCTTCATCGTCATCGTCCTCGGCGGTCTGCTCAAGATCGTCACCGGGCTCAACATCTTCCGCCTCATGAAGTACCTCGCCCGGGAGTACCTGCTCATCTTCTCCACCTCGTCCTCGGAGTCGGCGCTGCCGCGGCTGCTGGCGAAGATGGAGCACGCCGGGGTCTCGAAGCCCGTCGTCGGCATCACCGTGCCCACCGGGTACTCGTTCAACCTCGACGGCACGGCGATCTACCTGACGATGGCCGCGCTCTTCGTCTCCAGCGCGATGGGAATGCCGATGGACCTGGGCCAGCAGATCTCGCTGCTCGTCTTCATGATCATCGCCTCGAAGGGTGCCGCCGGCGTCACCGGTGCGGGTCTGGCCACCCTGGCCGCGGGCCTGCAGGCGCACCGGCCCGAGCTGCTCGACGGCATGGGCGTCATCGTCGGCATCGACAAGTTCATGTCCGAGGCCCGTGCGCTGACGAACTTCACCGGCAACGCGGTGGCCACCCTGCTCATCGGCACGTGGACGAAGGAGATCGACCTCGGCCAGGCCCGCGCGGCACTCGATGGGTCGAGCCCGTTCGACGAACTCAGCCTCGACCCGGAGGCGCACGGGGGTGCGGGTGAGACTGACGGAGAGTCTACGGGGGCGTCTGCGGACGCCGCCGAGGCGGGGGCTGGGGTCACGACTTCGGCCGGCGCGACCACCTCGGCGGGGACGCCAGCAGGGTCGGACACCTCCGTGGGGGCGACCTCGGGGGAATCCGCGACAGCACTGTCGCGGACGTGACCACGATATGACGGCCGATTGAACGGTCGGCACCATCCACGGGACGGGGGCACGAATGTGCGTCCGCCCCGTGGTTCTCGCTCCACTTGTCCTGTCGTTGCGGCTAGAGTTTGAGATGCGTCAGTGAGCCCCTCACCAGCCCCTCCCCCCGCAGTCGTGACAGACACGATGTCGGCCGGCAGTGCGGCCGGTCGAGGTCACTGTCCGGTCACCCACTGTCACTGCGATGGTTGCGATGGCCGGGGACGCGGCACGCTCGAACACACTGCACAGCGCTCCGGGAAGGGAACGACGATGGTCAAGCTCAAAACGGTGGCATCGGCCCTGGGGTCACTGGGGGACGTCAACCGGGCTCGGTCGCAGTTCGACGATCCTTCGCGCAAGCTCGCCGAGGACCAGGCGTTCCTGCCCGCGGACATCCGACCCGCCGCCGGCGATGCGCGGATGCTTGCCCTGCGCATCACGACCTCGGCCGGTGCGGCAGCGACCGGCTCGCCGTCGTCCGAGGCAGGCGGTGCCACATCGAGCCTGCGCGACCTCTTCGCGCTCATCCATGTGCCCGCGAGCGGGGATACCGCGGCGTTCCTCGTGCTCAATCCCTCCGTCGAGATCGAGGCGGGTCGCAGCCTCGGCAGTCTCGTCGACGAGGGCGGGTGGCCGGTGTTCGTCGCGATTGCCGAGGAAGTGCTCGGCATCCGCGTCGATAACATCATCGAGCTCTCCGCCGATGCGCTCGGCAACGTCATCGACGTCATCGGACCGGTGGCGGTCTATAGTCGCACGGCCTTCGAGTCCGGCGGAATCGCATTCGTCGAGGGCACCAACTCGCTCGACGGTGCCGCGGCGGTGACGTTCGCTGCCGCCGATGCCGTCGACGATCCGGGACAGACGCGCACCCGCAATCAGCGCGCACTGCTGCGCGCCCTCGTGCAGGCGCTGCGGCAGGGCGGTCTGGCGAAGGATCCGGCGAAGCTCACGGCGGTCCTCGGCGCGGTAGCGGCGGGAGTGCGTACGGATGCGGGGCTGACGACGATCGAGTTGGGGAAGCTTGCGAATGTCATCCGGCAGATCCCGCAGGACGACGTCATTGCGGTCACGGTGCCGGCGAAGTCCCAGCGGGTCGACGACGGCACGGTGCGGGTGACCTTCGACGCCGAGGCGCTGCCGGCTCTGCGTCAGGCGCTGGCCGGGGAGGATCTCAAGGAGTTCCTCCGCTACGTCGCGTCCCTCGGGTACTGAGGTCGTCCACCGCGGCTCGGTCCTGGCTTGGCACCGGCCCAGACGCCGGCGCGCTTCAGTTCTTGCTCATGATGAAGACGGTCGCCGAGCTTCCGGCGAGATCGATCCGCAGGTCGTTGTCATCGGCGGCCTCTGAGGCGGTCGGTGCCGGTCCGCTGTAGGGAACGCTCTCTGGTAACGGGTTCGCAGGGATGACCTGCGTGGCGTTCTTCGCGTCGTTCGAGGGCCCGTAGATCTGGGTGGCTTTGTCGACGGAGAAGCCCTCGGGGATCTCGAGGGTGACGGGGTTGCCACCTGAGGCTGCGGCATCGTTGGCGTTGATGATCGTCGTGACCAGGGTCGTCCCGTCGTTCTTCGTCACGGTGTAGGCGCTCATGTTCCCGCCGCCGGTCACTGTGGTCTTGGTGAAGGTGCCGCCGATGCTGGGCACGAGGAGGCGCAGCGCGGCGAAGTGCGGGCGGCCCTGGAGGGTCGACGAGGCGGTGCCGCGGCCGGCGGGGTCGCAGACCAGCGACATCGGAGCTCCACCGTTGCAGGCCTCGAGCATCGAGTGCATGGCGAGACGTTGAACTCCGAGTGAGGCAGCGTAGAGCGTGAAGTCGGCGGTCCACAGGGACATCGCGTTCGTAAGGGAGGTGTCGTCCGTGCCCCCACAGCTCGTCGGCCCGGTCTCCTCGAGCCACAACGGTAGGCCGGCGGCGTCCGCTTTGGCTTTGCCGATGCCGATGTTCTCCTTCGCGGCCGCCTTGGCGGAGGGGTCGACGAGGTTCTCAGCCTGCGGTCCGCGGCCGGGCACCTGGGTGGCGTCGCAGTCGTAGAGCTGGTAACAGTGCTGGGAGAGTGCCGTCTTGTTGTCGACATCGGAGCCGAGGAAGGCGTCCATCCAGGCACGGTCGTAGGCGTCGGGCCCGATGATGGGAGCGTCGGGTCGTTTCGCGTGGATGGCGTCGGCGTGGGCCTCGAGCTGTTTGACGTACTCAGCCCTGTTCCAGCCGTCGCCGCGGACGGCTCCGTTGGGCACGTCTTTGACGGTGTAGCCGTTGGGTTCGTTGCCGATGGCGAGCCCGAACAGGGAGTCGCCGAGGATGTCGACGGCATTCGCTGCCATGTCGGCCCCCCCCAGTTGGGGTCGTAGGTGCCGACTGGGATGCCGATCGTCACCGTCGAACCGGTGGCGTCGAGCCGCTTCTTCAGCCGTCTGAGATCGTCGGGCGTGTCGGCGACCTGTTTCGCTTCCTGAGGGGTCTCCCCCGACGATGTCCAGAACGTGCGCCGATCGAGACCATTGCCGCCGAACCGCGGGGCGGGGCTGCCGAGCGAGTTGAGCAGGTCGTCGAGGTTGGACGCCGCCGGGTCAAGGCGCGGGTCGGCGAGGTCGGTGGCCTCGAAGGAGATGCCGATGCTGGAGGTGTGGAAGGATTGGCGGCTCTTCGTAAACGAGAGTGCAGGTCGGTGATCTCCGGTCTCGGCGAGTCGCTGCACGGATAGAGGTCGACTTTCAATTGTCGTGTTTCATAGAGAGTGTTTTAGTTGGTTTCGGACAGAGCACGTGCGGTCAGTGATTCGAAGCCGCAGCTCGTCCTCGACAAGCCACTGGCGCAGGCAAAGCGGATCACGGACGTACGCATCGCCGCACTCGGTCTGGCGTTCGAGCCGAACATCGACGACCCGCGCGAGAGCCCCGCACGGCAGATCGTTAATCAGCTCTCCGATGACTTGCCCGAGGCCACGATCATGGCGGTTGAGCCGAACATCGATCAGCTGCCGTCCGATCTCACCGCACGCGAAAACGCCACCCTGACTGAGCTCAACGAGGCGGTCAAGGAGGCCGATATCGTCCCCCTCGTCGTTCACAACGAGTTCGCCCGCATCGACCGCTCCCTGCTCGCGCAGAAGATCGTCCACGACACCCGAGGCGTGTGGAACTAGGCACCGTGTCGACCTGACTGAACTAAGTAGTGGGCGCCCTGGAAACCGGGCGCTCACAGCACATTCACGTTTCAGCCATCAGCGAGCAAAGAGCCCACGACCACTCCCCTACTTATACGACTCGTACTCCTTGACGACGTCGTCGGTGGGGCCGTCGGCCTTGAGCACGCCCTTCTCGATCCACAGCGTGCGATTGCACGTGTCCTTGATCGACCGCATCGAGTGCGAGACGAGGAACACCGTTCCCGCGTTCTCCCGGATCTCACGGATCCGCCCCTCGCTGCGCTGCTGGAACTTCTTATCGCCCACCGCCAGCGCCTCATCGACGATGAGGATCTCATGCTGGACCGCGGTGGCGATCGCGAACTTCAACCGCTGCGACATGCCCGAGGAGTACGTGCGCATCGGCATGTCGATGAAGTCACCCAGACCGGTGAAGTCGACGATGTCATCGAACTTCTCCTCGACCTGCGCCCGGGTCAGCCCCAGAGCCAGCCCGCCGAGGATGATGTTGCGTCCACCCGAGAGATCCGGGATCAGCGCCGCACCCACGCCGAGGAGGTTCGGCCGCGCACTCGCATACACCGCTCCCTGCGAGGTCGGGGTCAACCCGGTGATCGCCCGCATGAGCGTCGACTTGCCCGAACCGTTGCTGCCGATGACGCCGATCGACTCATTCGCATGCGCCACGAAGCTCACGCCCTTGAGCGCATGCACCTCACGCAGGCCGCGGGTCTTCTGCAGCATGCCGCCGGCACCGCCGAGCTTGAGCTTCTTGCCCGTCGCCAGTGTCTTGTAGATGACGTGCACGTCGTCGGCGATGACGACCGGAGGCGTTGTCTCGGTCACCTCGGTGTGGACCTTCTCTGCCTCACTCATCGCGACCGTACCTTTCCTCGGCCTGCCAGAAGAAGACGAAGCCGAATGCGAAGATCCCGAAGGCCCAGACGGCGAAGTACCCGAAGTACTCATACGGGATCTCATAGCCGTTCATGAGGATGCCGCGCGAGATCGAGAGCACCTCGTTGAGCGGATGCCAGTCCGCCAGCGGCTGCAACTCCGGCTTGCCGAGGCGCTGGATCATGTCGTTGAGGGAGAAGAACACACCCGAGGTGTAGAAGATCATCCGCGAGATGAACGGCGTTACCTGGCTGAGGTCACGGAAATGCACGGTGACGCGGGCGAAGATGAACGCGACACCCTGGTTGAAGATCCAGAAGAGGATGATCAGCGGGATGAAGAGCAGCCACTCCCACGACGGCCGGGCACCGTAGATCATCGCGACGATGACCATCAGCGCCATCGTCGGCATGAAGTTGAGCAGGTTCTGCATGACCGTCGCGATCGGCAGGACGATGCGCGGGAACGGCAGGGACTGGACGAGAGAGGCGTTCGAGATGATCGACTTCGCGCCACCGTTCATCGACGAGTTGAAGAACTCGAGCATGAAGACACCGATGACGACGAACGGCACGAAGTCGTCCGGCCGGACTCCGGCGCCTCTGAGCAACACACCGAAGATCGTGCCGTAGATGAGGGCCGAGAACGTCGGACGCAGCACGACCCAGAGCATGCCGAGCCGATTGCGCTCATTCTCGGACTGGATCCGGTACCGGGACAGCGTCAGCGTGAAGTCGCTGCGCTTCCACAACTGCTTGATGTAGGCGAAGAGTGACGGCCGCCCACCCACTCTGGCGAGTCCATGCTCGGCAGCAAGCTTGGCCATGTCCATGTACGTAAAGATTCTCTCGTCGGCGACTGGGATGGAACACAGGAAGTCTACGCGATGACCTCCAGATGGACTCACAAGCGACTGTGCGCTTTGAAGTCGAAATCCGGGTCCTCGAGCTGCGCCCGCGTGGGCACATGATCGCCCGCGAGCACCCGCCTGGCAGCGGCCTGCATCGGCGGCCAGTTGAGCGTCTCGACGCCGATGAGCTCGGCCTCCGGATCCGGTCCCGCGAAGTGGAAGACCTGGAACTTCTCCCCGCTGGGATCGGAGCGCAGGATCGTATCGTCGGCATCAGGGCTGGTCAGACCGGCTGTGAACACCTTCTCCGGCCCTTGGAAGCTCCAGTGCCACGGAACGTCCGACCACGGTTTGGACTCACCGGACGAGGACGGAACATCTCCAGCGTCACGGTCGGCTGCCTCGGCGAGGATCTGCTGGGCGAGGTACTTCCCGTGACTCTCCGCGACCGGCTCGCAGGCCCACGGATGGGTCAGCGGGAACCGGCCGCCGGTGATGTGGGCACAATCACCCGCAGCCCAGACGCCCGGGTAGGCGGTGGCCAGGTGCGCGTCGACGTCCCACGCGAACGTCGGGGCCTCCCCGGCGACGGTGCCCTCGGGGTCGGCGACATGCTCATCGGTCGTCGGCAGGGTCCCGTCGATGGGGATGCGCACCGGCCGGGCGCCGACGCTGGTGACGAAGAGGTCGTGGACGCCGGCCGGGATCGCCTCGACCGATTCGAGGTTGGTCACGAACCTCACCCCCGCCACGGCGTGCTTGGCGAAGAGCGCCTGCCGCACCGGCGCCGAGAGCTGCAGACGCAGCGGCTCGGTCCCGCGGAGGTAGACGGTGGCCGTGTGCCCGGCGGCGACGGCGGCGCTGGCGACCTCGATCCCGAGGTACCCCGATCCGAGGACACCGACGTCGAGGGGGTCACCCGCCTCGGCGACGAAGTTCCTGATCCACTCCGCCTCGGCGAGGTTGTACACCGGCAGCGCACCCGGATAGGCCGGGACCTCGGGCCGGTTGGCCTCCATGCCCGTGGCGAGGATGCAGTGCGTGAAGTCGAGGGTCTCCCCCGAGGCCAGGTGCACGGTGCCGGCGAACTCGGATCCCGCCTCGGCGAGGGTGAGCGACACGGCCCGGTGGCGGACGAACGTGATGCCCTCATCGGACTCGAGATGGTACGGCAGGTGGTAGCGGGAGTCGTCGAAGAGATGCTTCGACAGGGGCGGGCGCTCGTATGTGTCACCGGCCTCCGGGTCGATGAGGGTGACGGGCTGACCCGCCTGGCTGAGCTCTCTGGCGGCGGTGGTTCCGGCGAGGCCGGCACCGATGATGACGATTGTCTTCCCCATGATCCCCATGCTAGACCGGGAGCGCGAACACGCCTCCCGGCTCCTGTTCAATGGGAGGGCGGGCGTGCTGCAGGTTGGTTGGCTGGGTGACTGGGTGGGCGACTGTCAGGTGGGCTGGCTGGCGGGTTGTCTGGCCGGTGAGCGGAGATCGCCGACCCCCAGGCGACGGCCGAGCGGCACGGCCACGAGTGCCGCGATTCCCGTGGCGAGGGCGAGCACGGCGAAGGCTCGGAGGCTCGTCATCGGATCGCCGATGAGAGCGAGCGCGACGTTGACGACGCCGTGGAAGAGGGTCGCGACCATCACTCGCTGATTCCACGAACCGGTCCAAAGGGCGACCATGACGACGTCCATGAAGACCGTGGAGAGGACGAACAGAACGACGGCGAGCAGGCCGGCCCCGAAGTACTGGAGGTGGCAGAGGCCGAAGAACACGCCGTTGATGATGATCGCGAGGACGGGGCCCATGCGGGTCGCGAGCGCCCGGTACATCACACCGCGGTAGCCGATCTCCTCGAGCAGTCCGCCGAGGCTGAGTCCGATGATGACCGCGATGACCCCGAGCACCGGGGCCCAGCCCACCGGCAGGGCAGGATTGCCGCCTTCGAGCAGTGCCACGAGCACGGCGATGAAGGCGATGCTTGCGATGACGGTGCCGCCGATCGCGCGCAGGTAGCGGGCCTTGGGCGCGGTCTCCTCGGGTGCCGGGAACCATGATGGAACGACGAGTCTGCAGATGAGCGCGGCGAGGGCTGGGCCGATCATGACGAGCGGGAACACCTCGTACGGGATCGGCGTGAGCGGCTGCAGGGCCGTTCCGGCGAGCGAGAGCGGGGCCATGAGGACGATCCAGAGGATGGTCAGCGCCCACGGGCGTCCGGACTCGGTGACTGACGACGGGGATGTCACAAGCAGTACCGCCTTGTACTGTCGGGCCGGCTGCGAAGTCGGCGATGCCGTTGCCGTCCGCGGGTATCCACGAACAGCTGATCACAGACTAGGGGGTCACGCGAGGACGAGGATGACTTGTCCGCGAATTCGGTGACGTCGGATGACGCGGGGCGGGTCTCGATTGGGCCGGGGCAGGTCTCGATTGGGCGGTGGCGCGTCTCGTTTGGGCCGGGGCGGGTGTCGTTTGGGCGGTGGCGCTTCTCGATTGGGCCGGGGTGAGTGTCGTTTGGGCGTTAGCGCGAATCGTGGGCGGTACACGGCCCAAAATGTGCGCTGCGGCCCAAACGAGCGGAGCGGGTCTGCCGCCGAGCGCCCGCGCGGTCGCTATTGCCGCGTCGGAGTCGCTGCTATCGGCTCGCTCAGACCTCGCTCAAGCCGGAGAGCACTTTTGGACGCCAGGAAGTATCGAAAAGTGCTCTCCGGCTTGAGCGACCATGGTCTTTCTCAATTGTGCTCGCACTTGACCAACCGTGGTGCGCGAGAGCGCCCACTCAGAGCGAACGCAGTCAGCTGCGCCTCTTTCGGGGCCGGGGATTGAAAGCACTTTTGACGTCGTGCCAGAGCTGCTTTGCGTAGGTGGTCGACGAGTGACGGTCGGACCCGTTACCGGCCTGCTCCTCGGCGCGGTCTCGCTCCTGTTGCTCGGCCAGGGCGTCACGGATCATCTCGTCGAAGAGCTCCTTGGCTCGCTCGTTGCTCAGGCCCGGCACCGACTCGGGATCAATCCGGGGATTGGTCATCACGACTCCGCTCATTCGACCGGTCGAGACCTCAACCGGCTGTCCATCAATTGTCCGTGTCGGTTCCGGATTTTTCAACGTTCTTCTTCTGCTGCGCCTGCTTCTTCTTCCACTCCTTGATGACTTTTCGGGCTCATCGTAATTGAGAGTGTAGAACCGGTCTGAAGCCACCGGACTCGAGCAGACACCTCGCGATGTAATGCGTGAGGT
>NZ_BAABNP010000018.1:0-58175 GCF_038429965.1 Brevibacterium ammoniilyticum
CTCTCGGGGAGGTTGAGTCGAAGCTCCTCGAGACGTTGAAACTCCACTGATCAAGGCACTAACGCATTTGACCCAACACAGGTCAAACACGTGCGAGTCTACCGCCTACGACCCCGAAGCTTCACACAGCCTTCAGACCCCGGCCACCCCGTTCACCTTGCGTTCATCTCCCAACTGGGCAAACAACGGCAGGTGTCGTAAGGATGTATCAGCTCTCACATCCCGCCGAGGTGGTCCTCCGTCCCAGCGCACCCTCGCCGAGGCGGTCGTCGGGTTCCGGGCGACCGCCTCGGCGGGGTGGATCCGAACGTCCGCACCCAGCGCACGAACCGTTCGCGACGCTCAGTCCACGAATCCGTCCGCGACACTCAGCGCCCGGTCGAGTGCCTCGAGGCCGCGGCGGACATCGGCGTCGGCGGTGTTGAGCGGCGGGACGATGTGGATCCGGTTGAAGTTCGCGAACGGGAGCACCCCGTCGGCCTTGAGGGCCGCGATCACCGCGTTCATCTCCGGCGAACTGCCGCCGTAGGCAGCCAGCGGCTCCTTCGTCTCCCGGTTGCGGACGAGCTCGACGGCCCAGAAGCAGCCCATCCCGCGCACGTCCCCGACGGACGGGTGCCGCAGTGCGAGTTCGCGCAGGGCCGGACCGATCACCTCGGCGCCGAGGCGGTCGGCATTGTCCACCATCCCCTCCTCACGCATCGCCCCGATCGTCGCAACGGCCGCCGCGCACGCGAGCGGATGCCCGGAGTAGGTAAGGCCGCCGGGGTAGGCGCGGTCGCGGAAGGTCTCGAAGATCGCCTGCGAGATCGCGACCCCGCCGAGCGGCACATACCCCGAGTTCACGCCCTTGGCGAAGGTGATGAGGTCAGGGGCGACGCCCCAGTGGTCGACGGCGAACCAGCGGCCCGTGCGCCCGAAGCCGGCCATGACCTCGTCGGCGATGTAGACGATGCCGTAGCGGGCGGTGAGCTCCCGCACGCCCTCGAGGTAGCCAGCGGGCGGACCGTAGATGCCGGCGGTGCCGGGCACGGTCTCGAGGATCAGGGCCGCGATGTTCGTCGGGCCCTCAAGGACGATGAGGTCTTCGAGGTGGCGCAGCGCCCGCTCGGTCTCCTCCGCCTCGGTGGTCGCACCGAAGTACGAACGGTACTGGTAGGCGGGCATGAAGTGGACGACACCCTCGGCGGAGTAGTCGTTGGGGAACCGGCGGGGATCCCCGGTGACGTTGACGGCGAGCTGGGTGCCGCCGTGGTAGCTGCGGTACGCCGAGAGCACCTTCGTCCGGCCCGTGTGGAGCCGGGCCATGCGGATCGCGTGTTCGTTCGCGTCTGCTCCGCCGTTGGTGAAGAACACGTGGTCGAGGTCTGCGGGGGTGAGCTCGGCGATGAGCCGGGCCGCCTCCGAGCGGGCGTCGTTGACGTGCTGCGGGGCGATCGTGCACAGCTTCGCCGCCTGCTCCTGGATCGCCGCGACGACGGCGGGGTGCTGGTGGCCGATGTTCGTGTTCACCAGCTGCGAGGAGAAGTCGAGGTACCTGCGGCCCTCACCGTCCCAGACGTACGAGCCCTCGGCTGCGACGACCGTCATCGGGTCGAAGGGGCCCTGCGCCTGCCATGAATGGAAGACGTGGGCGCGGTCGAGCTCGTGCGCCCGACGGCCGGCCGCCAGCTGATCCTCGGTGGGCGCCTGTGCGTGGGGCCCGGCAGGAGCTGCCGGATCGATCGTCGTCGTCATCGTCGTGTCCTTTCGCCGAGGCGGTCAGTCGTTTGTGGGGAAGCCGAGGTTGAGGCCGCCGTGGCTGGGGTCGAGCCACCGGGAGGTGACGACCTTGCCGCGGGTGAAGAAGTGCACGCCCTCGTCGCCGTAGGCGTGGGTGTCGCCGAAGAGCGAGTTCTTCCACCCGCCGAACGAGTAGTAGCCGACGGGCACGGGGATCGGCACGTTGACTCCGACCATGCCGACCTCGACCTCCCGTTCGAAGCGGCGGGCGGCGCCGCCGTCGTTGGTGAAGATCGCCGTGCCGTTGCCGTAGGGGTTGGCGTTGATGAGCTCGAGGCCCTCGTCGTAGCCGGGGACGCGGACGACGGAGAGGACGGGGCCGAAGATCTCGTCGGTGTAGATCGACATCTCCGGGGTCACCCGGTCGAAGAGCGTCGGATTGAGGAAGAACCCGTCGGCGGGGACGTCCTCGCGGCCGTCGAGGACGACGGTGGCCCCCGCCTCGGCGCCGGCGTCGATGTACCCGGCGACCTTGTCGCGGTGGGCGGCGGTGACGAGCGGTCCCATGTCCGGTTCGGTGGCGCCGTCGCCGACCCGCAGGGTGCGGGTGCGCTCGGCGATCTTGGCCACGAGCTCCTCGGCGATCGACTCGACGGCGACGACGACGGAGATCGCCATGCACCGCTCCCCGGCCGCACCGTAGCCGGCGTTGACCGCGGCATCGGCGGCGAGGTCGAGGTCGGCGTCGGGGAGGACGAGCATATGGTTTTTCGCCCCGCCGAGTGCCTGCACGCGCTTGCCCGCCGCGGTGCCGGTCTCGTAGACGTACTTCGCGATCGGGGTCGAGCCGACGAAGGACACCGAGGCGACGTCCGGGCTGGTCAGCAGCGTGTCCACGGATTCCTTGTCGCCGTGGACGACGTTGAAGACGCCGTCGGGCAGTCCGGCCTCCTGCCACAGCGCGGCCAGCCAGTTCGCCGCGCTCGGGTCCTTCTCGCTGGGTTTGAGGACGACGGTGTTGCCCGCGGCGATCGCGACGGGGAAGAACCACATCGGGACCATGGCCGGGAAGTTGAAGGGCGAGATGATCGCGGCCACCCCGAGCGGCTGCCGCAGCGAGTGGACGTCGACGGTCGTCGAGACGTTCTCGGAGAACCCGCCCTTGAGGGCGCCTGCGATGCCGCACGCGAATTCGACGACCTCGAGCCCGCGGGCGATCTCGCCGAGGGCGTCGGAGAGCACCTTGCCGTGCTCGGCGGTGATGATCGCGGCGAGCTCCTGCTTGCGGGCGTTGAGCAGCTCCCGGAACGCGAAGAGGATCGCGGTGCGCCGGGCCAGGGAGGTGTCGCGCCAGGCGGGGAACGCCTCGGCCGCCGCCCGGATCCCCGCTTCGGTGGTCGCCCGGTCGGCGAGCGCGACCTGTCCGGAGACGATCCCGGTGGCGGGGTTCATCACCTCGCCGAGGCGGGTGTCGGGTCCGGTGGGGGCGATCTGTCCGTTGATCCAGTGGGAGATGACGGCCATGAGGTGTCCTTCTGCGTCGATGACGGGGTCTGTCGGTTCCATCGTCGCGCCGACCGCACTGGCACGACAATGTCAGAGTGTCATCGAACGAGCATCGAGTCTTACACTGTGTCAATGAGCGCAGAGGCAGCGGAGCACGGCCCCGGCCCGGCTCGGCACACAGCGGGCACGGTCGGGAACACCGCCGGCCCGACCGAGCACGGCACGGCCGAGCACGGCCCGGGCCTGACCGTCTCCGCCGTGCTCGACCTCGAGGAGATCCGCGCCGGAGCGCCGACCGTCGTCTCCGGGGCCGACGGCCTCGACCGCACCATCCGCTGGGTGCACATCGCCGATTCCGAGCATGTCGAGCAGTTCCTCGAAGGCGGCGAGCTCGTGCTCACGACCGCGCAGACCTTCCGGACCGCGGCCGCGATGAGGGTCTTCCTCGATGAGCTCGACGCAGCCGGTGCCGCAGGCGCGGTCGTCGAACTCGTCGATGAGCGCGGGGAGTCGGATGAAGCCGCCGCCGAGGTGCTGCGCCGGGCCGCGGCCGGCCGGGACCTTCCCGTCATCGTCCTCTCCCGCCGGATCAAGTTCGTCCGCATCACCGAGCACGCGCACCGTCGGCTGCTGAGCGAGCACCTCGGTCGGCTCGAACGTGCGCAGGAGATCCACGAGGCGTTCACGCAGCTCAGCCTCGAGCGCGCCGAGGTCGGCACGATCGTCGCCCGGACCGCCGAGCTCCTCGGCGCACCAGTCGTCCTCGAGGACGTCGCCCATCGGGTGCTCGCGCATGCCGGTCCCGGCGCCGAGGCGGTCGTCGGGGACTGGCTCTCGCTCGTTGCCGAGACCGATGCCTACGCGAGTCGGGACTGGGCGCAGATCCCGGTGGGCCTGCAGGCCAGGCGGTGGGGTCGCCTCGTCGTTGCGGGTATTGCCGCCGCCGGGGCCGAGGTCGATCAGATCATCGAACGCGCGAGCCAGGCGCTCACGCTGACCCGCATGGCCGAGACCGACGAACGCGACCTCCTCATCCAGGCGCAGAGCGGTTTCGTCCGCGAACTCATGGACGCCGGGTCCGAGGACGAGTCGCAGGCTCGCGCGCGGGCCCGTTCGCTCGGCTTCGATCCGCCGGCCGGGGCGCGACTCGTGCCCGCCGTCGTCCGCCTCGACCGGGACCCCGGAACCGACCTGACCAGGATCCAGCTGTGGGAGCGCGCGCTCATCCAGGAGGCCGCGTCCGCCGCGAGCCGTGCGGGGGCGGCGACCCTGGCGACCGGACTGCAGTCGGGGTCGTTCGGGCTCATCCTCGCCCTGCCCGGGCGGGGAGATGAGACGAAGGCGCTCGAACGGATCTTCACCGGCATCGACGACCTGGGATCGACGTGGGCCGTGGGCGTCGGACGGACCAGCCCGTCGCTCGTCACTGCTGTCTCCCGGCTCGACTCCGCCGCTCAGGTCGCCGAGGTGGCCTCGACCCTCGATGTCCGGGAGCGGGTCTTCTACCGTTCGGCCGATGTGCGGCTGCGCGGTCTCCTCGCGCTCCTCGGCGAGGACCCGCGGCTGCGGGCGTTCGCCGAGGGCGAGCTCGGTCCGCTGCTCGAGGACGAGGACGCGCAGCTGCTTGATCTCCTCGACCTAGTACTGGCCCACGGCGGGAACAAGTCCGCGGTCGCCCGCGCCGGATTCCTCTCCCGGCCCGCCCTCTACGCGCGCCTGGCCAGGCTCGAGGACCGCCTCGGCGTCTCCCTCGACGATGCCGAATCGCGCACCGCTCTGCACGTCGCGCTCCTGTGGTGGCGGCTCAACCGGTGAACGACGAAGCCCCTGCGATCCGCTTGTTCTCGCGGATCGCAGGGGCTTGTCACAACGCGGAGCCGGTGGGATTTGAACCCACGGTCCCCAGTTCAAGGGACTTCACCTTAGCAGGGTGACGCTTTCGGCCGCTCAGCCACGACTCCATCTTCCGACCCGAGCGACACGCTCACTCGCGCGCCTCGGATCCGCAGTTCACACTGCGAGCACAAGCCTATGCGAAAGGAACCTCAGAGAGCAAAGTTCACAGGCATCGAGTGGCCTTGATCATAGTCGCAGGTGTCGAGAGCGACGGGTTTGCCGACGTTAGGGCCGTTTCGCTGACGAACGTCGGCCCGAATTCCAGCATTCATCAATCTACAGGCGTAAAATCGACCTGATGTGGCCCGCTGGTCTGCACTCCGACACGCCCCTCAGTACGGACGATGCGGGATACATCTGCGCCGATGACGAGGCGTCAAGGCCCGAGACGCGGCGCACGAGAAGAGCAACGAGGAGTTAAGAACTTGCCAGAGTTTCCCCCTGACAAGAGAGGACCCCAGGGCAGCGACCCCGATTCGCCCTCCGCCGGTCGTCGCCTCCGCGCGTCATCCCGCCCCCGCTTCCGCGGTGAATCCGCCGCCAGCGCCAGCGAGAACCACGCCGATTCGGCACCCCAGAGCCCTGCCCCGCGATCCTCGGAACCCGCACCTCCCTCCGCCGCCTACGAGCCGCCACAGCAGTCGGCTTCCGGTTCCGGCGCGGACTACTCCCTCAACTCCTCCCGCCGAGGCGGCTCCCCCTCCGATGCCCGCGGCGAGTCCTCGTCCCGCGGCGAGTCATCCTTGCGCAGCGAATCGAAGGCACCGACCCCGCGCCCTGTGGCCCCGCGCACCCGCCGTGAAGCCCGCATGCTCCGCGCCGCCGCGGCAGGCGGAGCGAGCGCGGCCGGCGTCGCCGCCGCTGCCGGAGATGCCACTGCTCGCGGATCCCAGCCCGCAGCACCGTCTGCACCCGAGACCGCGACACCTCAGGCACCACAGACGCAGACCTCCCAGACTCCCCCGGCGCCCGCCTTCCACGCACAGTCGGCATCCAGCACCGAGGCCGCACCAGCCGGACAGGCGGCACGGGAGTCCCGCACCGCCTCGGCGAATGAAAGCGGGCGCACCTCAGGGCGCCGACGCTCCGAACGCGCCGCCGCAGCCGCAGCCCCCGCCGCCGCGGCAACCGCCGCCGCAGCCCCGGCGGCCGCAGCCCCAACGGCCGCTGCCGCCACCGCCCCGACCGACGGCGACGGCGAGGGACCTGCCTCGCACGGACCGGGACGCGCCCGCCGACATTCCTCCCGCCTCGGCGAAGGATTCCCCAGCCTCGTCGGCTGGACCTCACTGTCCACCCTGCTCCCGGGCATCGGCCTGCTGCGGACGCGGTTCCGCCCCCTCGGCCTCCTCGTCTTCGGCGGATTCGTCCTCACGATCCTCGTCGCCATCGGCTACCTCCTCATCAAGGGGCCCGTCCACGCGGTCGCAACGATCATCGCGACCCCCTCGCTGCTCAACTTCCTCGCGATCGCAGCCGTCGCAGTCGGCCTCATCTGGATCATCGTCGTCATCCTCTCCTTCCTCGGGCTGCGACGCGGGCACAAGTACCTGCCCTGGCAGAACCGCCTCTCCGGCGTGCTCGTCCTCTCCCTCGTCCTCATCATCGGCATTCCCTTCGGCATCGGCTCGGTCTACGCCAAGGTGCAGAGCGACACCGTCGCGAGCCTCTTCGGCGCGAGCACGGGCAAGACCCTCGACGCGCAGAACCTGTGGAAGGACAAGCCCTACATCAACGTCTTCCTCATCGGCCGCGACAACGGCGACGACCGTCAGGGCACCCGCCCGGACACGATGCTCGTCGCCTCGATTGACACGAAGACCGGCAACGCCGCACTCATCTCCGTGCCCCGCAACCTCGCGTTCCCGATCTTCCCCGAGGGCAGCCCCGAAGCCGAGGCATGGCCCAACGGCTTCCGCCCCACCGGCGACTCCTCGGAGGACCTCATCAACGCCGTGTGGCAGTGGGGCGATGAGAACCCCGAATCGGTCGGCGACACGAAGGGCCTCGAACCCGGCATGACGGCGACGATGGCCGCCGTCGAAGGCTCGCTCGGGCTCAAACTCGACTACTGGGCATCGGTCGACATGGCCGGGTTCGAAGACGTCGTCGACGCGATCGGCGGCGTCAACATCGACGTCGAACGCCCCATCCCGATGGGCGGCGGCAAATCGATGGCCGGGGTGCCGAACAAGGTCTTCGGCTGGATCGACCCGGGTCCGCAGAACCTCAAGGGCAAGAAGGCCCTGTGGTACGTCCGCTCCCGCGAAGGCAGCGACAACTACGACCGCATGTGCCGTCAGCAGCGGATGCTCAAGACCACGCTCGAGCAGATCGACCCGCAGGAGCTCGCGGCCGCCTACCCGAAGCTCGCGGGTTCGGCGACGAAGAACATCGCGACCTCGATCCCGCAGAACGAGATCCCCGCGTTCATCGAACTCGCGATCGCGATGCAGAAGGGCGATGTGACGACGGTGCAGATCAACAACGACGTCACCCCCACCTACAACCCCGACTTCGACGTCCTCCACAAGTGGATCCAGGGTGAGATCAAGGGTGCCTCCGACGGCGCCGAGACCCCCGGACCGACGAACAAGCCGAACGAGTCGAGCGACTCGTCGACGACCGATTCGTCGGATTCGTCCGAGGACGCCGGTCAGCGCGACGACAGCCAGGACACCGAGACCGGCACCGATGCCGCCGGCGGTGACGGCGCCGGCTCCGGCGAATCGACTCCGCCCGGCCAGCCCAATGCGGAAGGCAAGTGCTACCCGCAGGACTACAAGCCCGGCGATCCGTGGCCCGGCTACCCCGGCCCGGGTGCCGGAGACCAGGGGTGAGCGCCGACCATTCCGTCGCGATCATCGGGGTCGGCCCGCGGGGTCTGAGCGTCCTCGAACGCCTCGTCGCCCTCGCCTCGGCGCGCTGGTCGCCGGCGCGGGGACCGATCACCGTCCACCTCATCGACCCGTATCCTCCGGGCGCGGGCATCGTCTGGCGCACCGACCAGCCGACGAGCCTGCTCATGAACACGACGATCGGCGAGCAGACGATCTTCCCCGACGCCAGCTGCTCCTTCCTCGGCGAAGTGCCGGATGAGTCTGGTGAGTCGTCGGGTGGGACCGGTGCGACGTCGAGTCGTTCAGATTCCCCCGCCGAGGCGACCGACTCTCCCGCCGAGGCGACCGACCGCGAACGCGGAACGTCCGGTGACCGGTCGGCTGAGTCGGGAGGAGACGACCGTTCGCCCTTCGGCCCCTCGATGGCCGAGTGGTACCGCGCCCGAGGCGGCACCGAGCCCGTCGACTCGACCTTCCCCAGCCGCACCCTCTACGGCGAGTACCTCCGCGACGCCTACGCCGGCATCCGCGACGCCGCCCCCGACTTCCTCGACATCGTCGAACACCGCACCCGCGCGGAATCCGTCATCGACCTGCCCGCCGTCGACCTGCCTGGTGAGCCCGCCGAGGCGGTTCCCCCGCAGCTCGTCCGCTGCGAGGACGGCACGACGATCATCGCCGCGGCCGTCGTCCTCGCCGTCGGGCACATTCCCAGCGCCCCCACCGAGGAGCGCGCCCGCCTCGCCGCCTACGCGCAGCGCTCGGGCGGAATCTACATCCCGCAGAGCCTGCCCGCCGAGGCACCGCTGACCGAGGTGCCCCCACACGCCCGTGTCATCATCCGCGGCATGGGCCTGAACTACTTCGACGTCCAGACGCTCCTGACCATCGAGCGCGGCGGCCGTTTCGACGCCGTCGGCAGCACCGATGCGGGCGCGGTCCGCTACACCGCCAGCGGCACGGAGCCCGTCCTCTTCCTCGGCTCCCGTCGCGGCATCCCCTACCGCAGCAAGCCCATCAGCGACTCTCACCCCAGATCATCCTGGCCGCTGCGCTACTTCACGAAGGACAACGTCGCCCTCCTCGCCGGCCTCGACGACCTCGACGGCGACCGGCTGGCAGCGGCCAGGTTCAACGACCAGCTGTGGCCGCTCATCCTCGCCGATCTTCGCTTCGCCTACTACCGGACGCTCGCGCGCACCACCCCTGAGGCGTTCAGCGACGACCCCGGCCGCCTCCGCGAAGCCATCGCCGAGGCGGTCTCGCGCCACCTCACCCGCCGCACCTGGCAGGAGACCCACCCCGATGCGGAGTCGGCGAGCGAGTCCTCCCGCCAGGGCCGCGTCACCCGCGAGGCGTTCGCCTGGGCGGAGATCGAAGAGGAGCTCGTCCCAGATCCCGCGCATCGGATGTCGCTCCACGACCTCCTCGACCCGCTCGACGGACTCGAGTTCCCCTCCCGTGAACCCGGCGCCCCAGGGTCGTTGCACGACTGGATGCTCGGCTTCCTCCGCACCGACCTCCGCGATTCGCTCGCCGGCCCCGAGGCCAGCCCGGTAAAGGCGCTGTTCATGGTCCTCTGGCAGGCTCGTCTCCTCCTCAAGGAGCTCATTGCCGCGGGTCACATCGACCCGGTGAGCGTCGACATGGAGATCCGCGGATGGTTCGAGAACTTCGTGTCCGGGATCTGCGACGGTCCTCCGCCGAGGCGGATCGCCGAACTCATCGCCCTCGCCGAGGCCGGCATCGTCCGCTTCATCGGCCCCGACATGCACATCGGTGAGAACCCGGCCGCGCAGCCCGCCGCCGCTGTCGGGAATGCCGACGGTTCCGTTGCGGACGGACTGGCGGCGGCGGTTCCTGGCGCGGAGTCGGCCTCCTCGGTGCCCGACGCCGAGGGCACGGAGGATCCGCTGCCGCAGATCTTCGCAGTCACCTCGGCGCGGGTGGCGGGCACGATCACAGGCAGCGTCGTCATCGACGCCGCCTCCCCGACGAACTCGCTCGCCCTGGCAGCCGACGTCCTCATCCACGGCATGGTCGATCGCGGTCAGCTCACTCCTGCCCGTCTGACCTTGGACGATGGTCGTGAGAAGCGGCTGAGTGGACTCGCGGTGACAGCGCGGCCGTTCCGCACGATCGACGAAGAGGGCGCCGAACACCCGCGTCGCTTCGCCCTGTCCATCCAGCTCTCGGCGGTACAGTGGGGCCTCGCGATCGCAGCGAATCCCGAGTCGGATGCTGCGACGCTCGCCGACTCGCACGCCGCCGCCGAGGCGATCCTCGACCTCATCTGAAACGCCCGCGCCCTCGTCTGACCGCCCGATCGGCCGCACAAGGCTGCGGGCAGCCTCCATCATTCTGTCGTGCTGTCGATCCACGCGTAGCTCGAAAATCGACGCGCTCGCGAACAGCGACCGCGCTCGATCCACGCGCGGCTTGAAAGTAGACGCGCCCACGAACAACCTTCGAACTCGATCCACGCGCAGCCGGAAATCCGCGTCGCCCGCGACGCGGATTTCGTGCCACGTGTGGATCGAGCGGACGGGTCGCTGGAACGAGCGCCGCCCGCCGCCCGCCACGCGCCGGCCGCACGCCTCAGGCCATGGCGAGCGCGGCCTCCGGCTTCGTCGTCCGCGCCCGGACGATCGCGAGCAACGAGGCCACCAGCCCGATGACCGCCCACGCGAGCAGTCCGCCATACGCGGCGGCCAGTCCCGAGGTGCCTGCGGCGATCGCGGAGAACCCGTTCATCGCCGGAGTGAGCGGCAGCAGCGGGGCGATGAACTGGAAGAACTCGGGCACTGCGCCGATCGTGCGCCCGGCGACCGCGAGGACGACCGCGATGACCGAGAGGAACCGGCCGACTCCCCCGAACCAGGCGACGAGCGCGAAGTTGAGGATCATGAACACGATCGCCGACACGAACGTGAGCACCGCGAGGTCGAAGCCCTGGATCGCGTCGATGTCCATGACGGTGACCGCGAGGATCGCAAGCACGAGCGCCTGGACGAGCCCGACCGCGAGACCCGGGACGAGTCCGCGCAGCCACACCGTCACCGAGGACCTCGTCGACAGCAGCGTCGAGGACGGGATCGGTTTGAGCACGGTGTAGGTGACGAGACCGCCGACCCACAGGGCGAGCATGATGAGCAGGGCGATCGTCGATCCGGTGAGCAGGTTCGTCACCGAGTCCATGTTCGGGGCTTCGATGTTCGCCGAGGCGACCCGTGAGAGTTTGTCCCGGTCCGGAGCCGAATACGACGGCACCTGGTCCGCCCCGTCCTGGACGCCGTCGGAGAACTGCCCGACGCCGTCGGTGAACTTCTCCGATCCGTCGGCGAGCTGGTCGAGCCCGCCCGCGAGATCCTGCGACCCCGTCGCCGCCTGCGAGACGCCCGTCGTGTACGAACCGAGGCCGTCGGCGAACTTCCCGGCACCGTCGGCGAGCTGGCCGGCGCCGTCATCGAGCTTCGCCGCGCCGTCGGCCGACTTCGCGATCCCGTCGGTCAGCTGTGGCATCCCGTCGGCGAGCTGCTGCGTACCGTCGGAGAGGTCGGAGGCCCCTCCCGCGAGTTTCGAGCTGCCGTCGGCGAGCCCGGATGCTCCCTTGCGCAGGCCCTTCGAGGCGTCGAGGAGCTTCGGCGCGTTGTCGGTGATGTCCTTCATCCCTTTCGCCAGATCGCCGAGTCCCTCCTCGAGTCCCTTCGCGAACTCGCTCATCTTCGTGCTGAAAGTTTTCGTGCTCTTCTTGAGCGCACTCGCCCCGCCGAGGATGGACTTCTCCTCATCGGTCGAGCCGAGTCCGTCGACTGCGGAGTTCAGTCCACCCGAGGTGCCGGCGAGCAGTCCCCGGGCATACGCCCGCTCCATACCCTGGCAGGCCTCGTCGGGGGTCCCGGCCGGGCACAGCTGCGCCCGGATCTGCTCGGCCTGCCCGCTCGTGAGCATGTCCGCAGCCACGAGGTCGTCGAGTCCCGTCGCTGTCTTCGCGAGTGCGTCGGCACCATCGGCCTTCTTCTTGAGCCCGTCCCGGTAGGTCACGAGTCCATCGGAGAGTCCGCTCGCACCGGTGGCCAGGTCGCCGGCACCCTTGTCGAGGTCCTTCGCCCCGTCGATGAGGTCGTCGAGTCCGCCCTGGCCAGAGCCACTGCCAGAGCCACTGCCCGACCCACCAGAACCGCCGCCTGAGAGGCCCTTGATGATCGCGTCGATCGAGGTCGTGTACTCATCGACCCCGCCGGAGAGCTTGTCGGCACCGTCGGAGAGATCCCCGGCACCGGTCGAGAGCTCATCGGCACCGTCGGCGAGCTTCTGCGTGTTCTCCGGCAGATCCTTCGTCTCATCCTTCATCGTGCCCAGGCCCTTCGCGAGACCCGAGGTGCCCTTCGCGAGCTCACCGGCACCGTCGGCGAGATCGCCGGCGCCCTTGTTCAACTCCCCGCCGGCCGTGTCGAGTTCGCCCATGCCGTCGGCGAGCTCCCCGGCCCCGTCAGCCGACTGCCGGGTGCCCGAGGAGAGCTGCTGCGCCCCGTCGTCGAGCTCACCCGCGGCGTCACCGAGCTTGCGCATCTGCGTGCCCATGTCGTTGAAGCCGAGGTAGATGTTGTCGAGGTAGTTCTCCGTCATCTCCGTGTTGAAGGTGGTGCGGGCCACCTCGGCGACGGAGCGGGAGATGAGCTGATCGGAGGCCGGCGCGACACCGGAGACGTCGACGTCGAGCTGGGTCTGCGTCGCCGACTGCGCATCGGAGACCGAGGTCACCGCCCGGGAGAACCCTTCCGGGATCGTCAGACGTGCCGCGTACGTGCCGTCGGCGAGCCCCTTCTCCGCGTCCTCCTCATCGGTGATGACCCAGCGGACGTTGTTCTCCGTCTCCCCGACGAGTCCGCTGGTCAGCTGCCGGCCGATGGGCACGGTCTTCCCGTCCACCTCGGCGCCGTCGTCGTTGTTGACGATCGCCGCCTCGATCGTGTCCAGCCGGTCCCCGCTCTTCCACGTCGCCAGGATGAACCCGGCCGCGACGATGATGGGGATGAGGACGAGACCTGCGAAGGACACCCAGGTCACGGGCCTCTTGGAGTTCGCTCGCTCAAGTCTCACGACTGCACGCCTTCCCGTTCGCTGTCCCCGGCGCGCACACCGGGGCTGTCAGAGGTTTCCTGCTCGGCTCTCCCGCCGAGGTGGTGATGCCGGTCGTCCCGGTCGATGCTCGCCTCGTCGAGGTCGAGGTGGAGATAGTCCGCGTTCGGTTCGAGCACTCCGCGCACGTCCCCGTCCGGCAGGGCGAGGACGACGGTCGTGCCGTCGGCGGTGAGCTCGGGCAGCGCGTCGGCGAGGTACCTGCCGTCGCCGCGGGCGAGCGCCTCGGCGCCGTCGATGACGAGAAGGTCCGGCGGGGTGCTGCGCAGCCGGTTGATCTCCTGACCGTTCGGCGGTCTCGTCCCCGATTCGCCGAGGTCGTAGAACGCCACCGTGCGCCTGACCTTGCCTGCGTGTTCGGGCAGGACCATTTCCCCGATCTTCATCTCCCCGGCCGTGAGCGGCACGCGGCCGGTGAGGGCGAGGAGGAGCGCAGTCCGGTCGGCGCCGCTGACGACGAGGGTCTGACCGGGCAGCAGGGCGATGTCGACCTGCGCGAAGCCGCGGTCGCCGGCGCTCACGCCGATGCCGCGACCGTAGATGCGGTAGGGCGAGTCCGGTTCGGGCCAGTCGCGCAGGGCCACCTCGTGGGCGAGGCCTTCGCCTTCGACGTCGAGGCGGGGCAGGATCCGATCGAGCCACTTCGGCAGCCACCACGCCTTGTCCCCGAGCAGCTGCATGATCGCGGGCACGAGCGACATCCGCACGAGGAACGCGTCGACGAAGATGCCTGCGGCCAGGGCCAGGGCGATCGACTTGATGATCGGCTCACCGGCGGGCACGAAGGCCGCGAACACGGAGAACATGATGACCGCGGCGGCGGAGACGACGCGGGCGGAGGCCATGAAGCCTGCACGGATCGCCTGCTTCGCACTCGCCCCGTGGACGTAGGCCTCCCGCATCCCGGAGACGAGGAAGACCTCGTAGTCCATCGCGAGTCCGAAGAGGATGCCCATGAGGATGATCGGGAGGAAGCTGATGACGGGCCCGGTCTGGTCGATGCCGAGAGGTCCGGCGAGGAAGCCCTCATGGAAGACGAGGACGACGGAGCCGAAGGAGGCGAAGACGGAGAGGAGGAACCCGCCGGTGGCTTTGATGGGCACGGCGATCGAGCGGAAGACGATGGTGAGGAGGATGATCGAGAGGCCGACGACGAAGATGCCGAAGGGCACGAGCGCCTTGCCGAGCTGATCGGAGACGTCGATCTGGATGGCCGTGGCCCCGGTGACGGCGGTGTCGAACCCGTAGTCGTCCTCGATCTGGGCGCTGAGGTCGCGCAGCCGGTTGACGGTGTCGAGGGTGGCCGGATCGTCCGAGGCGGTCGTCGGGATGATCTGGAACAGCGCGGTCGTCGCATCCCGGTTCGGGGTGGCGAGGACGACCTGGTCGACGCCGGGGACCGCGGCGATGCGCTTCTCGATGTCCTCGACGTCGCCGAGGGGGTCGTCGGAGGTGACGATCTGGCTAGTCATCACCAGGGGTCCGTTGAAGCCGGGACCGAAGTTCTCCTCGATGAGGTCATAGGTCGTCCGGGCGGGGCTGCCCTCCTCCTGGCTGCCGGCTGTGGGCAGGGAGAGCTGCAGCTGGGAGGCGGGGATCGCGAAGAGGCTGAGGCCCCCGACGATGATGACGATCGTCAGCAGCGGCACCTTCGTCACCACGGTCAGCCAGCCGGAGAAGAAGCGGTCGGTCAGGGTCTGCGGATAGGGATCTCCCGCCTCGGCGAGGACCGCCGGATCCGTGCGGGGGTCGATGACCTGCGACGACGGGGAACCGTTGCCGCCGGCCGGGGACTGCACGGCACGGGACTGTGCCGCAGCCTCGGCGCGGGCCATGGCCTTCCGGTAGCGGCGGGAGGGCTTCGGGGTGATCTTCGCCTTCGCGATGCCCAGCAGCGCCGGGACCATCGTCAGGGAGATCATCACGGCGATCGCGACGGCACCCGAGGCGCCGATGCCCATGACGGTGAGGAACGGGATGCCGGCCAGGGAGAGCCCGAGGAGGGCGATCATCACGGTGATGCCGGCGAAGACGACGGCGGATCCGGCGGTCGCGGCAGCACGGCCGGCTGCTTCGATGGGGGTGTGGCCCTCGGCGAGGAGGGAGCGGGCGCGGGAGACGATGAAGAGGGCGTAGTCGATGCCCACGGCGAGGCCGAGCATGAGCGCGAGCATGATCGAGGAGGAGTTCACCGCCCCGAACGCCGTCGACCCAACAACGAGGAGGACGGAGATGCCGACGCCGATGAGCGCGGTGATCAGCGGCATGCCGGCGGCACGGAACGAGCCGAGGGTGAGCAGGAGGACGATGAAGGCGATGACGACGCCGATGCCCTCGACCCAGGAGACCTGGACGCCGGTGATCTGGAAGAGCTCGCCCCCGGCTTCGACCTGCGCCCCAGGCAGGGCCGCGCGGATGGGGTCGAGGGCGGAGACGAGCCGGTCGGCGGCGGCCGGTCCTCCGACCTCCTGGAGGGTGCCGTCGTATTGGACGGAGATCATCGCCGCGGACTTGTCGTCGCTGATCGCGCCCTTGACCATGTCGTCGAAGGGTGAGGTGACGGCGTCGACGTTCGGCAGCTCGCCGAGGTCGTCGACGGCGGTCTCGATCTCCCGGCGGTAGTCGGGGTCGTCGACCGTCTTCCCGTCGGCGGCGACGATGATGACCGACGCCGAGGTGCCTGCCGCTTCGGGGAAGGTCGCCTGCATCGCGTCGAGCGCGGTCTGGGCTTCGGAGCCGGGAAGCGTGAAGTCGTCGTCGAAGTCCTTCGCGAAGGCGGCGACGCCGGCGGCGACGAGTCCGAAGACGACGAGCCAGAGCGCGATGAAGCGCAGGGGCTGACGGAACGCCCGACGGCCGAGAGCGTAGAGGAAAGTCGACACGGAAACCTCGATACAAAAGTGTATTGGATACAGTCATGTATTCTTGTTGACGCCTCCCGCCGAGCGCAAATCAGTGTGAGAGAATCATGTGATTTCCCATGGGATGCCCAGCTTGGCGCTGGCCCGGTTTGGCGTTGGCCCGGTTTGGCGCTGGCCCGGTTGGGCGGGTGACCGGCTTGGCGGTGTCCGCTTGGGAGGCGCAGCACGACCCGACGCGGCGAAGCCGCACAGGAACCGAGACGACAGACAGATAGACAGACAGGCTATGAACACAGAGAACCTCAGCGAGCGCAGGCAGCGGACGCGCTCGACCCTCGTCGCCGCCGGCGTCTCCGTGTTCGCGGCCAAAGGCATCGACGGTGCATCGATCGAGGAGATCTGCGAAGCCGGAGGCCTGACCCGCGGGGCGTTCTACTCGAACTTCTCCAGCCGCGACGACCTCGTCCTCGCCACGATCGAGATCCACACCTCGGAGACCCTCGACCGACTCGACAAGGCGATCCAGCGCTGGAAGGAGCAGCTCGACGCGACCCCGCCCACGGAGATCCGCCCCCTGCTCACCCAGTTCATCGCCGACATCTTCACCGAGAAGCGCCTCACCGTCGCCAACGTCATCGTCGAACGCGAGATCGAGGTCTACTGTCTGCGCGCGCCCCGGCTCTATGAGCGGTACATGGAGCTCAACGCCACTCAGCTCGAGCGTCTCGCGAAGCTCGTGCGCACGGCGCTGGACAATGTCGGGGCGACCCCGACGATCCCGCTTGACAGCCTGCTCACCGTCCTCATCTCGCTCTTCACGCAGCTCACGCTGCAGTCCGTGGGCGGCAAGGGACTGGACGAGACCGTCGACGTCGACCCCACTCTCATCGTCGAAGTCCTCATGCGCTTCCTCGACTTCACCGACTGCCCGCTCGCCGACTGAGAGGCCACCGACCGACGGTGGGCCGCACGACGGTGGACCGACGGACGGTGCGCCGACGAACGGTACGCCTCACCCGCCCCCGTACGGCGGGCCAGCGGCTAAGGTGGAGGGCGTGACTGAACTTCAGCGTGAATACACGGCCTTCATCAACAATATGGACGTCCGCCTCGGCGCGTTCGTCCTCGCGGACCTCCCCGAGTTCGTCGAGCAGGAGGACGGGACGCAGGCCCCGTTCCGCAAGGACCTCACCCCTGAGTCCCTTCCGCTCATCGAGCACTTCGTGCTCTCCCGGTTCGCCACCCCCGACGAGGTGGTCGCCCCCGAGAACCACCGGTTCGTCGAGGGGCTCATCCGCTACCTCGGCGAGACGTACCTGCGCGCGGTGGGCGGGGCGTGGGACCACGACGAGACGACGGGCAACGGCATGCCGTTCATCCGTCCCGACAATGCCTCTGGTCAGCTCGAGGGTGAGCCGATTCCGCTCGTCGCAGTCGTCCTCACCGCCGTCGACCAGCGCACCGGTGGGATCTTCACCGCGGTCCTCGATCGGGCCCGGCAGGAGCTCGGCGAGGCTGAGCGTCGCACGAGCACTGGACTCTCGATCGGGATGCTCACCAGGCAGAACTCGTCCGAGGAGGAGGTCGAGTTCCTCTCCCGCTTCATCGGCACCGTCGAACCGGGCATCGCCGCCTGGACGAAGGAACAGGCCGATCCGGAGTCCTGGGCCCTCGACCGCGACAGCCTCGTGCGCCTGGGCAAGCAGCTCGCCGTCCGCTACGACTACCGCGAGCAGATGATGGAGGACGAGGAGATCGCCTTCGTCGGCGGTGCGATGCGCTTCATCGGCGAGACGATCCGTCGCATCGGGCTCGGCCAGTGGCGCTACGGCGCCGAGCTCGAGGCCGACGATCCGCGCTTCCAGCAGCCCTACGTCCGTTTCGTCATCGGTGACCAGAACCTCGACATCGTGCCGTGGAAGCTCGCCCAGGCCGCGCTCGAGGACTCCGAGGCGATCGCCTCGGGCCTCGACACGATCATGGGCATGCGCGCTGAGGAGGCGGAGAAGCTCTCCGAGTGAGGCGCGGGCCTGCGAGCCTGTGAGCACGGCGAGTGGCGCGGGCACGATGCTGGAGCCGGGTGGCGCGCAGGCACCGGAGTCTCAGAGGTGGAAGCGGCGGTTGCCGTGCAATCCGTCTGCGGGTGACCCGGGTGCGAGATCGATCGTCTTCGCGCCCGGGTCGATCTGCACCGTGACGAGCGTGGCCGATCGGTCGCCGTAGGGAGCCCCGGGTTCCGGAACGCATGACACCGGTGGGTCGTCCGGGCCGGTGGTGAGCAGTTCGACGAGGTCCCCGGTCGTCTCCGGATCGTCGCCAGCGGCGATGCCCGCGGCGGTCCGCGCAGCGAGGAAGTCATAGCGCGGTCGTGAACTCGAATCCGCTCGCAGCTCCATCGCCCCGGTCTGCAGATCGGGGTGGAGGAAGTGGTTCGTGTGGATGAGGATGCCCGCGTCGGCGATATCGGTCGCCGATGTCGGGGAGCCCGCCGGCAGCGGGTCTCCAGGACGCAGCTCCCGCTTGGCGTCACCGGCGATCTCGACCTGGACGGCCGCCTCGGCGGTGACGACGGTGACGACCGACGACGATGAGGTCGGGGCCGAGCGGATGATCGCCAGCGCCTCGGCGAGGGTGTGCGCGGTGGCGAGGACCTGGGCGAGGACGGCGTGGACGGGCAATCCCCCGGCGGCGTCACCGGCGTGCTTGAGGATGTTGAGGTGGACGCCGACGCCGGCCTCGTTGAGCCCGATCTTGCCGAGCATCCCGTACTCGGCGATGCCGATGTGGCGCAGCTGTCCGGGCACCGCGCCGATGTCGCCCACATGCCAGAGCGTCGAGAAGTCGGCGAGCCAGTCCCAGGTCTGAGCCGAAACTGTCCCGCCCGGTCGCGTCCGGCTCAGCGTCGAGCACTCCGTGGGGGCGGCCTTGGCGAGCGTCATGATCTCCGTGCGCGCGATGACCTGCATGATCTCGTTCGTCGTCCGCCCGGATCCCTCCGCGACGGCGGAGATCTCGGCGGCGGCATCCGGAGCCCAACCCTGCAGACGGCGATGACTGTTCTCGGCAGCGGTGCGGACGTCCGCCTCGGCGATGCCGAGGAAATCGAAGTAGCGCTGATAGCCGGCGATCGCGGCCCCGATGCCGGTGCGCAGCTCACGGCCGCGCTGGAGTCCGCGCTGGATGTGGTCACGGGCCCGGGTGATGAAGAGCTCGGGGCGGACGGCGGCGGCGGGGACCAACTCGGTGCTCATGGGCGTCCCTGCGGGACGAGGGAGTCCACGCCGACGTCGAGGTCGAGGTAGTGCATGTGGGCGGCGGTCTCGGCGAGGGCGGCGAAGAGGTTGAAGTGGTGGAGCTGGTCGAAGCCGCGGGCCCAGTGCAGGCCCTGGGCGATCGAGTACACGGAGTGGTCGTCGGTGGCCTCCATGCGCGCTTCGATCTCCGCGAGCCGTTCACGGTGGTGGTCGACGAGTTCGCGTTTGCGTTCGCGCAGCCCCCGGAACCGGAAGCCGTGCGCGGGGAGGACCGCGATGTCCTCGGGGAGGTCGCCGATCTTCTCGAGCGAGCCGAGGTAGTCGGCGAGGCTGTGGGTGATCGACCCGGAGTCGAGTCCGATGTTCGGGGTGATCGTCGGCAGCACGTGGTCGCCGGAGAAGAGGAGGGAGTCGTCGCGGACGAACGCGGAGTGTCCGTAGGTGTGACCGGGCGTCCACAGCGCGCGCACGCCGCCGGCTTCGAGCGGAAGCTCGGAACCGTCGTCGAGGACGAAGATCGAGTCGGGCAGGTGCGCCATCTGCCGTGCGAACGGGTCGGACTTCGGTGCGGTCCCGGCCTCTCCGCCGCGTGTCGGCTTGGACACCTGGAGGCTTTCGACCTCGCGCCAGCGGTCTTCGGGGACTCCGTAGGCGCGGGCGATGTTGAGATTCGGATCGATGCCGGTGCCCAGGTCGAGGGCACGGGAGGCGAAGCGCTTGACCGCGCGGAGGTCCTCGCCGTGGATGGCCAGCCACATCGCGGGGTTGACCTGGAGGAGCGCGGGGACGAGACCGATGTGGTCACGGTGGTAGTGGGTGACGGCGATGCCGTGGATGTCCGCGACGGCGAATCCGATCTCCGCCAGCGCCGAGGTGAGGGCTGAGTACTGGTCCCGACCGTCCCAGCCCGGATCGATGAGGACGACCCCGGAGCCGTCGGCGATCGCGTAGCAATAGGTGTAGACGAGAGGATTGTTCGGGATCGGCACCGGGATCGCCCAGACTCCCTCAGCGACGTCTTCGACGGCGGGCAGGACCCGGTCCTTCCAGGCCAGCGACTGCTGGGGGCTGAGCGTATCGATCGGCATTCGGCGGTCTCCCTCTCTCGTCGTCGAGCCTCGGCGAGGTTCTCCGTCCAACCTACTCCCCTCGCGATGAAACTGAAAGATCGTTCGACAATGGAATCCGGGAGGCGCGGATAACGAATGGTAGCCAACTGATTCCGTCGCTATCAGTCGGGCAGGTTCGACTTCTTTGGTCCATTTCGTGGTTCAAATTTCGCTTTCAGTTGAAGTGCACTACCATCGGCATGGCGCAGATCACGTCTGCGCGCTCGTGGGCGACCTCGTGGGCGACGCTGCCTGGTGCCGCCGACGCAAGACTCATTGGGGAGGATTGATATGGCTGGTTCGGGATCGCTGAAGCGGAACCTGGGGTTGTGGTCCATCGTCGGGCTCGGGCTCGGGTACATGACGCCGACGGTTGTGTTCGACACGTTCGGCATCGTGTCGGAGGGGACGAACGGTGCGGTGCCTGCTGCCTACCTCGTCGCTCTCGTCGTCATGGTGTTCACCGCCATCAGCTACGGCAAGATGGTGAGGATCTTCCCGACAGCCGGCTCGGCCTACACGTATACGAGGGAGACGATGACGCCGGGGCTCGGCTTCCTCGTCGGGTGGACCTCGCTCATGGACTATCTGCTGCTGCCGATGGTCAACTGCCTCATCATCCGGCTCTATATGGAGTCGATGGTCCCGGATGCGCCGCCGTGGGTGTGGGTCGTCGCGTACACGATCGTCATGACCGGGATCGTGCTCACCTCGATGCGGGGGACGGCGAACATCAACGCGATCCTGCTCGCGTTCTCACTCGTCCTCATGGTCACCTACTGCGTGCTCGCGGTCGCCCAGCTCAATGCCGGCGAGGGTGCGGGAACCGTGTTCAGCCCCGAACCCTTCATCCATGATGGGGTGCAGTTCAGCGCGGTCCTCACGGGGGCGACGGTCGTGTGCTTCTCCTTCATCGGCTTCGACGCGGTGACGATGTACACCAACGAGGCGAAGCACGTCAGCCTCATGCCCAAGGCGATCATGATCACCGTCATCGCCGGCGGCATGATCTTCCTCATCGCCTCGTACTTCACCCAGCTGCTCTACCCGGACAATTCGCAGTTCACGATCGTCGACGATCCGCTGCCGGAGATCGGCCTGCTCACGGGCGGCCCGTTCTTCCAGCTCTTCTTCGTCGCCGCCGCGTTCGCCGCGACGGTCGCCTCGGGGCTCGCCTCCCATGCTTCGGTCTCGCGGATGCTGCTCGTCATGGGTCGCAACGGGGTGCTGCCGCGCAAGGCCTTCGGCTACATCAACCCGCGCACGCACACTCCGGTGTTCAACATCGTCCTCGTCGGCGCGGTGTGCCTGCTCGCGATGTCGTTCAGTCTCGAGTTCATCTCCGCTCTCATCAACTTCGGCGCGCTTATCGCGTTCACGTTCGTCAACCTCACGGTCATCGCCCACTATGCGTTCCGGACCCGTCAGGTCGTCGATGTCCGGACGGCGATCAAGTACGTGGTCATGCCCGGTATCGGAGCGATCCTCACCGGGGTGCTGTGGGCGAGTCTGCATGGGACCGCGCTCATCGGCGGTCTCATCTGGCTGGCGATCGGCGTCGTCTACCTCGCCGTGCTCACCCGCGGGTTCAAGCGCACTGTCCGCAGCTTCGATGACCCCGAGGCCGACGCCGACATGTCGGAGCCTGAGGCCCCGGAAACCGAGGGTGTCGGCTCGGAGAGGACTGCGGACTGAGTTCGCTGTCGTCGGATGGTCGGCTGGCGCTTGTGCGGCGGGCGGCTGGCGTTTGTGCAGCAGTCGATGGTCGGCCTGTCGGCGTCCCATCGCGGTCGGGCAAGGCTTCGTTGCCTTGCCTCGCGCTGGGGATACTGCGCCGGGTCGGCGCGGGGGTGCTGTCGAGTCGTTCTGTGGGGACGGAACCACTTGACCTCTGCACGCTAACAGTCCCCTCACCCGGGGCGCCTCCCACAAAAGTATGAGATCGCAGGACTTTCTCCCGCCCTCCCATCCGCATACTTAACCCGACGTCCCTGATGTCATGCGGCGCCGCATGGCATTAGGGACGTCGGGTCCTGTTTGCGGTCAGAAATGAGAAATGTGCCGCGACATCGTAGGAACGATGTCGCGACACATCACACGGCGGAAGCGGTGGGATTCGAACCCACGGTACGGGGTTACCGCACAACGGTTTTCAAGACCGTCTCCTTCGGCCGCTCGGACACGCTTCCCTCGGTTCGGACGAAGCCGAACCCGGCCTGCCCAGCGCGAGCTGAGCCAGAACAGTTTCTCACAGTCCCGCGAGCAACTGCCAATCGCTCGGAGGGGCTGACCTCAGTGCTTGTTCTTGCCCTTCTTGTTCTTCTTCGCGCCGGGAACCTCGCGTGCCAGGCCGCCGTCATGCTTGTGCTGCTCGTGCGGACTGCGGCCCGTCGAATCCGCATCCGCCGAGGTGGCTCCCCTTGCCGCGAACGTCGCCGGCACCCGGGACGGAACGAACTCCGCTTCCTCTTCGTCCGCGAATTCGTCCTCATCGACCGGTGTCTTCGTCATGGCCGGGGCATCCGGCCCGTTGAGAGCCGAGGTCCTGTTCTCCCCGGTAGCTCGTTCGGACTCGCCCTGCTCAGCAACAGCGGGCGCATCCGGCAGAGGCGCCGAGGCGACCTCCGGAGGTTCGGACGGCATCGGCGGAGCATCCGGCATCCGCGCCGACTTCGGCGCACGCTCATCCTCGACGATCGGCGGAGCGTCTCCCCCGGCGACCGCCGCACTGCCCTCGGTGTCGGTGGTCTCGTCGGTATCGGTGGTCTCGACAGTCGGGTCGGCGTCGGTGGTCTGGGTGTCTGCGCCGGCGTCTGAGTTCTCCCCAGGTGCGTCGATGTCGCCGATGCCACCGCTCGAGTCTTTGTCGCTATCGCCCTTCGACTCGTCGAGAGCCTCAACGTCGACCTCAGCGAGATCATGGACGCCCAGATCGACCTCGGGGACACCGTCATCGACGCGCTCAACCGTCTCCGTCGTCACCGCGTCGACGTAGGTGTCCTCGACGACTGCACCGCCGGTGATCCGCACGTCGCCCGCGACCACTGAGCTCTCCGAGGTCGTCGTGCCCTCACCGTCCGTGCTCGTCGTCTCGCTGACGAAGAGCGTCCGGGTCACAGTGGTGCCGCGCGCCGAGGTGGTCACACCTTCACGAGTGTCCTTGTCCGAACCGTTGACGGACACTCCGTGGGTCTTCGGCGACTTCGACTCGGTCTCCGTCACCTCGCTCGGTGCCTCGACACTGGGCTCGACGAAGCCTTCGGAATCGGCCTCCGGATCCATTTCCGCGATCTCGTCCGGCCGCGGTTCGACCGATTCTGCCGACACCGCGTCGACAAGCACATCCTGCGAATCACCGTCGCCGGCAGCCGACGAATCGTTGTCGCGAGTTGTCGTGCCGTCGCCGTCCGCGGCAGCACCGGCGTCGGACTCCGCGCCGTCCTCGTTCTCGCTGCCGGTGTTTTCGGCATCCGACTCGGCATCGGCCGTTTCGACGTCGGCATCAGCGACGGAGGCGGACGACGTGTCTGCCTTGTCGCCAACGACATCGGCCCGCTCAGCGACGTGGTCGCCAGAGTGGGCACTATCAACCGAGTCGGCGTCGTCCTCGAAGTCGGCCCTGTCACCCGAATCAGCATCCTTGCCGTCGGCATCGCCCGCAGGTTCGGTATCGGCAGAAGCATCGTCACCATCGTTCGCAGCGACAGCTCCGGCGACGCCGGCGGCGCCGACGACCCCAGCCGCACCAGCGACGAAAGCGGCCCCACGTGACGAGTCACCGGACGTTGCCTCCTCGCTGGCCTTCTCTGCGCCACTGTCAGCCTCTGCACCAGACACATCACCGCTGCCCGAAGCGTCGGAGTCCGCGTCCACCGCGTCAGACTTCGTTTCCGACGACCTGGAGTCCGCCTCCACTGAGCCAACCCGGTCACGCTCAGCCGACTGGGCGGCACCCACGTCGCCACCGGCCCCAACACCACCGGCACCATCGTCGGTCGCGGGAACACTGAGCTCCGCCTCGGTGGGGTCGTCGCTGCCCCGCGCGGGCTTGCCCTTGAGGATGAGGGTGAGCGTCGCGAGCGGCACGGACAGCCAGTTCGGGCGGTTGCGCAGCTCGGTGACGACTTCGACGAGGAGCCGATCGATGAGGGCAGCCCGCAGCACGGGATCGCCCAGGCCGATGCTCTCGCCCCGTGCTCGCGAATACCCGCTGAGCAGGGAGTTCTGCACCTGGGACGCCCACAGGTACTCAGGCGAATCGTAGATCGTCCGCAACGCCGCAGGATCGTTGCCGAAGCCGTTGACGACGAGTCCGCCGTCCTCGTTCTCAAGCGCCTCGGTGCGCTGGAGCCTCGCGAATCCGGCCGCGTAGTCGACGCTGCGCAGCAGGGCGACGAGGTCGATGGCCACCGGCTTGGGATCGGAGTTCGACGAGTCGGTGAACTTCACGACCTGGTAGCCCTCGCTCGGGGAGCTGACGACATGGTCGAGGGTGAGCTCCCCGTGGATCTTCTGCAGCGTCCCGATCGAATCGAGCGACCGCAGCTTGTTCCGATGCTGTTTGAGTTCGGGCACCAGCGAGTCGAGCGCGAGCGGCGCCCGCCCGAGCGCCCAATCGACGCGTTCGGCCCACTTGTCGACGAACTGCTTCGTCGGAGCGCCCGCCCCTTCGACGATGCCGAACTCCGCGGCCATGTCGGAGTGCAGTTCGCCGATCCGGCGCCCCATCTCCGCGGCATGCGCGTTGTAGCCGCCGATCGACCCGGAGTCGACCGCGCAGACGATGTCGACGGCTTCCCTCCACGCCGGTTCCGCCTCGACGTCGGCCTGGGACAGCAGCGCCATCGGCGCCTCCATCTCCGTGACCTCGAACATGTCGTACCAGCGTCCCGAACTCCAGCCGATGACCTCGGGTACGCTGCGCGAGCCCGCCTCGGTGAGCAGGACGGGGATCGTCAGCGACGACGGCATGCCGTTCTCGAGCACCCGGAAGAAGCTCAGCTCCACCGGCTCGTACTCGTCGTGGATGATGACGGTGGACTTGTGCGCCCCCGAATCAGCGACCTCGATCGGCCGGATCGGCACGTCGATCTCGTCCTTGACCTCGGACGACGGGGGTGCGGTGACGGGTTTGGGCGGGACCGCCTCGGCGCTGGGATCACCATCGACAGCGGAGGACGACACCGTCGCCGAGGCGGGCGCTGGGACCGTCTCCCGGGTTCGCCCCGTGGACGCCAAGGTCGAGCGGTCGCGACTGTGACGCAGGGATTCGGTGCTCAGCTGGCCACCGTCGAAGACCTTGCGTTTGGTGATGGCATCGGCGAGGAGGTTGACGAAGATGGGGTCGGCGGCGCCGTCGTAGACGAAGACCCGACCGAGCGCGAGATCGTCGACGGTGCCGATGAGCGCGTGGCGCAGGTGGATGTCCTCGGTGCCGCGCAGGGACAGGGGGATGTTGAGGCGGCGCAGGGTCGGGCCGTCGCCGACGGAGATGACGGTGACGAGCCCGGAGAAGCCGCCGAGCTCCCCGGCGGTGAAGGTGAAGGCGCGGGCCACAGACATCGGGGTGATGTCGGGGTCCATTCCGAAGTCAGCAGCCAGCTTCGGGAACCACGACTGCCGGGGGATCCAGCGGGCTAGGAGCTGTTCGAGCTCACTGCTGATGGCCATGTCGCCTCCTTGAAGGGATTACGGGCATCTTCCATCAAATCACGGTATTGCCCTCTCAGCCCTGATGGCGCACCAGAAACCGGCCAAGTCACCATGCGCTCTGCGGGCGGGGCTGAGGGGGCGGCTGGAATCCGAGCGTCTCTGCGTGACGGTTCCGAATGTCTCGGCGTGAGGGGTCCGACCACCTCGGCGGAGGGGTCGAACGGTGGTCGCACGGTCTGCGATGCGGGACGAGTTGCCGAATGGCAAGACGGAGGGCGCACAATGGGAGGGTGTTGAGAACAGACGAATCACCCCAGCAGCAGACACTCGCGCACGAGGTCGAAGCGGCCGCTGCGCGAATCGCCGACTCCGTGATCACGTCTCCGCTCCAGATTTCGGAGCGGCTCTCCGCCGCCTGCCGAGCCACCGTCTACCTCAAGCGCGAGGACCTCCAACCGGTGCGTTCGTACAAGATCCGCGGCGCCTTCAACTTCATGCTCCAACTCGACGAGGAAGAGCGCGCCCGCGGTGTCGTGTGCGCCTCGGCGGGCAATCACGCCCAGGGCTTCGCGCTCGCGTGCCGTCAGCTGGGAATCCAGGGCACGATCTTCGTCCCCAAGACCACGCCGAGGCAGAAGATCGACCGCATCCGCCATTTCGGCCGCGACCGGGTGACGATCGAGATCTCCGGGTCGACCTACGATGACGCCTCGGCACTCGCCCACCGCTTCGCCGACCGCAACGAGGCCCTGCTCGTCTCCGCGTTCGACGACCGGCGCACGATCGCCGGTCAGGGCACCGTGGCCGTCGAGATCGCCCAGCAGCTCGACACGCACCCCGATGCGATCATCGTGCCCGTCGGCGGGGGCGGAGTCATCGCCGGCATCGCCGCGTATGCGGCCGAACACATGCCGGACACGAAGATCATCGGCGCCGAACCGGCCGGAGCCGCCTCGATGATCGCCGCCCTCAAGGCCGGCCACCCCGTGACCTTGGAGAACATCGACCGCTTCGCCGACGGCACCGCCGTCAAACGGGCCGGCACCATCACGTACGACATCGTCTCCGACCTCGGCGTCGACGTCCGACCCGTCGCCGAAGGCGCCGTGGCCACGGAGATGCTCGCGATGTACCAGGTCGACGGCATCATCGCCGAACCCTCCGGGGCGCTGGCATCGGCGGCCGTCGGCGCGCCCGGCACCGGCAAACCCGTCGTCGTCGAACCGGGATCGACCGTCGTCTGCCTCGTCTCGGGCGGGAACAACGACATCTCCCGCTATCCGGAGATACTCGAGCGCTCCCTCGTCCACGAGGGCCTCAAGCATTACTTCATCGTCGACTTCCCGCAGGAACCGGGAGCGCTGCGCCGCTTCCTCAACGAGATCCTCGGCCCCGACGACGACATCGCGATGTTCGAGTACGTCAAACGCTCCGACCGGGAGACGGGTCCGGCCTTCGTCGGCATCCAGCTTGGCGCGGCGGAGGATCTGCCCAATCTGCTCGAGCGCATGGAGTCCTCCCAGATCGAGATCGAACGCGTCCACCAGAACTCGCCGATGTTCCGTCTCTTCGCGTAGTAGGTCGTCCGCTCAGTCGTCCGGAGCGCCGTCCGCTCGGTCGTGCCTCTCAGTGGTGCCGTTCCCTCGCCGAGGTGGGGGCTGGGTGGGGTCGCGCCGACCGTGTCGTCGAGGTGGCTCGGCTGGATCCACGCGACGACCTCGGCGGGGTCGGGCCCTGTCCCGGCGACCGCCTCGGCGGGGTTGGTTCCACGGTCACGGACCGCTCACGGGATTCACCGATCCGGCCCATGGTGCGGACACGTCCACGGACTACAGTGGTCTCATGCGCGCCATCACGATTCCCGCCCCGGGTGATCCCGAGGCTCTGCAGCTGACCGAGGTGCCCACCCCTGAGATCGGGCCCGACGAGGTGCTCGTGCGGGTCCACGCGGCCGGGGTCAACCGCGCCGATCTCCTCCAGCGCCGCGGGTTCTACAACCCGCCTCCGGGCGCCACCGACATTCCCGGACTCGAGATCTCAGGCACGATCGTCGCCCTCGGCGCCGAGGTGACCGGGTGGAACGTCGGCGACCGCGTCGCGGCCCTCCTCTCCGGTGGCGGGTACGCCGAGGAGGTCGCTGTTCCCGCAGGTCAGCTCCTTGCCGTGCCCGACACGTACGACCTCACCGCGGCAGCCGCCCTGCCTGAGGTGCTCTCGACCGTGTACTCCAACGTCGTCGGCCGCGGACGCATCCGGATCGGCGAATGGCTGCTCGTCCACGGCGGCGGGTCCGGGATCGGCACCGCCGCGATCCAGGTCGCGAACCTCCTCGGTGTGAAGATCGTCGTCACCGTCGGCTCCGAGGAGAAGGCACGGTTCTGCCGCGAACTCGGCGCCGACGCCGTCATCAACTACCGCGACGAGGACTTCGTCGAACGCGTCCACGAGATCTGCGTCCGCCCCGACGGGACGACCGGCGCCGACGTCGTCCTCGACATCATCGGCGCGAAGTACCTCGAACGCAACATCGCCGCCCTCGGCACCGACGGCCGCCTCGTCATCATCGGCCTCCAGGGCGGCACGACCGCCGAACTCGACCTCAGCACCCTCCTCCAGGCGCGCAAGACGATCACCGCAACGACCCTGCGCGCCCGACCGGCGGAGCAGAAAGCGGAGATCATCGCCGAGGTGGCCGCCCAGCTGTGGCCGGCCGTGATCTCCGGCGACATCCGTCCGATCATTCACGACACCGTTCCCCTCGCCGAGGCGGCCCGTGCCCATCAGATCCTCGAGGACGGGAACAACATCGGCAAGGTCCTCCTCACCGTCGGGGATGAGGGCAGCGGCGCTGAGGGCGGGGTCGGGCACGCGACCTCACGCCGCCAGGCTGGACAGTCCGCCGGGGAGTCACAGTCCGCCGGGGAGACGCAGGCAGCCGGGTCGACACAGTCGGCCGGGGAGACGCAGTCGGCCGGGTCGACACAGTCGGCCGGGGAAGAAGGAGCGCGACGATGACCGAGAATTCGACGTCGACCGAGAGCGATCAGACCGAGGGCGCCGCGCAGGTTGAGGCGACGTCTGGGGCCACTGCCTCGGCGGACGTTGCTGCCGCCGAGCTGGGCGACGCGAGTTCCGCAGCCGGCACGGGCGAGGCCGCAGGCGCATCCGGGCCCGGCGATACCACCACTCCCGGGAACCAGCCGAGCTCGAACGGCGAGGCCACGACCGAAGCGGGCACCGCGGCTGAGGATGAGGAAACCGAGGAACCCGACATCTCCTCCCCCGCGAAGGTCATGCGCATCGGCACGATGGTCAAGCAGCTCCACGAGGAGGCCCGCGGAACCGAGCTCGATGAGAAGGGTCGCGAACGCCTCGCGCAGATCCATCGCCGGTCGATCGAGGAGCTCGAGGACGGCCTGTCCTCGGAACTCGTCGCCGAGCTCGACCGCTTCGATCTGCCCTTCGACTCTGCCGACGGTCCGCCTTCGGCCTCCGAACTGCGGATCGCCCAGGCTCAGCTCGTCGGCTGGCTCGAAGGACTCTTCCACGGAATCCAGACCGCGATCATGGCACAGCAGGCGATGGCGAGTCAGGACGCGGCCGGGCGCGGACAGCTCCCCGCCGTCACCCCTGGTGGCGGCCCCGGCCCGGGGTCTCCCGGGGTTGAGGACGACAAGCGCAGGACCGGCAACTATCTGTGAAGAAGCTCTTCTCCTTCAACTCCCGCCGGCCCGACAAGCAGTTCGGAACCGGCCTGTGGCGTCACAACCGCGACCGATTCCTCCGCGCCGTCGACCGCTACTACGCGACGGCCGTCGCAATCCACGACGCGGCCGGAACCGACCCTGTCTCCGACCCCGAGGCCACTGCACCTGACGCCTCCGCACCGACCGCCCCCGGTCAGGCCACTGGGGCACACGAGTCGGCGGCCGCCTCGGCGAGGGAGACGATCATGGCCGGCACGCACCGACTCAACGATCTCGCCTCCGACGTCGACGACCTCACCGCGCGCCTCCACGCCCGCTGGCCCATCGACGATCAGGTCGTTCCCGGGCACGTCCGCGCCGCGGTCGGGGACTCTCCGGAACTGCTCACCCGAGCCTCGGCGAAGGTCGCCGAAGCAGTCCTCGCCGCCTCGATGGTCCGCGCAGGCACCGCCGAAGGCAGCGCGCTGACCTCGGTGGCAGCAGCGACCGAACGCTTCATCACCGACGCCGCCGACCTCCTCGACCGCGCCCGCGAGATCATCGCCGAGGCGGAGCGCTCATGACGGGAGGCGGCACTCCCCCAGCGGACTTCGACCTCGGGCTCGTGGCCAGCGACGTCGACGGGACGCTGCTGCTCGACTGGCAGCCGATCTCCGAGACGACGATCGAGGCGATCCACCGGTGCCAGCGGATGGGGATCCCGTTCGTCCTCGTCACCGGTCGCCCGTTCCGCTGGCTCACGGCGATCGCCGAGCAGATCCCCGACCTCGGCCGCGTCGTCTGCCTCAACGGGGCTGTCGTCTACGACATCGCCACCGGCACGATCGTCGACGCCCATACCCTCAGCCATGCGGGGGTGCGGGAGATCGTCACCGCGATCTCCGACGCTCACCCCGAAGCGTACTTCGCGTTCGAGACGCTCACCGGGCTGTTCATCGACGACGGGTTCGCCACCCGCTCCCCGCAGGACGCCACGGTCATCACCGACCTCGACGAGATCGCCGATCGGGAGGTAGTGAAGATCCTCGTCAGCCTCGGCACCGACGACTCCGCAGCGCTGCACGATCTCCTCGGACCGCTCGTCACCAGCGCATGCCATGCGACCTTCTCCGATCCGGTCAACGGCCTCGTCGAACTCGCCCCGCGCGGGGTCACGAAGGCGAAGACGCTCGAATCGGTGTGCGACCATCTCGGCGTGGGCAGGGAGCGGGTGATGGCGTTCGGGGACATGCCCAACGACATCGAGATGCTCTCGTGGGCCGGGCACGGGGTGGCGATGGGCAACGCGCTCGACATCGTCAAGGAGTCCGCGGATGCGGTGACCGACTCGGTCGCCGACGACGGCGTCGCCCACTATCTCAACGCAGCCCTCAACGCCCTGCTCGCCCGCTGAACGCAGCCCGCAAACTTCACCCGACGTCCCAAATGCGATGCGGCGCCGGGTCGCATTTGGGACGTCGGGTGAAGCTTAGGGGCGGGTCTGGGTCGAGCCCTCGGTGTCGAGCACGGCCGGGTCGAGGTCGAAGCGGTCGACGAGCGCCACGGCCAGTCCGTCGTCCTCGACCGGGTCGGTGACGACGCTGCCGAGCACCTTGAGCTCGTCCTTCGCCTGGCCCATGACGATCGCATGGTCGGCCCACTCGATCATTTCGAGGTCGTTGAGACCGTCGCCGGCCGCAACCGTCAGTGCGTGGTCGATGTCGAGCTCGGATTCGACGAGGGCGAGTCCGCTCGCCTTCGACACCCCGTCGGGGGCGATGTCGAGCCAGTTGCTCCACCCCACCGAGTAGCTGACCTCGTGGAGACCGAGACGGTCGACCGCCTCGGCGAAGTCCTCCGCGGTGCCGTTGACGTCGCGCATGACGATGCGGGTCGCCTGCTTGTCCAACAGCTCGTCGAAGGGGACGATGTCGAGGGTGTCGGATTCGGCGAGCTCCCCGGGCGGGAACGCCCCGGACGCCCAGCGGTGCAGGTCGGGATCCTCGACGAGGAACAGGGCGCTCGGCAGCACCTCCCGCATCCGCTCGAGCGCACTGCGCGGGTCGAACGAGACGACATGGTGCATCTCCCAGCCCAAGGGCAGCGACGAGTCGAGCTTGACGACGACCGAGCCATTCGAGCACACGACGTAGCCTTCGGTCAGACCGAGGGCGTGGACGATCTCAAGCGCTCCCGGCAGGGCACGTCCGGTGGAGATGACGAGGTGGTGGCCCGCCTCGGCGAGCTCGAGGAGGACCTGCCGCACCGCCTCGGACAGGGTTCCGTCATAGTCGATGATCGTGCCGTCGACGTCGAGCGCGATGAGGTGTGCGGGCAAAGCTTCTCCTTGGCCGGCGGTGGCTGGGCTGCTCAGAATCGGGGTCCCTCCGGTCCCTGAGCAGTCATTCCGCCGAGGTAGGGGCGCAGGGCGGCAGGGACCGTGACCGATCCGTCGGCCTGCTGATGGTTCTCGAGGATCGCGACGAGCCAGCGCGTGTTCGCCATGGTCCCGTTGAGGGTCGCGACCGGGCGGGTGGCGCCGTCGTGGCGTTCGCGGATCTGCAGGCGCCGGGCCTGGAAGGTCGTGCAGTTCGACGTCGAGGTCAGCTCACGGTAGGTCTCCTGCGTCGGCACCCAGGCCTCGCAGTCGAACTTCCGGGCAGCCGAATCGCCGAGGTCGCCGGCAGCGACGTCGATGACCCGGTAGGGCAGTTCGCACAGCTGGAGCATCTTCTCCTGCAGGGAGAGCATGCGCTCGTGCTCGGCCTCGGCGTCCTCGACCTCGACGTAGGAGAACATCTCGACCTTCTGGAACTGGTGGACGCGGATGATCCCGCGGGTGTCCTTGCCGTACGAGCCGGCCTCCCGGCGGTAGCACGAGGAGATGCCCGCGTAGCGCAGCGGACCGTCGCCGAGGTCGATGATCTCGTCCATGTGGTAGCCGGCCAGGGGCACCTCGGAGGTGCCGACGAGGAAGAGGTCGTCGGCTTCGAGTCGGTAGACCTCGTCGGCGTGCTCGCCGAGGAAGCCGGTGCCGCGCATGACCTCGGGTTTGACCAGGGTCGGGGTGATCGTCGGGCTGAACCCGGCCTCCTCGGCGACGTCGCGGGCGAGGTTGAGCAGCGCCATCTCGAGCTTCGCACCGAACCCGGTGAGGTAGTGGAAACGGGCCCCGGAGACCTTCGTGCCCCGGGTCGTGTCGATGGCCTTGAGGGCCTCACCGATCGCGAGGTGGTCGAGGGGTTCGAAGCCCTCGGCGGCGAAGTCACGGGGCTCACCGACGGTCTTGAGGGTGACGAAGTTCTCCTCATCTCCCGCGGGGATGCCGTCGATGATGAGGTTGGGCAGCTTCGCGGCGAGGGACTCGAAGGCGAACGACGCTTCCTCCGACTCGGCCTGCAGGGCCTTGACCTTGGCCGACTTCTCCTTGCCTTCGGCGATGAGGGCAGGTTTGTCGTCCTTGGGCGCCTTGGCGATCTGGGAGGAGAAGGACTTCTGGTCGGCGCGGGCGTCTTCGAACGCCGTGATGGCCGCACGCCTCGCCGAGTCCGCGGCGAGGACCTCGTCGACGAGCTCGACGGAGGCCCCGCGAGCCTTCTGCGAGGCCTTGAACAGGTCCGGGTCTTCTCTCAGCTGCACTAGATCGATCACCGTCTCAGCTTAACGGGCCGCCGGTGTTTTCGACATTCGCCCCCTGAGTCCGCACTCAGTCTGACCAGAGTAAATTTGTCCCATGACCTTCGATCTTGATCCCGCCATGACGTGGTTCGTCATCGCCGGAGTCATCATCGTCGTCATCGCCGCCTTCCTCGTCGGCGCCCGGTTCGGTTCCCGCCGTGCCCTCGACCGTCTCCACCGGTACTCCCGCACCCATGCCCCTGCCGACGCCGAGGTGGACCCCACCGCCCGCTACCGCGCGGCGCTCATCGTCAACCGGACGAAGGCGAATGCCGAGAACATCATCTCCACGGCACGGGCGGTCTGCCGGTTCGAAGGCTGGGATCCGCCGCTGATCTTCGAGACCTCCCCCTCCGATTCGGGTGAGGGCGTGGCCGAGCAGGCTCTCGAGGCCGAGGTCGACGTCGTCATCGTCGCCGGCGGCGACGGCACGATCCGCGCGGTCGCCTCGGTGCTGACGGGCACGTCGACGCCGATGGGCATCGTCCCCATCGGCACCGGCAATGTACTCGCGCGCAACCTCGACATCGTCCTCGACAAGCCCGAGTGGGCGCTGCGGATCGCCCTGTGGGGCCACAACCGCGCCGTCGACGTCGGCACCGCCCGGCTGAGCAGGGACGGCGACCGGAACGTCTTCATGGTCATGACCGGCCTGGGCTTCGACGCCGAGGTGATGGCCAAGACGACAGCGGATGCGAAGAGCAAACTCGGCTGGCTCGCGTACCTCGAGGCGGGATCCCGGACGCTCGTCGGTCGGCCCAGCCACGTGAAGATCACCTACGACGAGGACTACCGGGTCTCGGCCAGGGTGCGCTCGGTCATCGGCGGCAACTGCGGGAAGCTGCAGGGCGGGATTCAGCTGCTGCCCGAGGCGGTCATCGACGACGGTCTCCTCGACGTCCTCGTTGTCAGTCCGAAGAACCTGGGCCAGTGGGTCGGGGTGGCTGCCTCGATCATCGGGCGGAAGACGACGAAGGGCCTGCACACGGACATCCGGAAGTGCAGGACGGTCGTCATCGAATCGCGCGAGACCCTCGACGTCCAGCTCGACGGGGATCCGGCAGGCACGACCCGGTATCTGGCGATGGCGATCCTGCCCGGAGCCATCAACGTCAAGGTGCCCACGACCGAGCAGCGACGAGAGATCAGGGCCGAAGCCTGGCCTGTGTGAGTGGGGCCGCGCGTGTGAGTCTGGCCTGGCTGGTGTGTGTGGGCCGCGCGCGACGCTGACTGCCGGCACCTTCGCCCTTGTTCCCGACCGCGTTCGCCCCTGCTCGCAGCCGCGTTCGACACTGCTCGCGCCCGCGTTTGACGCTACCGGCAGGTAGGTCACGAACAGGTCGCGGAACTGTGATGCCGTTCACCAAAGCGTTACAGCAATTCACCCGACCAAAACGTACAAAAATAGTTCTGATAATTTCCTGTACCTAGGATGACTTCCAGATGTGCACCCCCTCACACAGATAGAAGGCATTCCAATGAAGAAGCTCATCCTCGCACCGGCTGTCGCCCTTGCGTTCACCGGACTCGTCGCCGCCCCTGTCGCTGCGGCAGAGGCCCCCACCACTCAGTCCGCCGAGGCGAAGGCCGCCGAGAAGGAGAAGGCTGAGAAGGAGAAGGCCGAGAAGGAAGCCGCGGCCAAGAAGGCGGCTGAGAAGAAGGAAGCCGAGGAGAAGGCGGCAGCCAAGAAGAAGGCTGACGAGAAGGCCGCCGCGAAGAAGAAGGCCGACGAGGAAGCCGCGAGGACGAAGGCGGCTGCGAAGAAGGAAAGCGACTCCGACGCGACGAAGCCGCCCGAGCGTGTGGAGCCGTCGCCGGCGAAGAGCTCCGCTGCCCCTAACCCTTCGGACAAGCCCACGAACGAGGCTCAGAAGGCCGACCCTGTGCTCGTCGTTCCTCAGGGTGAGGTCGCTGCCGAGGACCTGGCCGATCCCGCCAAGGGCGTGACCGTCACGGTCAACGGCCTCGAGGCCGGCGATGAACTCACTCCGCTCAACGGACTCGCAGGTGATTCCGTGACCGCTACCGGTACCTCGGCGACGATGAAGCTCTACTTCGACGGCAACGCCGAAGACCTCAATGACGGTCCGAAGGCATTCACCATCGACTACCAGGGCGCGGCCGGGATCAAGGAGCTGAGCGGCTCGGTCAATGTGAAGGCGGCCGAGGACACCTCGATCAAGGCCACCCTCAGCGTCGAGCCCGCAGAGATCACCGCCGAGGACATCACGAACAAGGACAAGGGCCTGATCGTCACAGTCAAGGGCGTCAAGGCCGGCGACACGATCACGAATACCCTCACCGACGACATCGTCACTGTCGAGGAGGACGGGGACCAGGTCCTCTACCTCTACTACCGCGGCAAGCCGAGCGACCTTGCGCCCGGTGTTCTCGCGTTCGATGTGACGGTCAATCGCGATGGCGAAAAGCCAAAGGAGCTCCCGGGCGAAGTCACCATCGTCGAAGACGACGCCGTCGCCCCGATCGAGGCGTCTCTCAAGGTCGTGCCAAAGGAGGTGACCGCAGCCGATCTCGCGAACGAGAAGAAGGGCGTCAAGGTCACCGTCTCCGGTGTCAAGGCCGGCGACGTCATCACCGACTCCCTCACCGGCATTGAGAAGACGGCGACCGAGGACGGCGACTTCACCTTCACCCTCTACTACGACGGCAACCCCGAGAACATCGAAGAGGGTCCGGTCGACTTCACCGTGACGATCGACCGCGAGGGAACCGATTCGGCCACCCTCAAGGGACAGTTCACCGTCGTCAACGACGAGCCCGAAGCCCCCGCCGAGGCGACGCTGACGGTCTCGCCGAAGTCGATCGAGTCCGGTGACTTCATCAATGAGAAGAAGGGCGTCAAGCTCTCCGTCAAGGACTGCCAGCCGGGCGAGGGCGTCCGCTTCATGGTCAAGGCGAAGGACCGCTCGAACATCACGGCCTACGACCGGACGATCAAGGCGAACAAGGACGGCAAGGCCACGGTCACCGTCTTCGGCACCTCGGACAACGCCTCGGCATACGTCGGCTCCTACTCGGTCACCGTGACCTGCGGCGACACCACGATGAAGGATTCGTTCAAGGTCACCGGCAGCCCGAACGCCGGAGGCGGCGACGGCAGCGGCGACGAAGGCCACGACAACGGTTCCGCCGGCAGCGGCAGCGAACTGCCCCGCACAGGTGCCGAACTCAACGGCCTCGCCGCAGGCGCCCTGCTCCTGCTCGTCGGCGGAGCGGCCGTGACCATCACGATGCGTCGCCGCAAGGGCGACTTCTCGCCCTCGTACATCTGAGGGTGACGCGGTGACCGGCCGCTGAGTCCGGGCACAGACAGCGCAACGGCGGAAGGGCCGGGAGTTCGATCGAACTCCCGCCCCTTCCGTGCCCTCCGTCACCATCGGGGAAAACGTGACCAGTCCGTGACAGAAATGGGGGATCCGCCCCGATATGCTTCTGTAGTTATCTGACAATCCCCTGAGAGGACCCTCTCCTTCCATGCCCAAGAAACTGGCGCTCATCCCTGCGCTCGCACTTGCCCTGGCCGGACTCGGCGCATCCCCAGCGCTCGCTGCTCCCACCGATGTCGACAGCGCCTACTCCGCGCCCGCCGCCGCAGAATCCGCCCCGGAAAGCACGGAATCGACCGACGACTCCGCGACCACCGAGGAGACGGAACCCACGGAGCCGACTCCCTCGGAGGACTCGGACACCGACGCCTCGGCGACGGAGACCCCGGATGCCCCGGCAGAGACCGAGAGCCCCGCACCCGACGAGACTGCCGACGCGGAGCCCACTCCGACCGAGGAGGCCGCGGCACCGATCGAAGCCACCGTCACTGTCGATCCGAGCACGATCGACCTCTACGACTTCTGGGAGGACGGCGTCGTCATCACCGTCGCCGGTCTGGAGAAGGGCGACGTCGTGACGAACTCGCTCACCGGTGAGAAGAAGACCGCCAAGGGCAGCACCGTCGAGTTCGACTTCTTCGACGACAACGATGAGATCTACGAGGCGCAGGTCGTCGACTTCACTGTCACGGTCAAGCGTGGGGACCAGGAGTCACAAGAGTTCCCCGGACGCTTCACGATCACCGAAGAAGACTACGAGGACTTCGAGCCCGGTGAGCTGTCGCTGTCGACGAACTCGATGAGCGTCTCCGAGTTCAAGAAGAAGGGCATCGCCTTCTCGGGCACCGGATTCGCACCTGGCGAGATCACTATCGCGGCCGCCGCGAAGATCGACGAGGACGAGTTCGACGCCAGCGAACTGCTCTACCTTGATCAGAACCTCAAGGCCTCTGACAAGGGTGTGGTCTCCGGAGTCATCCGGCCCAACGAGACCAAGAACGTCAAGCCGGGCACCTACTTCGCCTATGCATCCGGCGAAGAGCAGCTCTCGATGGCCGAGTTCACGCTGACCGCGGACTCGAAGGAGGCTTCGCTGTCGGTGTCCCCGAAGACCATCGACGCCGCTGACTTCGTCAATACGGACAAGGGCGTGAAGCTCACGGTTGCGAACTGCGCTCCGGGAACCGACATCCGCTTCGTCGTCAACCCCAAGGGCAAGTCGACCGTCACCGCCTACGACCGCACCGTGAAGGCGAATGCGAACGGCACCGCCTCGGTGACCGTCTACGGCACCTCCGACAACGCCTCGGCGTATGTCGGCGACTACACGGTGACCGCGAGCTGCGGTGACGACGAGCTCAAGGGTGGGTTCTCCGTGACCTCCGGCGCGAACGCCGGCGGGACCACCGGCAAGGGCGGCAACCTGCCGCGCACCGGTGCCGAGCTCAGCCCGCTCGCCGGCGGAGCCGCACTGCTGCTCATCGGCGGAGCCGCCGTGGCGCTGACGATGCGCCGCGCGAAGGCTCGTCAGTCGCACTGATCGATCACTGATGCGTGCCCTGTCACTGACGGGGCGATCCGCGCCGAGCTGCTGATGCTGTTGAGGCCTCAGCCCGGACCGCCGGATTAAGCGCCAGCACAGATGCCTGTGGCCCCGACTTCGGTCGGGGCCACAGGCATCTGTGCGTCATGGGCACCTCCGGCAGGATCCTCGTCGTCCTGGGCGACCGCCTCGGCGAAGGACCGCCCGGGATCGGGCACGGATCATACGATCTCGGCGACCGCCTCGGCGAAGGGAATACTCCGATTCAGCGGACGCTCAGGGCCGACGGGGAGATGCTCACGTCGATGCGCTCCGTCTCGCCGAGCTCGTCGCCGTCGACCTCGACCACCCGCGGCTTCTCGAGTTCGATCGTCAGCGAGGACACCCTCTGGTGGATCGCGGTGTCGCTGCTCTGCGCGGAATCGTCCTTGGACACGATGCGGCGGATGCCGTTGTCCCAGACCATGTTCTTCATCGTGTCGAGCCACCCGCTGACTCCGTCGGCCTTGAGGATGAGGACGTCGAGCTCACCGTCGGCAGGGTCGGCGTCCGGGAGCAGCGTGATGCCACCCTGGAGGGTGCCGCAGTTGCCGACGATGAGGGTGTGCGCGAATTCGTCGTCGAGGTCCTCGCCCTCGCGGGAGAGCTTGATCTCCATGACGTCGCTGGCCGAGACCGCCCGACCCAGGGACTCGACGTAGGCGAGCCAGCCGGCCTTGTCCTTGAGGTCGTCGTTGGTCTCGGTGATCATGTGCGCGTCGATGCCGAACCCGGCCATGACGACGAACGGCTGGTGCTCGTTTCCGTCGGGGAGCGCGATCTCGACCCAGCCCATATCGATCCGCTGCGGCGTGCCGTCGATCGCCCGCGTCATCGCGGCCTCCAGGTCGTTCAGGGGCACTTCGAGATTGCGGGCGAGGAGATTCCCGGTGCCCAGCGGGACGATGCCGAGGTCGACATCGGCTCCGGTCTCGGCGAGGTGCCCGGCGACTGCCCGAACGGTGCCGTCGCCTCCGGCGGCGATGACCACCTCGGCGCCGTCGGCGCCGTCGGCGATGGCCGCCTTGGCTGCCGACTCCCCCGGGTCGTCCTCTTCGGTCTCGTACCAGGAGACGGTGAGGTCGGTGCCTTCGGGCAGCGCCGCCTCGAGATCCTCCTTCTCGGTCTTCGCGGGGTTCCACACGATTCCGATGCGTTTGGCGCTCATGTCAGGTCCTTTCGCAGACGTTCTGCTGGCTGTGATGCTGTTAGATCATCGGCCGCGGTCCCGGCGGCTTCAGACCACACACTAACGCAGTCTCCTCGGTGCACCGTGGCAGTTCCCGGGGCGCTCCGGTATCAATCCATCTTGTCGTATCGGGCGCGCAGGAAGAGGAAGACTCCGTAGAGGACGAGTCCGACGCCCACGCCGAGGAGGAGGTACGTGCCGAAGGGCTGCTCGCGCATGGCTTTGAGCGCCCCATCGACGCCGGTCGACTTCTCGGGATCCCCCGTGACCCCGGAGACGATGACGAGGATGCCGACGGCGATGAGGGTCGCACCCTTGCCGAGGTGGCCGAGGACGCCGGTGATCGTCAGCAGCTTCGCCACCGCACTCGAACGCGGGGTGCGCACATCGTCCTTCCAATTCCTGCGGATGCCGTTGACGCAGAACACGATGCCGATGATCGTGACGACGACGCCGATGACGACGAGGAGGAGGATTCCACCTGGAGCCTGCGCCAGCGTCGATGAGGCCTGCTGCGAGGACTGACCCGAATCGGAGCCCTGTCCGAAGACGAACTTGCCGAAGAGCACAGCCACGGCCGCGTACGTGATGCCCTGGGCGATCGCGAGCACGAAGTCCTTCCAACGGTCACGCCCGTGCTCGTCGCGAGGATCGGTCGACCCGTGTCCGCGCAGGGTGGCCGTGCCGAAGAAGGCGTTGGCGAGGTTCCACAGCGCCAGCAGCGCGCAGCCGAGCATGCACAGCCACAGCAGCACCATGCCGAAGGGCTGTGAGGCCATCTGCTGCATCGCACCAGACTGCTCGGCTTCGCCGCTCTTGCCCAGCGCCAGACCGGCAGCGGTCGCACCGAGGATGATGTGGACGAGGCCGTTGGCGATGAAGCCGACCCTGGCCACCCGTTCGAACCATTTGCTGTCCGCGGCGCTGACCGCCGCGTCGTCGGCCTTGCTTGCGGCCCGCTTGATCGTCGAGTCTCCAGTCATAGCACGTCTCCAGTCATAGGTTTCAGTGTTGCACCGTCACCCCTGCTGTCAAGGATTCTTGTCTCACCAGGCGGGTCGCGGTCGGGTCTAGGGCAGGTAGTGGGCGTTCCTAGTGGTTGCAGGTGTTCCTGGTGGCGGCGGGCGTTCCTGGTGGTGGCGGAGGAAGAGGGCGCGGTGAGATTGCGGGCGGCGGGGGTTGCTGTCGGGGGTTGCAGGTTGGTGCGAGGAAGGTTGCAGGCGGGTCTGAGATTGCCGGGTCATGGGAAGGGGGTGCCGGTCGCGGCGAGAAAAGTTGCAGGCGGGTTACGGGCGGCGGGAGCAAGGTTGCGGGCAAGTCTCGGCGGACTCACGATCGGCCAGCACTCGCCCTGCCGGAACCTCGGCGCCTGACGCGATCCTGACCTGGCGTCAACCCTGCCGTCACCCCGCAACTCGACGCGAATCCGAGCTGTCGGAAAGAAAATCTGCCCGGAGACGGTGACCAAAACGTTCTAAACTATGCGCGTCGTGAATGTTTCATTACCGTTACCTTCGGAAACCTTTCCTCCCCTCGCACCCGAAGGATCAGAATGAAGAAGCTCGTGCTCGCTCCCGTGGTGGCCCTCGCCATCACCGGCCTCGCAGCATCCCCCGTCATCGCCGCACCGAACTCCGGTGATGCCTTCTCCCGCACCGGAGTCCAGACGCCGGCCACGGGCGGAGAATCCAAGACGGCCGAGGCGGACGTTCAGAAGATCGAAGCGTCTGTGTCGGTGTCTCCCACGGAGATCTCGCAGACCGACCTCGCCGATGCGAAGAAGGGCGTCGACGTCACTGTCACCGGCCTCGAGGCCGGCGACGTCGTCACCGACAGCCTGACCGGTGAGGAGACCGTCGCCGAAGGCGCCACGGTTACCTTCACGATCATCAACGACTCCGGCGATCCCGAAAAAGTGCCCGCCGGCCCCGTCGACTTCACCGTCACCGTGGACCGTGGCACCGAGTCCGCGACCTATGACGCGTCCTTCACCGTCACCCCGGATGAGACCGAAGAGCCGACCGCTCCCGCTGTCGACCCGAAGGCGAAGTTCGCTTCGGAGAAGATCAGCGTCTCGGAGATCGAGAGCAAGGGCCTGAAGTTCTCCGGTGAGGGCTTCACTCCCGGCGGCACCGTCTCGATCGAGGGCATCTCCACCCCGCAGTCCGGCGACAAGGCAGGCGTGCAGGCCGCCCAGGCCGGCACGCAGGCCGACATCATCACGGCCGATGAGGACGGCAAGATCACCGGTACGCTCATCGCCCCCGAGGGCGCGGCCAAGGTCGGCAAGTACGTCGTCGCCTTCGTCGACGACAAGACCGGTGAGAAGACCGAAGCGGTGGAGTTCACCGTCACCGAGGACGCGACCGAAGAGCCGACCACCCCGGCTGCCGACGCCAAGCTGATCATCTCCCCTGAGACTGTCAGCCCGAAGGACTTCGTCGATCAGAAGAAGGGCGTCAAGGTCGCCATCGAGAACTGCAAGCCCGGCGAAGACGTCCGCTTCCTCGTCAACCCCAAGAGCGACATCAACGTCACGGCCTTCGACCGCACCGTCAAGGCCGACGACAAGGGCACGGCGTTCGTCAACGTCTACGGCACCTCGGCGTCGAACCCGAGCGCCTACATCGGCGACTACTCGGTGACCGTCACCTGCGGTGACGACAAGCTCACCGGCGAGTTCTCGGTTGAGAACGAGGCCAACGCCGGTGGCGGCGGAGGCGACAATGACAACGGCGGCAACGCCGGTGGCGGCGGGGACCTCCCCCGCACCGGTATGGAGCTCGGCGGCCTCGCAGCCGGCGCGGCCCTCCTCCTCGTCGGTGGTGCGGCAGTCGTCATGACGAAGCGCCGCCGGAGTGCAGCAGTCTCCCCGTCGGACATCTGATCCGACCGGAGTTCGTCAACTCAGCTGATCGTCATCGGGCCGGCCACCCTTAGCCAGGCGGGCGCGACGATCGAGAGGCTGAGCATCTGACAGACACGAGGCGCTCCGTCCGACTCCCACACGGGTGTCGGATGGGGCGCCTCTTGTCATGCCCGCTCGAGGCTGGTCCCCCTGATCGGTGTGCTCGAGGCGTGTCCGCCGCCGGGCAGCTGGTCCGGCGCACGGTCGCCGTAGCACGAGGTCGTCAAGGTCCGGGGTCGTCGCTGGGTGCGGAGTCACCGCAATGCGGGGAGTCTTGGCTGCGCTTGGCCCCCGATGGGCTGGATCACCGCTGCGCAGGAGCAAGCGCAGCCAGCGACGGCAGTTCCAGCTCACTCCAGTCTGTACAGCTCAGTTCGCGAACTGAGCTGTACAGACTGGAGTGAGCTCTGACCGATGTCAGCCCGGAAGGGGCCTGCGCGAATGACGAACTGTCGGCGTCGGGGTCCCGCACGACCGGCTCAACCCGGCCCCACCGACTTAACGCGACGGGACCGACTGCTTCCAGCCCCACGGCTTCACTTTGCCGCGACGGGTGTCCGCGTCCGCTTTCGAGCGGCGACCAGGGCAAGCATGGCGATGAGGATGAAGAGGCCGGTTGCGGCGAAGCCGACGTACTCGGTGTCGACGGACGGCAGACGGAACAGTTGGGTTTCGGCACCCGCCTCGGCGAATCCGGCGATGACGACGAGGGCAGCGACGAGCACCGAGAGCCCCGTGACGACGAGGTTGTACCTGCGGAAGCGTCCTCCGTCACCGGCCGCCCACCGGTAGAGCCGGGCCATCATCACGCTGTCGCCCGTGTCGCACGCGGCCATACCAGCGGCAAAGAGCAACGGCAGGGAGAGTGCGAGCAGGGGCGAGGTGCTCGCGGCCGTGGTGCCTGCGGCGATCATCAGCCCGATCGTCGCGGCCGTGTCGAAGCCGAGCCCGAAGAGCAGTCCGATCGGGTACATGCGCGCGGGTCGATCGACCGTTCCGATGAGCTGGGAAAAGACGGTGATCAGAGGGCCTCGGGTCGCCGAGGCGGTGCCGCCGGTCCCGTCGGTCCCGACGTCACTGCGCAGCAGACGGATGAACGCGACGAGGTTAACGATGCCGAAGACGGCGACGACTGAGGTTGCGAACAGCAGTCCCCACATGCCGAGCACCTCGCGAAGATCCGAATCCTCGCTGATGACGAGGCTGCGCGCCACTCCGGCACCGGCCGTGACGAACGCGGCGGTGACGATGACGACGCTCGAGTGACCGAGGGCGAACCAGAACCCGACGGCTCCGCCCTCGAGGCGAGCGCGGTGGGGGTTCGTGAAGGGAGCACGGCCGGAGTTCGCAGGGCCGGATCCGGGGTTTGCGGAGTCTGAGCCGTGGTTCGCGGGCGGAGACTGGTCGCGTGGCATGGGTTGCGACTGCTCGGCGGTTGCCAGTCTGCGCGTGACGTTGTCGATGACGGCGATGTGATCGGCATCGAAGGCGTGACGGGCACCGAGCAGTACCGCAGTTGCCGCCAGGCCCCACGCTGCGATGGGCGCGATCCCGCTCGTCGACGCGAACACAAGGCAGACGCCCACGACCGCGAGCGTCGTGATCACCGCAAATGGAAACTTGGTCGTCCACGGTCTCCTCGTCAGCGGTCGGGTCGTGGTCGTCTCGTCTGCTGTCACGCTCATGAGCGCGCCTCCTCGTGTGCGGTCGGTCGTTCGTCGGACGGGGGCTGTATTGGACTTGTGCTTTCGCTGCCGGACGGCGGGGTCGACAGGGACTGCCCGTCGGTCTGAATGCATCGGTCGACCGCGCCGTGGTCGATGGCTTCTGGACGCACCTGGTCATCCTGGGTACCGCGAGGCTCCAGCACGGACTGCGTCCAGTCGTCCCACACGGCGTCGACATGAGACGCGTGCGCGGCCGTACCGACCGCTCGCGCAATGGCTCCGGGACTGGCGAGGTCGAGGATCTGACTGTCCGCGTCCTCCGTGAGGCTCCGCCTGCCGAAGAGCATCGCCGTGTCGAGCACCGAGGCTTCCCCGAGCACGCCCGGCAACGGCTCGCTTCCGTCGATCGCGAGGTCTTCGACGAAGACAGGAGCACCTGCGCAGTCACGGACATCGGTGCTGCTCGTCATCGCGCCTCCGGTCTCCCCGGTTCGCCCGAGCACGATCGTCTCCCGCAGGCAGACCGTGGACTCGGTGCCGATCCGAACTCGGGTCGACCGGCGCACTCTAGCCCCGGTGGCGACGACGAAAGGGTACGTCTCCCAGATGAGGCGGCCGCCGTCGGCGACCTCGATGTCGACGTCCCACGTCGAGACTCCCTCACCTGTCAACGCGGCACGGGCCGGCCCGGCCGGGTAGGCAACGGTTCCGCCGACGTCTTCGACGACCAGGGTGCACCCAGTACCGACCCTGACCTCGATGCTCACCGTGTCCCCACCGAGCAGGACCGCTCCCCCGGCGACGAGCGCCACATGGGCGTGACCTCCTGCCCTGCGGGACACGAGTCTCGGCTGCAGCAGACCGGGAGAGAGACGGACTTTCGGACGGTCCCTCCCCGCGACCTGCTCGACGGAGATAATTGTCATCCTCGACCGGATGCGGTCAAGGTGTCTGCGGTGGAAAGCTGGTCCGAGACCGGCGCGGAAGCACCGACGGTCGCACCACCGGTCGCACCACCGGAGGCCCTGTCGGCGACCGCCTCGGCGTGCCTGTGCTCGTCGTGCCCGGACACTGCGTGCCCACGCGCATCGCTGTGCGCGCCGTACGAATGCTCGCCCGTCGTGTGCTCATGGCCGTGGGAATGCCCACCGTCCCCGTGCTTTTCGTCGTGAGAATGCACGTAGCCGCCGTCCTCGTCGGCGTGGAAGTGCGGGGCCATCGGACCGGGATCCTGCGGTTCGTGCGCACCGGCTCGATGCGCTTCGAGCAGGCCGAGCAGCCACGCCCGCAGACGGGCCACGGATGCCTCGTCCGTGCGCGAGAGACCGAGCACGGGACCACCGTCACGGGCCGCCTCGGCGTCGGAGATCATCTGCTCGACATCGACGCCCACATAGGGGGCGAGGTCGGTCTTGTTGACAACGAGGAGATCGGCACGCCCGATGCCGGGCCCACCCTTGCGCGCCACGTCACCGCCGCCGGCGACGTCGAGGACGAAGATCTGCGCGTCGATGAGCGCCGGGGAGAACGTCGCAGTGAGGTTGTCACCACCGGACTCGACGAGGACGAGGTCGAGCGGATCGAAGTCCGCCTCGAGGTCCTCGACCCCGGCGAGGTTGGCGGTGACATCATCGCGGATTGCCGTGTGCGGGCACGCCCCGGTCTCGATCGCGCGGATCCGCTCGGGTTCGAGGACCCCGGCGGCACGGAGCAGGCGGGCATCCTCGTCGGTGTAGATGTCGTTGGTGATGACACCGATGCGGATCTCGGCGGCCATGGCCCGGCAGATCATCGCGATGAGCGAACTCTTGCCGGTGCCGACGGGACCAGCGACGCCCAGGCGCAGGGAACGGTGTGGGGTGGGGAACTCAGGCACGGAACAGCCTCCTCGGCAGTGCGGACTGGGCCTGCGCCCAGACCTCGATGAGCGGTGCCCCGGCAGCGGGGATCGCTGCGGGGGCGGTGAGCGTCGCCAGGTCGGCGACGGAGTCCTCGAAGGCAGTGCATGCCTCGAGCACCCAACCGGTGGCCGTGATCGGGTCCATCGGTTCGAGTTTGAGGACCGCGGCGGCCACGGTCTGCGCATCGTCGTAGGCGACGATCCGGACGAGGTCGACGGCGGGAATCCCGGCGGCCGCGGCGATCGCGCCGAGCACGACAGGTCGTGGAGTCCCCCGCCTCGGAAGCACGCCGGCCAGGCCGGGCCACAGTGCCACGGCCACGCGGCGCAGGCCCGCCCCGAGCACCTCGGCGATCTCCCGCAGTGCCGGGCTGGGGGTGCGCGCCGCCCATTCGGCGGTCACCGTCGTGAGCACAGCGGCGGGATCGGCGCAGGCTTCCTCGGCGCCGGCGGCATCCTCAGCCACCAGAACATGCCGGGTGACGACGGCGGCACCGGCTTCGACGCGGACGACGGTGCGCATTCGGGCACGCATGTAGGCGGCCACCTCGGCGGGGGTCAGTCCATTGCGCAGGCCGGCTTCGACGCTGTTCGACGACACGTGCGCCCCGGCCGGCAGGCGGGCATCGGCGAGGAGCAGCATCAGGGTCGCCGAGGCGGCCCCCGGCACGGTGGCATCGACCGTTCCCGGGGAGACCGTTCCCGAGGCGGCCCCGGGCACCAGCGCACCCATCGTTCCCCGGCCTGTCGTTCCCGCGCTCATCGGTCGGCTCCCCATCAGAACATCTGGTAGAGCTGGGCGAGCGGGAGGACGGTGGCGGGGGCGGCGGTGACGGGCTCGCCGTCGATGGCGATCGCGAACGTGTCGGGCTCGATGTCGATGGCCGGCCGGGCGTCGTTGTTGCGCATGTCCGCCTTGCCCACCGACCGCGTCGGACGCACGGCCAGCAGCTCCCGTCGCAGGCCGAGCCGATCCCGCAGCCCGTCCTCGACTGCGGCTGGGGAGACGAACGAGACCGATCGCTGCGCGCCGATCGCCTCGCCGAACGCGGGTCGCATGAGCACCGGCTGCGGTGTCGGGATCGAGGCGTTCGGGTCGCCGAGGCCCGCCCACGCGATCGTCCCGCCCTTGATGACGAGGTCCGGTCGCACCCCGAAGAAGCGCGGATCCCACAGCGTCAGGTCGGCCATCTTCCCGGCCTCGACGGACCCCACGTGCTCGTCGATGCCATGCGCGATCGCGGGATTGATCGTGTACTTCGCCACGTAGCGGCGTGCCCGTTCGTTGTCCGCAGGCAGGTTCTCGCCGAGGCGGCCGCGGCGGTGCTTCATCGTGTGGGCGACCTGCCAGGTGCGGGTGATGACCTCGCCGATGCGGCCCATCGCCTGTGCGTCCGAGGACGTGATCGACAGCGCGCCGAGGTCGTGGAGGATGTCCTCGGCAGCGATGGTCGTCGCCCGGATCCGGGATTCGGCGAAGGCGAGGTCCTCGGGCACGCTCGGGTTGAGGTGGTGGCACACCATGAGCATGTCGAGGTGTTCGGCGACGGTGTTGACCGTGTGCGGCAGGGTGGGGTTCGTCGATCCGGGGATGATGTTCTCCAGAGCCGCGATCGAGAGGATGTCCGGGGCGTGGCCGCCGCCGGCGCCTTCGACGTGAAACGCGTGGATGCTGCGTCCGTCGATCGCGGCGATCGTCGATTCGACAAAACCGGACTCGTTGAGCGAGTCCGAGTGGAGGGCGACCTGGAGGCCGTGCTCGTCGGCGGCGCGCAGGGCGGCGTCGATCGCGGCGGGAGTCGCGCCCCAATCCTCGTGGATCTTGTAGCCGGCGGCACCACCGAGGGCCTGTTCGGCGAGGCCGTCCGCGGAGACCGTGTTGCCCTTCCCGAGCAGGAGCACGTTGACCGGCACATCGTCGAGGGCGGCGAGCATCGTGCCCAGATTCCAGGCGCCCGGGGTCACCGTCGTCGCCTTGCTGCCCTCCGAGGGACCGGTGCCACCGCCGATGACAGTGGTAATGCCGGTGGCGAGCGCCTCATGGATCTGGGAGGGCGAGAGGAAGTGGACGTGGGAGTCGATGCCGCCTGCGGTGAGGATCCGTCCTTCGCCGGAGATGACGTCGGTCGACGGTCCGATCCGCAGCGCCGGATCGACGCCGTCGGCGATGTCGTCGTTGCCGGCCCGTCCCAGGGCGGTGATCCTGCCGTCCCGAATGCCGACATCGGCGCGGACGACGCCCCACCAGTCGAGGACGATGACGTTGGTGATGACGGTGTCCGGTGCACCCTCGGCGCGGGTCGTCGTCCCCTGGAGCATCGACTCCCGGATCGACTTTCCGCCGCCGAAGACCGCTTCGTCCCCGCCGAAGGTCCGATCCTCCTCGATCTCGATCCACAGATCGGTGTCGCCGAGGCGGACCTGGTCACCCGTGGTCGGACCGTAGAGCGCGGCGTAGCGCTGGGCCGAGATCTCCGCCATCAACAGTCACCCGCCTCAGCGATGGGATCGTTGGCGGTGGGGTCAGCGACGCTGGTTGGGCCGGCAACGCTGGTGCGGTCGGCTGCGACGGTCGGGGCGGCAACCTCGGTGAGGTCATCGGCATTGCCGCCGGCATCGCCGCGGATCTGCAGTCCCGGGACGACCCTCCGCCCGCCGAGGCTGACGATCGGCACGGTGCGGGAGACTCCGGGTTCGAAGCGGACCGACGTCCCCGCGGGGACGTCGAGACGGAAGCCGTCGGTCTGCCGCCGATCGAAGGCGAGGGCGGCGTTGACGTCGGGAAGGTGGATGTGCGAACCGATCTGCACCGGGCGGTCGCCGGTGTTCTCGATCGTCACGGTCCCGGTCTCCCCCGCCGAGTCGCGGCGATTGAGCACTCGGGTTCCCTCGCGCACGCGCACCGCACCGGGCCCGTGGTCTCTCGTTCCTGCCATGGGCGTCCTCTCGGTCGGTTGGTTTCAGTCGTGTCTGTCTCGGTCGATCCATCGCGGCCGGCTGGCCGCGGTCAGCCGTCCCTGCTCAGTCGATGGGGTTGTGGATGGTGACGAGCTTGCGCCCGTCGGGGAAGGTCGCCTCGACCTGAACGTCGTGGAGCATGGCGGCGACATCGTCGAGGACGTCGTCCCGGCTGAGCACCTCCCTGCCTTCGACCATGAGCTCCTCGACTTTCGCGCCTTCCCGTGCCCGCTCGATCACCCACGTGCTCAGCAGCGCCACGGCTTCCGGGTGGTTGAGCGGCACTCCGCGTGACAGCCGGTCGCGGGCGATCATGCCGGCCACCGAGAGCAGCAGCTTCTCGGTGTCACCGGGGGTGAAGTGCATCAGCGCTCCCGGCCGGGGTCGGCGGACTCGCGCCCGACCTCGGCCCGCCCCCGCGTGACACTCGGCCGTGCCCCACCGGGGTCGGCAGGCAGGACATGTTCGCCGAGGCGGTCGGTTGAGAGCGCGAGCGAGCTGAGATAGAGCGGCTGCCCGTCCGGACCGGTCTTCGCCGAGGCGATCATGTCCGGACGCTCGAACTCCATCTCCGTCACGTGGCACCACAGAGTGACATCGGTGGGATTGCCGTGCTCGTCGAACATCGGCACATCGATGCCGTCGTCCCGGCGGCGCAGGTAGTACCGGCCCCGGGTGAGGATCGCCATGAGCGGGGTCGCGACGATCGCGATACCCACGGCGAAGAGCGGCGAGAACGGCTGCACGGCGGCACCGAACGCCCCGAAGTAGATGGCGATGGACACCCCTCCCGAGAGCAGGAGGGACACGACTCCGACGGGATTCCAGTCGTAGAGCATGCCCCGACGGAACTCCGGTGTCTTCGGCGAGAGACCGAGAACGTACTTGTTGATCGCAATGTCCGCGGCGACGACGCAGATCCACGACATCGCGAGGTTCGCGTAGAAGCTGAGGATCGCGTTGAGGAAGTCGAACATGTTCAGCTCCATGAGCGCGAGCGCGAAGAGCAGGTTGACGACGAGGAAGGTGATCCGTCCCGGATAGCGCTTGGTGATGCGCGTGTACGCGTTCGTCCAGGCCAGCGAACCCGAGTAGGCGTTGGTGACGTTGATCTTCACCTGCGAGATGACGACGAGAACGACGGCGAGCAGGAGGGCGAGCCACTGGGGCATCATCTGCTCGTAGGTGGCGAGCAGCTGCTGGACCGGTTCGGTCGCGAAGCTCGTCGCCCCGGGGACGTTGGCGATGAGGTAGACGGCGAGGAACATGCCGATGATCTGCTTCGTCGCCCCGAAGATCACCCAGCCGGGTCCGGCGAGGATGACGGCGGCCCACCAGCTGCGACGGTTGGCCGGGGTGCGCGGGGGCATGAAGCGCAGGTAGTCGATCTGCTCGGCGATCTGGGCGATGAGCGAGAGGCAGACGCCGGCTGCGAGCATCGCCGAGGCGAAGTTCGCGCTCTCCCCGTTCTCCCCCTGGTAGGCGAAGAAGGAGTTGACGGAGTCGGGCTGGAAGGCGATGAGGTAGCCGACGGGGACGACCATGAGGACGAGCCACAGGGGTGTCGTCGAGACCTGCAGCCGGGCGAGCGCCTTCATGCCGAAGATGACGAGCGGGAAGATGAGCACCGTGGACACGAGATAGCCGATGGGGCGTGGGAGTCCGAGACCGAGGTAGAGCCCTTGGGCCATGATCGAGCCCTCGAGGGCGAAGAAGATGAAGGTGAACGTTGCGAAGATGATGTTCGTGATCACCGAACCGTAGTAGCCGAATCCGGCCCCGCGGGTGATGAGATCGAGGTCGAGGTTGTAGCGCGCGGCGTAGAACGCGAGCGGCCAGCCGGTGAGGAAGATGATGATCGCGGCGGTGAGGATGCCGAGGATGCCGTTCGCCGTGCCGTGCGCGAGCCCGATGCTCGCACCGATCGAGAAGTCGGCGAGGTAGGCGATGCCGCCGAGTGCGCTCGTCGCGACCACGGCCGGCGCCCACGTGCGGTAGGACCGCGGTGCGAACCGCAGCGTGTAGTCCTCGAGACTCTCCTTCGCCGCGGCCTTCGCCTCATTGCTGCCGGCCGGCGGCGTGGCCGACCCGTCTGCGGTCACTGTCATGGTGGGCTCCTCGGTCGTCGTCCGGACTCAACATCGCCCATCCTGACAGCCGATTGTTTCGGTCCGTGACGGGCGAGTTTCGTCCATGTTTCGAGACCTGTATCTCACCTTGCAAACACTGCCGCCCGCCGAGGTGGAACGCCGCAGCCCTCGCGTCGAGCCGAGTGCGTGTGTGCCGCCGCCGAAAACAAGTCGAGCCCACTTGAGTCTGTGGGGCACAGTTCGTGAACTGTGCCCCACAGACTCAAGTGAGCTCAACCGAGAGTCGACCGCCAGTAGGCAACCGGCCGCCAACAGCCGGGCGACCACTATCAGGCAACCGGCCGCCCGCCAACTGCCGACCCGCTCACACCCTCCGGGCGCGGAAGTCGTCGTAGAGCACGACGGCGCCGGTCGGGGATTCGGCTTTGACCTTGGGGCGCCGGCCCCGGGCGATCGAGACGACATCGCCTCCGGAGCCGGCGGCGAACACGCGCGCATCGCGTTCGCGTTCCTCCGCCTGCGCGAGGACTTCCTCCTCGAGCTCCTGGTTCCGGTTCCTCAGTGCGTCGATCTGGTTCTGCATCTCCATGATCTTCTTGATCCCCACGAGGTTGACCCCCTCGTCCTGGGAGAGATGCTGGATCAGGCGCAGCTTCGCGATGTCGCGACCCGAATAGCGTCGGCCTTTGCCGGCCGTGCGCTGCGGGATGACAAGGCCCATCCTGTCGTACTGGCGCAGGGTCTGCGGGTGCATGCCCGCAAGCTCCGCCGCCACCGAGATGACGTAGAGGGCCGCGCTCTGAGAGAACTGCATACGAATGCGCCGCCTCAGCTCGTCTTGGCCCGATCGAGCAGGCCGGCCCGCGGATCCTCGTCCTCGGTCGCCGCCTTGTACGCCTCGACCGCTTCCTTGGCTTCCTTCGACAGGTTCTTCGGTGCGACGATCTCCACGGTCACGAGCAGATCGCCCGTGCCCTTCTTCGTCTGCACGCCCTTGCCGCGCACCCGCAGGGTCCTGCCCGAGGGCGTGCCCGCGGGGATCTTGACCTTGACGGGCTGACCGCCGAGCGTGGGCACCTTGACCTCGGCGCCGAGTGCCGCCTCGTCGAAGCTCACCGGCAGGTCGATGCGCAGGTTGTCGCCGTCCCGGGTGAACACCGGGTGCGGTTTGACGTTGACGGTGAGGATGACGTCTCCGGGCTCGCCGCCGTTCGGGCTGGCCTTGCCCTTGCCGGCCAGACGGATCTTCTGCCCGTCCTTGACCCCGATCGGGGTGCGCACCGTCAGCGGCTTGCCGTTGGGCATCTTCAGTTTGACCGAGGCGCCGTTGGCCGCCTCGGTGAAGCTGAGGTTCGTCGAGGACTTGATGTCCCCGCCCTTGACCGGAGGCGAATAGCCGCCGAAGCCACTGTCGCCGTAGCCGCCGTAGGAGGCACCGCCGCCGAATCCGCCCAGCAGATCGGCGAGGTCGGGCGGCACGTCTCCGTAGCCGCCGGATCCGCCGAAACCGCCGCCGGAGTACGTCGTCCGGGTCCGGGTGCGCCCGCCGCCTCCGAAGAGGTCGGAGAACACGTCGTCGAAGCCGCCTCCGCCACCGGCGCCGCCGGCGCCCGCGCTGAACCGGGCACCGCTGCCCATCGCGCGCACCTGGTCGTACTGCTCGCGCGACTCCTTGTTCGACAGCACCTGGTGGGCCTGTCCGATCTCCTTGAACTTGGCCTCCGCCTCGGCGTCGCCCGGATTCGCGTCCGGATGGTACTTCCGCGCGAGCTTGCGGTAGGCCTTCTTGATCTCGGAGTCCGTGGCGTCCTTGGAGACGCCGAGGGTCTTGTAGAAGTCCTTCTCGAACCAATCATTCTGAGGTCCGGTACTCATCTGGCACCTCCCTTCTTCCTTGTCCTGTTCTGCTCGCCGCTGCCTGCCGGCACCGGCTCTGTCATCGTTCTGCTCATCTGTCCACTCACAATCCGCAACCTCCGAAAGCTGTCCTCCCGGAGATTCCGGACCGTCGCCGAGGCGGCCGCCCCGCTCCCAGCGTCCGTGTCCGGACGCTGGGGCTGGGTGTCACCTCGGCGGGGTCGGGATGCTCAGTCCTCGGGCTGCTGCACGCCGACGCGGGCCGCGCGGATGATGCGATCACCCATGCGGTAGCCCGGCTGCATGACCATGAAGACCGTCGGCACCTCGACATCGTTCGACGGCTGCTGCATGAGAGCCTCATGCAGGCGAGGGTCGAACTCGTCGCCGACGGCGCCGTACTGTTCGACGCCGACCTTGGCCAGGGCGTCGAGCAGCTTGTTCACGTGGGCCTCGAAGGGCCCGGTCACGTCGCCGTTCTCCTGCGCCAGACGCACCTCGTCGAGGACGGGGACCAGGGCCTCGACGGCCTTGATCGTTCCGCCCGCGGCTGCCCGCTCGCGTTCGCGGTCGGCACGCATGCGGTAGGCAGCGTACTCCGCGTTGATCCGCTTGAGATCGGCGAGGTGGGCGGCTGCCTCCGACCCGGGCGCGGGCTCGGCCGCACCCGGCTCGGTGGCCGCCTCGGTGTCGTCCAGCGTGGAGGCATCGGCCGGGATGTCGACACCGAGGTCGCTGGCGTCGGCCAGCACCTCCTCGGTGTCGGCGCCTTCACCGGCCCCCGCGGCCGACTGGGCGTCGGCCTCGGGACGAAGCTCACCGGTGTCGGGGTCGACCCGGCGCTTGTCATGGAAGGTGAAGCGCGGCTCCTCGGACGACGGATCGTTGCCCTCGGTCGTCATTACTTCTTCTCCCCGTCCTCATCATCGTCGACGACCTCGGCATCGACGACATCGTCGTCGGCACCGGTGCCGGCATCGGAGGCGCCGGCCTGGTCAGAGGCACCGGCGGCGCCGGCGTCCTGCTGGGCGTAGATCGCCTCGCCGATCTTCTGCTGCTTCTCGGTGAGCGTGTCGAAAGCCTTCTTCACGGCGTCGTCGTCTTCGCCCTCGAGAGCCTTCTTGACGGCGTCGACGTCGGCCTGCATCTCCGACTTCAGTTCCTCAGGCAGCTTGTCGGCGTTGTCGTCGAGCAGCTTCTGGGTCTGGTAGGCGAGGTTCTCCGCGTTGTTGCGGACATCGGCTGCCTCACGGCGCTTCTTGTCCTCCTCCGCGTGCTCCTCGGCCTCACGGACCATGCGCTCGATGTCCTCCTTGGGCAGGGCCGAGCCGCCGGTGATCGTCATCGACTGCTCCTTGCCTGTGCCCTTGTCGGTGGCCGAGACGTGGACGATGCCGTTGGCGTCGATGTCGAAGGCGACCTCGATCTGCGGCACTCCGCGCGGAGCCGGCGCGATGCCGGTCAGCTCGAAGGTGCCGAGGTTCTTGTTGTCCCGAGTGAACTCGCGCTCACCCTGGAACACCTGGATCGACACCGAGGGCTGATTGTCCTCAGCCGTGGTGAACGTCTCCGAGCGCTTGGTCGGGATCGGGGTGTTGCGTTCGATGAGCTTCGTCATCACGCCGCCCTTGGTCTCGAGTCCGAGCGAGAGCGGGGTGACGTCGATGAGGAGGACGTCCTTGCGTTCGCCCATGAGCACACCGGCCTGCACGGCGGCGCCGATCGCGACGACCTCATCGGGGTTGACGCCCTTGTTGGGCTCCTTGCCTCCGGTGAGCTCGGTGACGACCTGGGTGACGCCGGGCATACGGGTCGAACCGCCGACGAGGACGACGTGGTCGATGTCCTTGACGGACACGCCTGCGTCCTTCATCACAGCGTGGAACGGGGCCTTGGTCCGCTCGAGGAGGTCCTTGGTCAGATCCTCGAACTTCGCCCGGGTGAGGGTCTCGTCGAGGTGGATCGGACCGTTCTCGCTCATCGACAGGTACTGCAGGGAGATGTTGGTGCTCGTCGCGGACGAGAGCTCCTTCTTCGCCTGCTCAGCGGCCTCCTTGAGACGCTGCATCGCCGTGGAGTCCTTGGTCAGGTCCACGCCGTAGTTGTTCTTGACCTGCTCAACCAGCCAATCGACGATCCGCTGATCCCAGTCGTCGCCGCCGAGGCGGTTGTCGCCGGAGGTCGCACGGACCTGAATGGTCGAGAAGCCGTCGTCGTCCTTGCCGACTTCGAGCAGCGAGACGTCGAAGGTGCCGCCGCCGAGGTCGAAGACGAGGATGAGCTCGTCTTCCTTGCCGCGTTCGAGGCCGTAGGCCAGGGCCGCAGCGGTGGGCTCGTTGATGATGCGCAGGACGTTGAGGCCGGCGATCTCACCGGCGTCCTTCGTGGCCTGACGCTCGGCGTCGTTGAAGTAGGCAGGGACGGTGATGACCGCGTCGGTGACCTTCTCCTGCAGGTACTCCTCGGCGTCGTGCTTGAGCTTCTGGAGGATGCGGGCGGAGACCTCGGGAGCGGTCAGCGTCTTGCCGCCGATCTCGGTGTTCCAGTCGGTGCCCATGTGGCGCTTGACGGACGCCACGGTGTTCTTCACGTTGGTGACAGCCTGGCGCTTGGCGATCTCGCCGACCAGGGAGTCCCCGTTCTTGTTGACTGCGACGACGGACGGGGTCGTGCGACCGCCTTCCATGTTCGCGATGACCTTGGGGTCGCCGCCTTCGAGGACTGCGACGACGGAGTTCGTGGTTCCGAGGTCGATTCCAACTGCACGTGCCATATCGTTTCTCCTTATCTGTGAGAGTCGGCTCGGGCTGAATGCGCGCGGTCGGCCTGAGAGGTGCCACCGGGAGCTGCCTCCCGGAGTCGTCTCGTCGGACCGTCGCCCGCATTGAGTCTGATGGACTCAAGTATTCTCTTCGCGGCCGAGATCGTCAATCCCCGCCTCATAAAAGTTGCGTACACCAGACTCAACTTTGTGGAGCGGGGGTTTATTCCGCTCCTGAAGAATTTTTTCGAAGGTCCTTTAAGATGCGTTCCGAGTGGTGCGCTTCCTACCAGCATGCGACACCGAGCTCGTATCGACCACCCTCGGACTGATCTGCCCTCAAGAAGTGATCAGCGAAGAACCTGTGCGTCGTCCTCCGTTTTATCAGGCAGAGAAATTTCCCCGGTGTGTTCTAGCTCACGGCCACTCACAGGACCGCCATGCACGAGAGCCTCCTCGAACTCGATTGGCTCTGGCTCGCAGACTTCGCCCCCAACACCACACGAATCGCAACGCAGCCGTTCCACCTCCAAGAACAAGACGGTGCCCACCTGCGCAGACACGTCCTCGACATACAACTCGAACACAGCAACGGCAGCAACACACTCGTCGATGCGAACCCAGCAACCAGACTCTCCGACAAACGGGTACAGGAGCAGTTCTCGTGGTCCGCCCGCTTATGCGGGCGAAAGGCTGGAGCAACGTAGTATGGTCAGGCGCAGATCCCGTTCTGATGCGCAACCTCTGGTTCATCGCCGTCAGCCGACGAGCACACTTCCTCCACTCAAAACTGCGCGACGAATTGGAACCGCTGGTACACCCAGAAATGACGCTTGCCCAGACAGAGCTGGCTGCAATTGGGGATCCGTCCATTCGGAAGAGAGCAACTAGTCCGCGCAGAACCCGCGACTGCTGAGTAAACCAAGATAAGGAGTCTCTGCGAAACCCGGGGCAATTCAGTCCCTTCACTGACGACTCACTTGCAATTGCCCGTCGCATGGATTTTCGAACTCATCCCTGGATGGCCCTCAACCAGCACACCCACGATCACTACGGGGTGGACAACAGTTCTGCTCACCGACGGGGGCCTACTCGTCAATAAACGAGAGTGGCCACACTTCCCAACCGTACGAGGCGCTTATCCATATTGATGGGAGACCAACGGAAAGAGAACATCTCACCGCACAAATCCCGCTCCACAATCTCAACACCGAATGGAAACTTCTCTCGGACGAAATCTGGACGGAAACTCGCGAAAACCCCGCGGCAACGACGTTCAGCCCATGAGACCATGACACTTCCAGAGTCCACCCGCGCCGACAGAATTTCGCCGCGACCACCGCCCAGCCTTGTATAACACAGGAACAGGACCGTGAAGCTCCTGGATCACAAGCTACACTCACAGTGACAAACACTAGGATCACTTGATGCCCGACAGAAATCACGTTGATCAGGTTCGTATCAGCCTGCACAGCGGAGGAGCCATCGCAGCTTCCTCACACCTTGCACCAATCGCTCACGCCTTCCTCGTCCGGCACCTCCAGCAACTTGAAACGCCAGACATCGACGAGCTCACGGAAAGAATCACACAATTCGCTTCCCGCCCACGGCCGTACCTGCCTGATGAAACATTCGGACAACCACATGCGGGAATGCCTCAACAGGATGTCGAATGGTGTTGGGTCAACCCCAACAGAGTGCTCCTAAAGGAGACTGGAACACAATCATTCATCCATGACGCGAGCGACCGCGCCCACTTTGCCCATCAACCCCAACGTGGCCTATCCCCTGACCGCATCACCGGTATCGCAGAATTTGCTCGGCGCATCGCCAGAGAACACGGCGAAGAACGCGGACTCCACACCCTGCTCGGAATTGGTGCGGACGGTTCGATCTCCCAAGATGGAGTCTTACGCATCAACGTCGACGGATACACATCACCCCTCGGTGACATATTCCGCATCCACGGCAACGGCAACCACCGTCTCGCTGCACTCGCCGCATTGGAGGTCCCTTGTGTCCCCGCGGAAGTTGAGTGGCGTCGCGGCCCATTCAGCACATCCCCGTGCCGAATTGACGAAGACAGCGACGAACGCATCGCCTACCGGACACTCCTCCACACTTTCGGAGTTGCCTCCTACACGGACCCCGCCAACTTCGTCCAAAATTACTCCGGCGTTGTCACCGAATACTGGCCGTTCCTAATCGACAACCCCCATTCCGCGGTCGAATCTCTGACATCGTTGGAAACTCTCGCCGGAGAACCCTACACATCGTCAATTGGCCGGCTGCCTCGCCACTTGTTCAATGACCCCGCGACACTCGCCCAAGCTGGCCATCACGTCATGAAGCACCTTTCCGAGCTGGAGTTTGGCTTAAGCGCGCGATCGTTTATTGAGCTCTCGCCTACCCCACGCGGCCCTATTCGTAGGTTCTTCGACCGTCGTTGAGCATCACCAGCCACTAACGCAACTGCGGATATCAAAACGGCTCATCGTAATTGAGAGTGTAGAACCGGTCTGAAGCCACCGGACTCGAGCAGACACCTCGCGATGTAATGCGTGAGGTTG
>NZ_BAABNP010000019.1:0-57247 GCF_038429965.1 Brevibacterium ammoniilyticum
AGCGCGCGCCGACTACACCCTTCAGGCCGCGATCGCCGCCTGATCCACAAAGAGATCGTCTACGAAACTTGACACAGCCCAGACACCCCCGATGACTCCCCGGCCACGGCGCGCAGGATCATTCCTGGCCGGGCCGGTCCTAGCCGCTGACCGGCCCCTAGCCTCGCGCCGGGAGCAGCCCGGCTACCGGAAGCGCAGTGCTCTAGCGGTCCCGTACGGGGCGGCGTATCGTGGGAGTGCAGGAAAGAACACAGTACCGGCCTAGCCAACGATGATCTGGGCGGATGGCCTCTCGCCGATCGAGAGAAAGCACACACATTGGGCCTGCAGGCAAGTGCCACCTGCCCGAACCGTGTCACGACTGTGAGGCCACCATCATGTTCTCCGCACTCTGGAATCTGAGCATCCGCACCCGGAGCCTGCTCGACCGCTACGCCCCTACGAACCGGCTTCTGCGCCGGCTCATCACCCGCGAGCCCGCCCGCTGGCCGAGCTTCGCTCTCTGCTGGGGTGCCGTCTTCCTCATCGCGGCGATCGTCATCGCCGTCCTCGTCTACCTGGGGCTGCCGGAGATCTGGTACCTGCTGTTCTTCCTGCTCCTCTACGACGGCGCCAAGTTCATCGCCTACGCATTGCGCGGCTACGCCGCCCGCCGCCGGCAACGCCGCACCCGCAAGCGAACGGCGACTGGGAGCGATCGTGGTCAGGTGTGAGCATCGCCGATCGCGTTAGGGCTGATCCTCATGATTGCTGTCGCCTCCGATGGTGTGCACGGCGTCGATGATCGTGGCCTCTGAGAGGCGCTCACCTGTGTCGTGGGTGTCGTAGAGGGCTTCGATCGTGGTGAGCGTGCGGATCATCTGCTCCGGGGGCCATCCCTGGCCCATCCCGAGCACCATGCGGATCGCCTCCGCCCGCGTCACCCACCCCTCCGGCACACCCATCCCGCTGGGCTCGAACGGCGAATGCTGCTCACGCGGCAAACTCCCGAGCCCGTCCAGCTCCGCCCCGGCGGGCTCGGGCGGGAGGGTGCCGGCGAGGAGGTACTCCCATTCCTCGGGCAGGACCTCCCGGCGCAGGCCGGGAGCGGCGCGGGAGGTGTCGAGGACGTACTCGTGCTCGTCACGGCTGGCATGGAAGGAGGCCAGCACCATCTGACGGGGTGCGTCCATCTCGAAGATCCGATGCGGGCGCCGTGCGATTGCACCCAGGCGGATGGCGAACCAGTGCGCCCGCTCGAAGCTCGTCGTCCACGACATCCCCTCCTCATGCCCGGCCGCTGCCGCCCGGTACACCTGCAGCGTCTCCGGCAGCGCCTGCAAAGGACGCAGCTCGGTCTCGTCCAGGTACATGCCCGACTCCAGCGCCTCCTCAAACAGCATCACCCACAGCTCGCGGGTAGCTGCCAGGCCCGGCCACTCGGTGCCCGTCCAGGTGTCCTCCAACGCGATCCGCAGCTCACCCGGCTCCGAGAGCACACCCGTCCCGACCGCGTGCACCAGCAGCGCGGGCTTGTCCGCACGCCCTGTCCGGGCCGACAGCTCCGCCACGCCCTCGGCTCCCCGCCCTCCGGCAGGTCGCGGCCGGGCATGCCCGCGCGGGGCCGCTCTCGCGATCCTGACTCCCTGTCGAACATCTCCATACCTCCCCAGTCTCACCACTCCCACCGTTCTCAAGCCAGGCCCGATGATCGAATCAGCCATTCAACGGCGAATCGCTGCCCGAGATGCTCATGTACTCATCGCCACGGATCGACCCATCGGCACGGGGCGAAGCTGCTGCTCTCGACACTCCATAGGTCGGGGCTGAGACGAGTCACCGATACCCGCCCGGATTACGGTGACGAGATCGAGCTGACGGGATGCCTGACCACCTCCCGCCGCACAGGTGCGAGCCGTCGCTGGGCAGACCCGGCACCATCGACGCTGCTGCCAGCTGAGACGCACGCCTCGATCCTGGTTTCGTCTGCGTAGGGCGCCTCTCTCCTCAGCGTTGACAGACGGAGTCGATGTGTAGGCAGATAGACGCTCGCCCGGTAGCTGCCGAGATACCTACGTTCCCACGCGCGGGCACCTTCCCGGGGCGGCGGCTGCTCAGCCGGTACGATGGGAGGTGAGAGCGGAGGAGGTGCGTCATGGCTGGGCTCGGGGAACACATCACCGCGATGGTGCGTAGTCACGCCTCCGGCGATGACTCAGCGTTCTACTCATTGGCGCTGCAGGTCGCCGCCCGTGAAGCCAAGCGCGGGCATCATGTGCTCGCCAGCGACATCAAGAAAGCAGTCGACTCCTCTCGTGACCGGGCGCCCTTGGGGACGGTCACCCCGATGTCGCAGCCACGAGGCGAACTCGCCGAGCTGGTCGAGGAGACCCACCCCGCCGTCCGTCTCCGTGAGCTCGTCGCCCCCGCGGGGCTGGTCGCGCAGATCAAACAGGTGCTCGCCGAGCAACGACAGCGCAAAAACCTGCTCGACCACGGCTTCGCCCCGGCACACCGGCTGCTCCTCGAGGGGCCTCCGGGAACGGGAAAGACGATGACCGCGGCCGTGCTTGCGACCGAACTGTCTTTACCGATGTACACGATCCGGCTCGACAGCCTGCTGAGCAAGTTCATGGGCGAGACCGCCAGCAAGCTCCGGCTGGTCTTCGACGCCGTCGCGCGTACCCGGGCCATCTACCTCTTCGACGAGTTCGACGCGCTCGGCGCCGACCGTGCAGGCAACGATGTCGGTGAGGCACGACGCATCCTCAATTCCTTCCTCGTCTTCCTCGAAGAAGCCAGCCCCGAGTCGCTCGTGCTCGCCGCCACCAATCACCGCACGATCCTCGACAAAGCACTCTTCCGCCGCTTCGACGCGGTGCTGACCTACACGCTGCCCGATGCGCGCCAGGCGGTCTCGGTCATCCGGGCACGGCTGGGATCTCTCGCCAGCGGCACCAGCCTCGCCAAGCTCGGCGAGTACACCGCCGACCTCAGCCACGCAGAGCTCGTCAAGGCCGCCGAGTCCGCTGCCAAGAGCGTCCTCATGCGAGGCGAAGCTCATGTGGGACGCGACGACCTGGTCACCGCGTTGAATGCTCGCAGAACGGCCAGCCTTGGCTGAGCCCGGCCGTGATCTCGACCACCTCTATGTCCACGGGCATGCCCAGACGCAAGGCTTCCGTCCTCCGCAAGGAGGATCGTCCAAACGACGCAAGGTCGACCGTCACGGCCACGGCCAGGGGCTGAAGAACGCCGCCGAGAGCGCGTTCGAGGACTCCGACGAGGAACGCAGCGAGCATGACCTGAGCGATGACGAGCTCCGGGCAACAGGCACAGTCATCGTCCTCGAAGGCGAAAGCGCCGCCTACCCGCTGAAGCTCGACTCCCTCAGCAGCTACACCCGTGGTCGTCCCCATCAGCCGAAATGGTTGCTGTTCTCCGTCCGGGAAGCAACAGAGGACCGTCCCGAGCGTGCCACCGTGTGGGTTGCGGATGACCATCGGCAGGAGTTCCTGCAGCTCTTCCAGGACTACCTCGACGAGGACACACCCAAGGGCAGCCCGAAGTACCAGGATCTGGTCGCGAACATCGCCCGCATCCGGCGCGCCGTCCTTGCCGATCTGTGGACCTCTGACGGGGCACCACCGCAGCACGGCACCCACTGGTGGGAGCTGTGGCTGGATGCGGGCAGTGAGCACCTGGCCACGTTCGACGGTTTCGTCACCGCCAACCGCCTACGCGCAGCTACCCGCTCCCTGCAGCTGCGTGACCGCGTGATCGTCTGGGTTCAAGCGAGCTGGTCGCAGCTGGAAATCCTGCCCTTCACCGCGGTACCGCTCACCGAGATCCGCAGACCGGAGTTCATCGACACCGTCGAAGACCTCGACGTCGGCGAGCAGCAGGACTACGTCACGGATCTTGCCGATCGCATCGTTCCCGCGCCCGCTGACGCCCCGGCCGTCTGTCACCTCGACACCGGGGTGCTGCGCACCCACGTCCTCCTGCGCGACTCCCTGGCCGAAGACGATCACCACACGGTCATCGGTGTCTCCGGCACTGACGTCCACCGTCACGGCCACGGCACCTCGATGGCCGGCCTCGCGCTCTACGGCGATCTGGAACCCCACCTGGTCGGCAGCCATCCAATCGTGCTGCGCCACCGCCTCGAGTCCGTGCGTATGACGCCCGGTATCGGCGAAGAACGGCTGGATCCCATCGACTACGGCAGCGCCACGGTACAGGCGGCCGCGCTGCCCGAGATCGCCAACGGCAGGCCCCGCGTCTACTGCCTCACGTTGAGCTACCCGCCGGAGCACACTGGCCAGCCCACGCTGTGGTCCGCCGCCGTCGACGCCCTTGCCGTGGGCACCGACAGCACCCACGATGGCGACCAGTTCCAGCTGATCGGTGAGCCCGATCCCGATAGCGCCCGCCTCATCGTCGTCGCCGCGGGCAACGTCTCGCCCTACCTGGACGATCACCGCCTCAACTCCGAGACCTCACCGATCGAGGACCCCGGGCAAGCATGGAACGCCCTCACCGTCGGCGCCTACACCGACCTCGCGGACACTCCGCAACATCCGCAATACGCAGGCTGGTCTCCACTCGCCGAGCCGGGTGAGCTGTCCCCGCACAGCCGCACCTCCCTGCTGTTCGACCAGCGACGGTGGCCGATCAAGCCCGACATCTGCATGGAAGGCGGCAACGTCCTCTCCAACGGAGCCGGGGACTTCAACGAGCGACACTCGCTGCTGTCGTTGCGCTCCACCGGCAACACCAGCGATACCGCCCTCACCTCCGCGAACGCCACCAGCGCGGCTACCGCCCAAGCCTCCCGACTCGCCACGCTCGCGATGGGCCGATACCCCGACTACTGGCCCGAGACCATCCGTGGCCTCCTCACGCATTCCGCCGAATGGACGCCGGCGATGGCGCGGCAGGTGAAGGCGAAGATCGGCAAGAACGAACGGCACCAGCTGCTGCGCCAGTACGGGTGGGGCGTGCCCACCGAGGACACGGTCCTCAACTCCTCCCGCCAGGCCGTCACGCTCATCTCGCAAGACCAGTTCGTGCCCTTCCACGGAACAAGCCGCGCCATGCGCCACTTCCGGCTCCACTCTCTGCCGTGGCCGGCAGAGGTCCTCGAAGAGCTCGGCAGCACCGATGTGCGGCTGCGGATGACACTCTCCTACTTCATCGAGCCCTCCGCGGCCAGACGCGGCTGGCGCAACCGATACGCGTACGCCTCCCACGGGCTGCGGTTCGATCTGCAAGGCCCACTGGAGAGCCAGACCGACTTCATCGCACGGATCAACCGCGAGGCGCAGGACGCCGAAGACGGATCAGCACCCGGCAAGAACTCCTCCGACCGGTGGCTGGTCGGAACACAGGCCCGAAATCTGGGCTCCCTGCACCAGGACGAGTGGCACGGCACCGGAGCCGAGCTCGCCCGGTGCAACAGCGTCGCGGTGTTCCCCGTCGGCGGCTGGTGGAAGTACAACACGCGCGCCGGACGCTCAGACCTTCCCGTCCGGTACGCACTCCTTCTCTCACTGCAGACCGCAGAGCAGAATGTCGACCTCTACACACCGATCGCGACACAGCTGCACGTGCCCATCGCGACCACTGTTCCAGCGACCTGAGCGACGCGCACTCCCAACCGGATCACATCACGTGACCGGTGATGATCCACGCCAGAGCAAGCGGAGGGGTCGAGACGACCAAGACGAGGACAGAAAGCCGTACGGTGCGCCCCCAGCTGTCCAGGGCCGACCGGACGGTCTTCCACCCGGCATCACCAAGCTTGGGACCCAGCACTCGTATCACCTTCCTCTCCTCGTTCATGACGGATCGTCTCTACTTCTTCTTCCGGGTCTTCTTCGGGTCCGGCGACATCCGGACCTTCGACGTCTTCTTCTTCGCACGCGCTTTCGTCTCCTGCTGCGCGGTCTTCTGCAACTTGCTTCGCGCGCTGTAGCTGAACGTCCCCGTTAGCGAGTAGTGCATCCGAGTAGTCATGCCCGTCGCCGAGAGCGGCGCCTCGATCGGCTCTTCCCGAACCATCAACAGCCCGAGATCCTGCAGCTGCTTCACGCCGTTCTGTACAGTACGAGCCTTCAGCCCGTACCAGTCATCCATCCGGTCGTAGGTGAACCAGCAGTCCTGCTTCCCATTCGTCTCACTCGCCACGACCAGGAAGACGGCCAACCCCGGCAGAGAAAGTTCGGCGAACACTCCCTTGTTCCAGAACTCGTCCGGAAGCGCGAAGTACGTGTGCCAACGATCATCACGCCCACCCGGGAAGCTATAAGGCTCGCCGGCGTCCTCTCGCCTGGGTGTCACACGCACGAGACGATCCACACGCTCGCGCTGCTCAATGAGCCCGAGATCCTCCAGCCGCTTCCAGCAGCGCGAGAGCGTCGTCTCCGACCAGGTCGGCCCGCCAGAAGCGGTCAGCGCACGTATCCATACACCTGCAGGAAGCGGCGTCCTGCGCTCCTGCAGCCACGGCCAGCAGGTCAGCACGAGCAGATAGAGCAGAAGCTCGCGATGGCGTCGCCCAGAGACCATCCGCGCGAGGGTGCTCGCCCGCGGCTTCCCCTGGTCTGGGAGCTGCACCAGGATGTGACGCAACTGCGCGTAGCCACGGCCCGAGAGCTTCGTCATATGCGCACGGGTGCTCTCAGGCGTCGCTCCGCCTGGCTTGTCGAGCGGCTCGGATGTTCTGTCGTTCATGCCTCCTACCAAACCACACTTCGCTACCGGGTCTATTTCCATAGCCGCGCAGCCACTTGCCGTTTGGTACTAGATCATGTTACGCCTCCTTGCGACACCCTGATGCGATGCCCAGATGTGAAGCCATGCGATACCCGTTACAAGGGCTGACCCCCACGCGAGCTGCCTCGGCTGTACGCCACTGAGCAGTTCACTCGTGACTTCAATCCGGAACCGTTTCGAACCCACCCACGGCGTGTCGTGTCTTCGCCCAGGGCAGCACGGCAGACCGAATCCTCTCCAAACTGTCAGCAAGGGGCACGTCTTGCCAGTCTGGACTGATGCAGACATACAGACCCTTCGTGACCCCAGAGCCTTCAGCGCCCCTGACGCAGCGCAGCGTCGAAGCGAGGTGCGAGCTTGGCTAGGCCCCGCACTCCGATCGGTACACACGGCCGCATCACTTGTCGTCGGCTCTCCAGCGGACGCTACGAGGCCCACACCCGGTACCGAGACTGGGACGGCAAGTGCCGCGAGGTTCAGTACACCGCTGACTCTGTTGCCGCGGCCGAGCGTCAGCTCAAACGCAAGCTGTCCGAGCGCCCGCTCTTCCAGCCCACGTTCACCGGGATGAGCGCCGACAGCAGCTTCGCCGACCTGGTCGACTACTGGCTCGAAGACATCGAGATTGAGGACCGGCTCTCACGCACCACCCGGCTCTTGTACGAGCGCAACATGCGCACCCTCGTGCTGCCGGCCTTCCAGAACCTGACCCTGCGAGAGATCGGCGTTGCCCGGTGCGACTACTTCATCAAGCAGCTCGCCAAGCAGAGCTACAACCGCGCCCGCCAAGCCCGCAACGTCATGCGCCTCGCACTGGCGCTGGCCGTCCGGCACGAACTCATCCCGCGCAACCCAATGGACAACGTCTCCCGACTGCGCCGCCCACCCCGCGAGGTCAACTCCTTCACACCGGAAGAGGTCCGACTCATCCGTGCTGCCGTTCGGCAATGGGAAGAACGAGAGATCACTGCAGGGCCGCGTCCCGACGGTCAGCTCGGCCAGATCGTCGAGATCATGCTCGGCACCTCCGCCCGCATCGGGGAGGTGCTGGCCATCCGGCTGTGCGACCTCGACCTCAAGTCCACGACCCCCACCGTACGGATCTGCGGAACCATCGTCACCCGCACCGGAGAGCCCACGCACCGGCAAGACCATCCGAAGACCGCCCGCTCCGTCCGGCGGATCGCGCTGCCCGCGTTCGCCGTGAAAGCGATCCGCGCCAGGATCCGAAAGGTCACACTGCGCGGGCAGGACACGTTGCTGTTCTCTACCCGCAGCGGAACCCCGCACACCACGAACAACATCCGCCGCAGGCTCCGCGACATCACGAGCAAGGCTGGACTGGACGAGGTCACGCCGCACCGTTTCCGTCGGGCGGTCGCGACTGCGATCAACGACGCTGCAGGCATCGACCTCGCAGCAGCACTCCTCGGCCATACCGACTCCCGGATCACCCAAATGCACTACGTGCCCCGAGAGGAGATCGTCGACCCCGCCACAGCGAACCATCTGGAGGCCGCGTTCGGCGCCGCCGGATAGAGAAGGTGTGGCTCGGCTGCTCATCGGTGGCCGAGCCACACCTTGACCATCAGGGAGACCTCTCACGGTTCCTCTGTGCATGATGACGAGAAGACTTCATGCGCCCCGCGAGAACCCCGCGTAAACTGAACAACAGCACGATCCCGCGGCCCTCGTCCCGTACGACGAGCCGGGACCAAACCGGGACCAGAAACATGGGTTGCACGCATTGCAGGCCTTGCTTGAGGCCCAGAAACCCGCAGAAATCCCGGAAAAATCGCCAAATATCCCCAAAGAGGTACCTGGGGGTCAGGGGGTCGCAGGTTCAAATCCTGTCAGCCCGACGTAAAAGCCCAGGTGAGAGTAGGTTTCTCGCCTGGGCTTCATCATGTCCGGGGGTCGTTCTCTGTGGTCCCCCTCTGGTCCCCCGGCGCTCTCGCCGGTGGTCGCCTGTGGACGAACTGATCGCCCAGAACCCGCGTCCTGTGGATATGGGGACCAAAAGGGGACCAGAACGCTTCCGGGAGCACTCCCGCGGGCGTCGGAGCGCATCACAGGCCCCTGGTCGCGGGGCTGCTGCGCCGGGCGTTCTTGCGTTGTCCGGCGGTGGAGAGGAAGGCGTTGGCCTGCTCGGCGGCGGAGGCGAGGTGGCGGTCGTCGGGGTGGAGATAGCCGCGCGTGGTCTCCATCGAGGCGTGCCCGAGGATGTCTTGCAGTACGTGCAGCGGGATGCCCGCGTCGGCCATCCAGGTTGCCCCGGTGTGGCGTAGGCCGTGCCGGGTGAGGTCGGGCAGTCCGAGCTTCGCGACGATGCCGTCCCAGTTGGTGGCGTCGCGGACGGTCGCGGTGGTGAGATAGCCGCCCTTCGGGCCGACCAGCAACGAGTCCTCGGGCTCCTTCCCGTCGGTGAGGCGTTCGAGCACTGGCCGGAGTGGTTCGAGGATCGGCACGCGGCGTTCTTTGCGGCTCTTGGTCGGTTTTGTAACCAGGCCGCCTTTGCCGGGGAAAACCTGCCGGCGGATCACGACGAGGTTCTTGCCGTAGTCCACGTCCCCGACCTGCAACCCGGAGACCTCCGAGGACCGTGCGGCGAGTAGCGCGGCGAGCATCACGAAGTCGCTGTAGGACTGATGCACCTTGCCGCACGCCCTGGCGAGGCGGTTGAGGGTCTTCATGTCCGGGATTGCGTGCGCCCGTGGGGAGGTGTGTTCGGCGGACTGGCCGCGGAAGGCGTTGCGGTTCAGGCTCCGCTTGGCGCGGTTCTTCGCAGGATTGATCTGGATCAGCCCGTCCCGCACGGCCTCATCGAGCACCCGCACGAGCGGGGCGATGGTGTTCTTGATGGTCGACGCGCCGTGACGCTGCTCCCACTCATCAATGGTGCGGTCGATGATCCCGGCGGTGATCTGGGTGACCGGCAGGTGCCCGAGCGCGGGCAGCACGCGCAGTTTCAGCCCGTACCCGTAGGTCTCGCCGGTGGAGGTCGGGTCCAGGCCCCGCGCCCACCGGTCGCCGATGGAGGTGACGAACTCCAGCAGCGTCATGGACACGTCCATGCCCTTGGTCGATGAGTTGCGGAGCTGGTCGAAGAACGCGTGCGCGGCCGCTTCGTCTCGCACGATTTCCGAGCGGATGACACGCCGCTTGGTGGTCGGGTCGGTCCACCGGGCTCGGGCGCGGATGCCGTAGGAGCGGCGCTCCATGTCTGTGGAGACCTTCACGCCGATCGGCGGGACCGGCTTGGGCTCGGCGGTCGGCTGCGGTTCAGCTCTGCGGGGCACGGTCGTGTTCCAGCTCGCTCAGCCAGCGGTCCACGGCGTCGAGCCGGTACCGGGCGATCCCGCCAAGCCGCAGGAACGGCGGCCCCGTGCCGGCCGAGCGCCACCGCGACAGGGTGGACTCCGAGACCTTCAAGTACGCGGCGACCTCACGGCTGTCCAGCAGGGGCGAGACGAGTGCCTCGGTCTTGTCGCTCACGACACTTCTCCGGTGTCCGGGTCGAGGTCGCGGTAGAACGTTTCCTCTGCCTCGCGGCGGGCCTGGACGTCGGCCATGACGAACTCCACGAACTCGGCGTCGCGGTCGGTGATCGGGATGTCCTCGATCGGGTCGCCGGGTTCCTCGCCGGGCCAGACAGTCTGCCGGGTGGGACGGTCGTGGTCGAGCCGGGTGCCGCAGGCGGCGACCCATTCGCGGAGCCGCTGGCGGGCGTCGGCGAAGTCGCGGTGCCAGCCGAGCGGTGCGCTGCCGTTCTGGTCCGGGTCGTAGGCGCAGAGCCAGTGAAGGTGCAGCGCGCTCAGCTCCCACAGCAGCTCCGGGTGCATGTGCCAGGCGGGCGGGATCACGGAGGCGGGGAGCCCGTAGGTGTGGCGTAGCCAGTCCACCCAGCGGTTGAGCTCCAACCACTCGGCCTCGGCGTCCTCGGCACTCAGCAGGTTCCAGTTGATCGGGTGCGGCGGCTCGGCGATCAGCGGCTCGTCGTAGCCGTCGTCGTCCATCTGGTCCACATCCGAGTCGGGAACATCGTTCGTCGTGGCGTCGCCACCGGGTTCGTCGGACATGCTGGGCTCCTGTCTGCTCTCCGGCGCCGGTTCGTGCCGGGCCGTTGTGGCGGGCAGGTGCTCCGTGCCGCGACCGGCGTTCAGGTGCCGGAACGACGGAGCAGGGCTTCGATCTCGGCACGGTCGGCGGCGAGCTGGCCGGCGTCGGGACGCTTGGGCCAGGGGTGCAGGTCGGTGACGATCGGGGCCGCGGAGCGCAGCAGCACGATCCCGGTCCCGAACGGGAGCCGGCGGATGCGGTCGGGCGGGAAGATCGGCACCCGGCGCACGGACCGCTGGTTGGAGCGGGTGCCGTGGTCGCCCAGCGTCACGGAGTCGGTGTATTCGTCGCGTTCGCCGACCAAGGCGCTCAGGTCTTGCAGGTCCCGGCTGTTGGAAGCCCCGCCGAGGATGACCTTGACGATCGAGGCGTCCCAGATCGCGTTCGCCTGGTGCTCGTTCCAATTGTCCCGCGCCTGCGCGAGCGATTGGAGCACCGGCATGGTCGTGATCCCCGACCCGCCGCCTTCGGCCATCAGCGTCGGCAGCGACGGCAACGGCGAGAGGTTGGCTATCTCATCCAAGGCCAGCAGCATCGGCGGATCGAGCCGGGCACCGGCCGACCGTGCGGCCAGGCGGCGGGCGGTCTCGATGAGGTCTTCCACGAGCGCGGCGACCAGCGCGGCGCTGGCTCCCGCACCGGACCCGGTTGCCAGCAGGAACAACGTGCCGCGGTCGCGGATGAACGCTTCGGGATCGAAGCCCTCACCGGGGCCGGGCGATACGGCGTCGAGCACGCGCGGGTCCGCGAGGGAGCCGAGAGCCAAGGAGACGCCCTGCCAGATCGAGTCGCGGGTGCGGGGGTCGGAGTCGATCATCGCTTCCAGAGACTCGGCCCACCCGGTCGCAGCCTGCGTGGAGCCGGTCAGGATCGCCACCGCGTCAGCGGCCGCGGTCGGATCGAGAGTCCACCTGAACAGCTCGGCGGGCGGCCGATGGTCGATCGCTGCCGCGTGCAGCAGGGCTTGGAGCGCGGCCCGTGTCTTGCCCTCCCAGAAGCCTCCGCCGTCGACGCCGCCTGCGGACAGGCCGGTGCCGGCGGCGAGCCCGGTGGCGCGGATCATCGCCGTCTGCGGCGACTCGCAGCCCCGGATCGGTGACCAGCGCAGACCGGCGGGCAGACCCTCGGCCAAGTGTTGCGGGTCGAAGATCGCGACGGGGCCGATCCTGCGACGGGCGCGCATGGTCGCGGTGAGGTTGTCCGGCCTGGTCGAGGTGACGACGACGGCGCCGGGCGCGTCGAGGATCGCCGGGATCACCAGATGCAGGCCCTTCCCGGAGCGGGGCGGCCCGATCACCATGATCGAGTCCTCGACCGACGCCCACACGCCGGTGCCCTTGGAGGTGCCGAGCCGGTAGCCCACGTCCGCCGGCTTCGGGTCAGCCAGGCCGGGGCGCAGGTTTCCCGCGCGGCGCAGCAGCGCCTTCTCAGACGCAGCGGCGGCGACTTCGTGCCGTGTGGCGATCCCGGCCATGCGGCGCGGGTCGGTCTCGATCCGGTGGGTGTGGCGGCGCAACCGCAGCCACGCCCATAGCCCGCCGGTCACGAGGCCGGCGAGCAGCAGCCCGGCGACGATCCAGTAGACGACCGGGTTCAGGCCGTCCGCGTCGAGCGCCGCGCCGGGATCACCAGGGTGGAACAGCACACCGACCCCGGAAGCGGGATCGCCGGCCGGCTGGGGCGTGCCGGTCAGGAACGCGGCCACCGATCCCGCGGCGCGCAGGATCAGCGCGACGCCGAACAGGACGACCAGCCCGATCATCGCGGCGTTGGTCAGCTCGTCCCCGAACGAGCCGGTCTGCCGGCCCTGCTCGTTCACGGCACTCGCCGGATGATCGTGGTGCCGGAGACCCGGCCGAACAGGATGACCTCGATGACCTCGTCGGTCCGGTCGGCGCCGTTCCCGGCTGGGTCGATGAGGGCGCGCGCGGTGCCGGAGTGGGCGGCGTCGGTGTGCCCGGTGACGACTGCGACCGCCACGTCCTCGCCCGGAACGAACCCCTTGCCCTCGACGGTGTGAAACACCGGCCCGGCCTGCGCCGCCGGTTCCGGTTCGGGCTCGGGGCGGGAACGCCGGCGGCGGGCGGCGACGATGTCGGTGAACGTCGTGCCGTCCGCTTCGCGGACCTCGACCCTCGCCGGTGTCGTCCGGTCGTTCGTGGCGCGGTCGATGATCTGCCCGAACGAGGAGCGCCGCCACGGCGGCGCGAAAGGGTCAGGGTCCAACCGTTTCCCGTCGACGGTGACGGTCACGGTGCCGTCCTCGCGCACATCGAGCACGACGAGCGGAATGGACACCGGGACGGGCTCAGGCTCGGGCTTCCTCATAGCGTCGAGGTGAGTCAACGCCGCCATGAGAGCATGCGTGGCGCTCCTGGGCGTCCGCGCGCACGTACGAGCCGTGCAGGTCGAACCTCTGCCGCGTACGGAGGAATGTCGGACGTCTCTGGCAGGCTCTTCGTATGAGTGATGAAACTTGGGACGGCCGCCGGGCGGTCAGTGCGAGTTCGGGTGATAACACGGTTTCGCGTGCGCGGCAACCGGATGGTTGACGCGCACACTGGGGAGACATCATTCCGTGTCCGCGACGACGGCAGAGTGGTGGATGCCAATTCCGGCGAGACACGGTTTCGCGTGCGCGATGACGGCCGTGTGGTCGATGTCAACACGGGTGAGACGGTCTACAGACTCAGAGGTTGAGTCACTTAGCCCTGGGCGTGAGGAAGGGCGTGAGGAACGAATCGGTGACAACTGATCGTTAGTGCCGGGAGGCGCTGGCGGGGAGGATGTCATCATGCCCGGTCCTTATCCGAAAGAGTTCCGCGAAGACGTCGTCGCGGTCGCTCGTCGCCGCGAGAGCGGCGTCACCATCAAACAGATCGCCACCGACTTCGGCATCAGCGAAGCAACGCTGCAGAACTGGCTCCGACAAGCCGATATCGAAGACGGCAACCGTCCCGGCCAGACCGCCGCCGATGCCGCCGAGGCGCGGGATCTGAAGAAGCGGATCCGGTTGCTTGAGCAGGAGAACGAGGTGCTTCGGCGTGCGGCGGCGTATCTGTCGCAGGCGAACCTGAAACTCGGTGGCTCCCCAAAATGACGTACCCGCTCGTTGCTGAGCTCGCCGCCGCGGGGATTCCCGTGACGGTGTCGTGCCGGGTCCTCAAGCTCGCCCGCCAGCCCTACTATCGCTGGCGAAACGATCCCGTGCGGAGCGCGGACGTCCTCCGCGCGTATCGGATCAACGCGCTGCACGACGCGCACCACGACGACCCGACGTTCGGGTATCGATATCTCGCTGACGAAGCGCGGCGAGCCGGGTGGCGGATGAGCAGGCGGACGGCGTGGAAGCTGTGCTCGCAGGCCGGGATTCTCTCGTCCGCGCAACGCCGACGGCGCGGGAAGGGCAAGAAGGCCGGCCCGCCCGTGTTCGACGATCACGTCAAACGGGTGTTCCGCGCTGACGCGCCGAACCGGCTCTGGCTCACGGACATTACGGAGCACCGGACGAGCGAAGGCAAACTCTACTGCTGCGCGATCAAGGACGTATTCTCCAACCGCATCGTGGGGTACTCGATCTCGGACCGGATGACCGCGAAGCTCGCCGTCGACGCCGTCCGCAACGCCGTCACTCGCCGCGGCGAGGTCGCTGGCTGCATCCTGCACGCCGACAGAGGCAGCCAGTTCCGCAGCAGAGCGATGGCCAGCGAACTGAACCGACACGACATGGTCGGATCGATGGGCCGCGTCGGCGCCGCCGGAGACAACGCCGCCATGGAGTCGTTCTGGTCACTGCTACAGACGAACGTGCTCAACCAGCAACGGTGGGCCACCCGGCAGGAGCTGCGACTCGCCATCGTCGTCTGGATCGAGCGGAAGTACCACCGTCAGCGCGCCCAGGACACCCTCGGCGGCTTGACGCCCATCGAATTCGAAGCCAAACTGACCGAGCCGCTCACACTCGCGGCCTAAACCGAAACTGTCACCAGTTCGTTCCTCACGCCCAAGGAACGGTTTTGGCAATCATACAGCGAAGCGTGTATGTTCATTGGGTGCTGACTATAACCGATCGATTGGACGTGATGAACCGGCTCGGCCGAGCAATGGCCGACCCGACACGTTCACGCATTCTCATGACCCTGCTTGACGGCCCGATCTATCCTGCGGCACTGGCCCGCGATCTGGATCTCAGTCCGTCCAACGTTTCTAACCACCTGACCTGCCTTCGCGACTGCGGCATCGTCGTGGCCGAACCTCAGGGCCGCCGAACGCGGTACGAGGTCGCAGACCCCCGTCTCACCCGTGCGCTTACCGCTCTGCTGGATACGACCTTGGCTGTGGATCACGAAGCGACCTGCATCGACCCTTCCTGCGCTGTTTCGGAATGCACGGCGGAGGTGCACATATGATCCTGCTCTCGATCCTGCAAGCGATCGGCCTGTTCCTTGCCACGAATATCGACGACATCATCGTGCTCTCACTGTTCTTCGCCCGGGGTGCAGGGCAGCGAGGCACGACGGTTCGGATCCTAGTTGGACAGTATCTGGGGTTCGCAGGTATTCTCGGCGCTGCCGTACTCGTAGCCCTCGGCGCCGGAGCGTTCCTGCCTCCTGAGGTCATCCCATACTTCGGCCTGATCCCCTTGGGATTGGGGCTATGGGCGGCCTGGCAGGCGTGGCGTCGGCGGCATGACGATGACGACGATGATGAGGGCAAGATTGAAGGCAGGAAGGTCGCTGTCTGGGCCGTGGCAGGAGTCACCTTCGCCAACGGCGGGGACAACATCGGTGTTTACGTTCCAGTTTTCCTCAGTGTGGGGCCTGCCGCCGTGGTCGCATACTGTGTTGTGTTCCTCGCTCTCGTTGCGGTCCTGGTGTTCGTGGCCAAATTCATCGCCACCAGACGTCGGATCGCGGAAATCCTGGAACGCTGGGAGCACATCCTGTTCCCAATCGTTCTCATCGGCCTGGGCATCTTCATCCTGATCAGCGGCGGGGCATTCGGGCTCTGACGCATGAAGAAGACAAAGCGAACTGGGGTCTCCAAAGCCAGGTTGCGCCTCGGTTTCAGGGGTTCGTGCTCATCCCCGCGAGACCTGGTCACGCGGGGATGAGCACGAACCCGTCTTCTGGTTGTGCCGGGAAACGCCGCAAGTCGACCCGAAAGTCCTGGCCTGGGACTGTGTACTCCGCAGCGGCCAACCGTCCCGCAGCGGAAGCGAGGAGGTCCACCGTCGCCGGTTCACCCGGGCAGCGGTGGCCGTCCTCGTAGAATCCACCGCCTGCGCGTTCCGAAATTGCCCAGATGGTCGAGTTGCAGAGATTCCTTCTGAAGTCAAGAACCGTTCCACCGTGGCACGCAGCGCAGTTGCGGCCAGACCAGGATCAGCGAAAAGCACGCGAGAAGCGCGCAGCACACCCTCTCTTACTTCGTCGGGTGCCTATCTCGGGATCGGCATTATCAGCATCGGCGGATGCAGGTGCGTCACAGTGTAGTACGAGGAATAGGCGATGCCTTGGTACTCGAAATCATCGCGGTTCGACCTGTGGGAGTAGTCCACGCGATAGTCGCCGTGCCGTGCACAGCCTGTCGACACTCGGGATTCTCGCACTGACCGCGGACGACAAACGTGCCGGAAATCCACTCTGGCTCGAACGCAGGGTGGTTGCGCGCGGAAGCTGAATCGTGTCCTTCATCCTCGGTGGGCGCTGAGAATCCGATGTATCCGGTCTGGCACTTGGGGCACGCAGGCCGCGGCCACGGCTGTCCGTCCTCAATCGGGCGAGCGAGCTCGGAAAGTGCGGGGTCCACAGCCATGCTTCCAGCGTAAGCGGGACGCTATGCGGACAGGCGTAGAATGGGAATCGATCGCGGGCGACGGCTCTAGCCTTTGCCGGTCATGCGGGCGGTGGTGTCGAACGCGGCGAGCTCGGCGGGGTGGAGTTGGTGCTGCACGACGAAGGCCCGGTCCTTGATCCGCCAGAGCCCTTGCCCGGTGCCGAGTCCGGGCAGCAGGCGGCGTTCGGTGCCGGTCAGCCCGAGCGCGACGGCGGTGGGGCCGAGCTGATCGGTCTCCTGCCGGTAGACGATCTTCGTCTCCGCGTTTGCCAGCAGGCTGTTCGCCAGCGCCCGGTTCGCCGATCCGGCATCGCCGACGTTCTCCAAGTCGGTGAGCTTGTGGAACACCAAGAGATTGGCCAGCCCGTAGTGCCGGGCGAGACGCCAGTGGGCGTCCATCCTGCGCAGGAGCGCCGGGTGGGACATGAGCCTCCATGCCTCGTCGTAGACGACCCATCTGCGGCCCCCGTTGGGGTCGAGCAGGGCGGCTTCCATCCATGCCGACGAGCAGGTCATCAGCACCGAAATCAACGTGCTGTTCTCGGTGACGCGCGAAAGATCGAGGCTGACCATCGGCAGCGACGGGTCGAACCTGACGGTGCTCGGCCCGTCGAACAGGCCGGCCAGGTCCCCGGCCACCAGGCGGCGCAGCGCGTGGCCGACCTGGCGGCCGTCCTCGGTGAGCCGGCCGTCCGGGTCGTCGGCAGGGTCGGGGCGCAGCAGCCGGTCGACCACCATCGGCAGGATCGGCACGTCCGCGTCGCGGACCGCGCCGGCCAGGGCGGTGTCGATCGCGGTGTGCTCCAACGGCGCCAACCGCCGATCCAGCACCGTCTCCGTCAAGGCTCCGAGCAGATCGCGGCGTCGCGCGGCGAGGGTGGTGGCCCACTCCTGGTCGGACAGGCCGCCGGGCCGGTAGCCCTCATCCAAGGGGTTGAGCCTGTTGCCCATCCCGTGCCCGAGGATGATCGCTTTCCCGCCGACTGCTTCGGCGACGCCGGAGTGCTCGCCTTTGGGGTCGCCGGGGACATAGACGCGGTACCCGAAGGGCAGACTGCGGGTGTAGAGGCTCTTGGCGAGCGACGATTTCCCGGACCCGACGATCCCCGCCAAGATCAGGTTCGGCGCGGTGATGATGCCCCTGCGGTACAACTCCCACGGGTCGTACACGAACGAGGAGCCGCTGTAGAGGTCTTGGCCGATGAAGATTCCCGCGGCTCCGAGCCCGGCTTCGGCCAGGAACGGGTACTGCCCGGCGAGCACGGCGCTGGTGTCCTGATGCCGGGCCACCCGGAAGTGGCCCGGTGTCCTCAGCGCGGCCGGGCCGGGCTCGCCGGCGGCGGGCAGGTAGACCGTGGCACGGCGTTCAGCCCGTTCGGCGGCGGCCTTGGCCTGGGCCGCTTCCTTCTCGACGTGACGCTGCTCGGCGACGAGGCGGGCGGCGGCTTGCCGCCGCTGCTTGCGCAGCCGGCGCCGCTCCGAGGCGGGAGTGACGAGGACAGCGGTGTGCAGCTTCTCGCCCCGGCTCACAACGACCGCCCCCGCGTCCCGGAGACCCAACCGCCGGCGGGACGGTCGAACCATGACGAGTCCGGCGCCGGGCGAGGCTGCTGTGGCATGTCCGGCTTGGGCTGCGGCGGGCCCTCGATGCCGAGCGGTGCCAGCGCGTCCGCGTTCTGGCGAGCGGCCTCCGCGACCCATCCGGGAAACAGGCACTCATGCTCGGGCCTGCTGCCGGGGTTGTCGATGGCGTACTGGCGGGCGTCGCCGGCCGCTGCCAGGAAGGCGGCGAGGTCGCGCATCGCGCGGTCCGGGGCGACCGGCGCTCCGGCGCCGGTGAACAGGTCCCGGCCGACGAGCGTCTGCCCGGTCGCGGTGTCCTCGATGCGGTAGGCATATCGCTGGTGCTCGCCCAGCGGCGAGTCCGGCCAGACGGTCAAGGTGAGCGTCCCGACGTGCCGGGACATCGAAGCGGTGGGGTCTGCGCTGTTCATGGCGGGCAGGTGCGCGCCGGCACGTCTCCGTGGTGGCTATGTCAGAGCGACAGCCCGCGGGCCTGCTTGACGGCGGCGACGCCGGGATGCTCGAACCAGCCCCCGTCACGGACGGCGCTACGCCGCCCGGCCGTCTCTCGCTCACGGCCTGTCGTCGGGCGGCGGGCCGGGACGTGCGCCCCTGCTTCTTTGTCGATGGCGTCCTCGGCACGGATCAGGTGCCGCCGGTACAGGGCGACGTGCCCGGCCATCGCGTTGTAGGTCATCGCGTAGTCGCCGGTCTCGGCCTGCCGGTCACCGGGATAGACCGGGGCGGTGTCGTGAACGTCGCCGTTCTCCAAGGCGGCGTTCGTGGTCTCCTCGCCGTAGTCCCACGCCGACAGATGCTCGATCCCCGCCTCGACCCCGTGGGCGTCGATGAGGTCGATCACCCGGTCGGTTTCCTCGCCTTGGAGGAACACGACGCCAACCCACCGCTCCACCATCCGGTCCTGCGGGTTCCACACGATCCGGCCCGAGTGGGTCATGGCCGCGCTCAGGCGGTCGTCGGCCTGGTCGATGAGCGTGCCGGCCTGGTGCAGCTCATCCGCTGCGGCCAGCGCCTCGGCCGCACCGCCGCTGTACTCGCGGGACTCGTCGGTGACGTGATGCTGCCGGCTCAGATGGGCGGCGGCGAGCTGGTCGAGCACCTGCCGCAGCGATCGCAGCCCGCCCAACAGCTCACCGATCACCACGTAGGTCTCGGACGGGTCCTCGAAGCTACGGCTGGCGTGAGCCAGACCGCGCAACGCCTCGTAGGCATCGCTGGCATCGCTGGTCGGGTTCGTGTATGTCGGCATCACGGGCCTCCTTCAACGAGGGTGGGATGCCTGCCAGGTGAGCGCGCCGGTCACACCGTGCGGCACAGCGGCAGCGCGGCCGCCGTGAACGCGACGGCTTGCTGGCCGACGAGCCTTCGGGTCTCGCAGGAGGCTTGGATCGAGGCTTGTTCGATCGCGGCGACTGCGGCTTCCAGCTCGTCGACGCTGGGGGCGGAGACGGAGATGAGCCCGGAGACCCGTAGAATCCCGTGGCCGGCGGTCAGGTCGGCTTCCTGCTGGAGAACGTCTTGGTATTCGGCGGTCTGCGCGGCGTCCTCGATCTGCCCGATTCGGGCGCGCTGGGCCGCATCGGAGATGTGTTCGACCTTCTTCTTGCGGATGTCGCGGGCCGCCTGGTCCGAGCGCATCGGGGTGTAGATCAGCGACACAGCCCGTTGGATGCCGGTGGAGAGCAGCACCGGCGCGAGGAACCCCGGATAGACGAGGCTGCGGGGCCACTCCGAGACCCACAGCACGGTGTGCCAGGCGGAGTCGGTGCGCAGGTTGCCCCAGGTCTCGGTGACCGCGACCGGGCCGGCGGCGGCGAGCTCCTGCCCGAGCCGCCCGTGGCGCTCCAAGGTGGCGGCCACGGCCGGGTCATACGCCGAGCGGAGAATGACCGCGACCTGACCGGGGCCGAGCCACCCCGAAGGGGTCAAGTCCGCCGAACGCAGCGCGGCGACCAGCGTCGCCATCTCCTGCCGGAGCACCGCGGCGGCGCCGCGGATGCCGCCGCCGGCGGTCCTGATCTGCCGGGAGGCGACCTTCATGTCCAGGGAGAGGCTGACCGTGGTGGCGTGCCGTTCCCCGGCGGGGCCGGCCCGCTCGATCAGTTCGCGGTAGGTGGTCGCGGCCCAGGAGCCGTCGTCGGTGCCGTGCTCGGCCCACCACTCGGCCAGCCCGCTACCGGAGTCGGGCAGGGTTCGTTCGAGCACTTGCAGGGTCGCGATCCGCCCGGACCGGCAGACCGTGGCGAGCACTCGCCCCCAGGAGGTGACGCGGCGCTCTTGCTCGCCGGGGTCGAGCAGGATGAATGCCGGATGGGTCACTTCCGTCACGACCGTCAAGGTTGCCTGGCGGGGGTCGTGGATCATGCACGCCCCGGTCTCGGGGTCCAGGTGCTCCCGAAGCCGGGCCATGTCACCGGGCAGCGCGAGACTTCCGGCAGGGCGGGGCTTGACGATCCGCCGCCGGTAGAGCAGTTGCCCGCCGGTGGAGCGCCACAGCCACCAGAGCGCGACAGGGAGCCATTCGACCATCGGCCTCCCAGTGATGGGCACCCAGGTCAGCACGACCGCGAGCAGCCAGACCGGGGCGGTGTAGACCAGCAGCATCCCGGCGCCGCCGTAGAACGCGGCCAGCAGCGCCAGGCCGCCGATGCCGAGGGTGATGAGCTGCGCGACCGAGAGGCCGAGCAGCACCCCTCGGCGGGTGAGTCGGCTGAACTTCATCGGCGTCAGCTCGCTACCGGGTGTCTTCTGGTCCGTGGTGGGCATGGGTGGTCACTCCTTGCCCCACGGCGATGCCGTGGGGTTGGACGGCTCCGTGGGCGTCCTCGGCTGCGGCGTGGACGGCGGGGGCGTCTGCGACGGCGGCGGGGTGCCGCCGTTCTGCCCGCCTGCGGCGTCGGCGGCGGTCTCGGCCTGACCGGCCACCGCGTGCCCGGCCTTCGGCCCGGCCTCGGCGGCATCCTTGGCGACCTTCGCTCCGACCACGACGGCTGCCGCCGGTCCCGCGCCCGCGGCGGAGGCGCCGGCTTCGGCGCCCACGGTTTCACCGCCGGCCGCGGCAGGTGCCTGCGCCGGGGCGGGCGACGGCGGAGGCGTGCCACCTGATCCTGCGTCCGACGCGCCGTCATTGGGGTCTTCGAGAACCTTCTTGGGCTCGCCGCCGCCTTGGGGCTTGGAGGGGATCGGGACGGGACGGTTGAGCGCGTTCTTGGCCTCCTGCTCGGTGCCCATCTGCTGGTACAGGTCGAAGCCCACGAACGACACGAAGCGGTAGACCATGTAGGGCGCGAAGGCCGCGATGCCCATGAGCACGATGCCGGTGATCGGTTCGGTGACGGCGGCGATGTCCAGCTCGATCGGGGTGGCGATCTGCGTGATCGCCAGCAAGAAGATGACGACGAGCACGAGCTTGCTGATGATGAGGGCGATCACGAACGCCGCCCATTTCCCGATCCATCCTTTGGTGGCGTCCCAGGACGCGCCGGCGAACGCGATCGGTGCCAGCACCACGCCGACCAGCAGCAGCGCCTTGCGGATCAGCAGGCTGAACCAGACGATCGCGACGGCGGCGATCATCAGCCCGGCCAGGAAGATCGTGACGATCGCGCCGACGCCGGGCGCGGCGATGTTGATGCCGCTGAGCCCGGCGGCGAGCAGGATGATCTTGTCGCCCATCGTCTCGGTGGTCTCGCCGGACGTCTGGATGATGCCGATGCTGAGCTGGTCCACGATTTCCAGTGCGAGCGCGGTCAGCGTGACGACCACGAACGCGCCCAGCACCGATTTCGCCGCGCCGAGCGCGGCTCTGGACAGCGCGGTCGGGTCGCGGCGGATCAGCCCGGTGATGAGTTGCAGGCAGAAGAAGATCAGGACGAGGAAGACGCCGATGCCGAAGATCAGGTTGTAGACGCTGGTGAACCCGTCCGTCTGGACATCGACCAGCGTGGTCGTGTCGAACACGGCCCACATCGCCTCGATCAGCCAGCCGGCCGCGCCGCCCATCGCCTGGGCGAGCCAGTCGAACGGGGCAGCCACGACCGTCGCGGCAGCCTCGCCCGCCACGTCGCAGACGGTCGAAATCACGGGAACGTCGCAGACACCCATCTCAAATCTCCTGCGGTGACCGGCGGCCCTATACAGCCTGGCCGACGTTCCAGAAGAAGTTCACGAGCGTCACCGCCGCGCCGCAGATCACCGCGGCACCGCAGGAGATGAGAACGCCCAGCTTGCCCCTGCCCGCCAGATGCGGGTTCGAGCTGTTGGCGCCGTAGGCCCAGACGATCGCGGAGACGATTAGCGCCAGTACGGAGAGGATGAGGCCGACCGTCATCACGGCGCCAACGATGGTGCGGAGCTGGTCGATGCCGGGCAGTCCCGAGCTGTTGGGGTCGATGTCGATCACGGCGGTTACTCCCTCGCTGAGCGAATGGCTTGTGGCGACGAGGTGAACCAGGGAGCGACTGGCGAGACCGGGCAGACGAAAGGCCCGCTCCCAACGCAGAGAGCGGGCCTGCTGGCGACGGAGGATCAGAGCTGTTGGCCGAGGGCGATGAGCCAGTTCACCCACGCCACCCCCGCGCCGGCGAGCGCGGCGGCGCCGACGCCGACGAGCACCCCGACCCGGCCCTTGGAGGCAAGCGAGTGGTTGCCGTGCGAGGCGCCCAGCGCCCAGCAGATCGCCGAGACGATGACCATGAGCACCGCGACGATGAGCACGAACATCAGCAGGGCGCCGATGACCTGTTTCAGATCACCGATGCCTCCGAGCCCGTCGAAGTCGGGGAACACTTCCATCACGAACCGACCGGCAGGGTCAGATGATCAAAATGACGGAGTAGTGCCCTTGATTGCATGCTCATACGACTCAGGTGTGTACGCATCACATGGGGGGCGTGCTGGTATAGCGACCGAGTGACCTGCCGCGAACTGTCTCCTAGTTCCGGAGAGCTATAGGTAGCGGCAGACCTGGTCCGGGCTACACGTCGCCGGTTCCGGGTGCGCGGCGTCGCGTCTGAGCTCGGTGATGGTGTCGCGCAGCGCGGTGAGCTGGGCGATCTGCTGCTCGATCTCGGCGAGGCGCGCGTCGAGGAGGTCGCGCACGTGCTCGCAGGGAGCAGCGCCGTCGTCGCGGATGTCGAGGATCTGGCGGATCTGGGCGAGGGTGAGGCCCGCGGCCTGGCCGCGGTGGACGAAGTCGATCCGGGCGGCCGTCTCGGGCGCGTAGTCGCGGTATCCGGACGGCGTGCGCTCGGCCGGGGGCAGTAGGCCCTGCTCCTCGTAGAACCGCAGCGTCTTCGCCGTCGTTCCCGCCCGCTCGGCGAGTTCCCCGATGCGCATCGCAGGCCCCCTTTTCTTTCGGCAGAATCCCTCTTGACCTTCCCCTGCACTGGAAGGTCCAGTATGGCCGAGAAAGAAGAGAAACCCAAGTGACGGGAGCTGCGATGCCCACGAAGTACGACCTCGCCATCATCGGATCGGGCGGTGGTGCGTTCGCCGCCGCGATCCGCGCGACCACGCTCGGCAAGTCGGTGGTGATGATCGAGCGCGGGACGCTCGGCGGCACCTGCGTGAACACCGGCTGCGTGCCGTCGAAGGCCCTGATCGCCGCGGCCGACGCACGGCACTCCGCGGCCGACGCCGCCGACCGGTTCCCGGGGATCGCGACGACGGCGGGGCCAGTGGACATGCCCGCCCTGATCGCCGGGAAGCAGGCGCTGGTCGAGTCGCTGCGGGGCGAGAAGTACGCCGACGTCGCCGACTCCTACGGGTGGGCCGTCCGCCGCGGCGACGCCGCGTTCGCCGGCACCCCTGACGCTCCGGTCCTCCAGGTCGCCGGGGACGACGGGAGCACCGAGACGATCGAGGCCGAGCACTACCTGGTCGCGACCGGCTCTCGGCCCTGGGCCCCGCCGATCGACGGCCTGGACGAGACCGGGTACCTGACCTCGACCACGGCGATGGAGCTGACTGAAGTCCCTGAGTCTCTGCTCGTGCTCGGCGGCGGCTACGTCGCCCTGGAACAGGCGCAGCTGTTCGCCCGGCTCGGCTCCCAGGTCACCATCCTGGTGCGGTCCCGGCTGGCGTCGAAGGAGGAGCCGGAGGTGTCCAGGACGCTGCAGGAGGTGTTCGCCGACGAGGGCATCCGGGTGGTGCGCCACGCGCTGCCGACGCGGGTGTCCCGCGATATGACCGGACAGGTCGTCGTCACCGCCGACGTGTCCGGCGGATCGCAGGACTTCCGCGCCGACCAGGTTCTGGTCGCGCTCGGCCGACGGCCGGTCACCGAGGGACTCAACCTCGAGGCGGTGGAGGTGAAGACTGGCGACGCCGGGCAGATCGTCGTCTCTGACCAGCTGCAGTCGTCCAACCCCCGGGTCTGGGCCGCGGGGGACGTCACCGGGCACCCCGAGTTCGTCTATGTCGCCGCCCACCACGGCACCCTCGTGGCTGAGAACGCGTTCACAGATGCCCAAAAGCCGGTGGACTACGCGAGGCTGCCCCGGGTGACGTTCACCTCTCCTGCCATCGGCGCGGTCGGGATGACCGAGAAGCAGGTCCTCGAGGCGGGGATCCGCTGCGACTGCCGCGTCCTGCCCCTGCACTACGTGCCCCGCGCGCTGGTCAATCGCGACACCCGCGGCTTCATCAAGATGGTCGCCGACGCGGACACCGGGGAGATCCTGGGGCTGACCGCGGTCGCCAAGGACGCGGGGGAGCTGGCCGCCGCCGGGGTCCACGTGCTCGGCAAGACCATCGCCGAGGTCGCCGACGCCTGGGCTCCGTACCTGACCATGGCCGAGGGCATCCGGATCGCCGCCAAGGCCTTCACCACCGACGTCTCGAAGCTCTCCTGCTGCGCGTGAGAACCCCGCGACAGCACACCGCCCGCATTCAGAACTGGAGGAACCCGCAATGTCCGACCTCAGTAAGCAACTTCCCGAGCGGCTCGGCCGCACCGAGGAGACGGGTCTCGACCCCGGCCTGCTCGTCCCGCTGCTTCGGCTTCTCGCCGACGGCGATCCCGTCACGGTCGAGCAGCTCGCCACGGCCGCGGGCCGCACACCCGAGCAGGTCAGGACCAGGCTGGCAGCGGTGCCCGACACCGAGTACGACGACCTGGGTCGGATCGTCGGCCAGGGCCTCACCCTGCGGCCCACCCCGCACCGGTTCACCGCGTCAGGAGAAGGGCTCTACACCTGGTGCGCGCTGGACACCCTGGTCTTCCCGGCGCTTCTCGGCCGCCCAGCGCGCGTGGAGTCGGTCTCCCCGGCCAGCGGCGAGATGATCCGCGTCGCCGTCGATCCGGTCGCCGGAGCCATAAGCATCGAGCCCGCCACTGCCGTGGTCTCGCTGATGAATCCGGACCAGATCACCTCGATCCGATCGTCGTTCTGCAACCAGGTGCACTACTTCACCTCTGTTGGCGACGCTGCCGAGTGGCTCGCCGAGCATCCCGGGGCCGAGGCGGTGCCGGTGGCCGAGGCGCATCGGATCGGAGCCGAACTCGCCGCGCGCCTGCTCGACCGGTCCCAGGGTGATGTCTCGGCGGCCGACGACTGCCGCCGCTGCTGCTGACCCAAGACTTCGAGAGATTCGAGATACAGATGACATCAGAACACTATGACCGGCCAGGTGGCGGAGGCCTGCTCTTCGGGGCAGGAGCCGTGCTGCTCATGGCCCTCTGCTGCGCACTGCCACTGCTCATAGCCGGGGGAGTGCTCGCCGGCGTCGGAGGCCTCCTCGGCAACCCCTGGGTGATCGGCGCGGGCATCGCGCTCGTCGCGCTCGTCCTGCTGGTCGTCGCCCGTCGCCGAGCCCACCACGGCCGCACCGGACCCGACTGCTGCCCGACCACCGACCCCGCCCAGCCCGCAGACCCGAAGGACGACCAGAACCGATGACGATATCCCTCACCCGCCGCACAACCCTTTCGCTCGCAGGCCTCCTGCTCGCAGGGCCGCTGACCTTGACCGCCTGTGGTAGCGCCGACGAGGACGGGTCCTCCGCGGACGCCGGCTCGCCCGCACCCGTGACCAGTATCGACGGCCAGCAGGTCAGCCTGCCAGCCGCTGGGAAGCCCACCGCCGTGTTCTTCTTCTCCGTCGGCTGCGGCGAATGCGTCGGCGGCGTCCGGTCCCTCGGTGAAGCCGCCGCCAGCGCCGAGGACAACGGCACTGATGCACAGTTCCTCGCCGTCGACATGGATCCGCGCGAGCCCAAGGAGACCATTGAGGGCTTCATGGAGTACGTCGAGGCCGAACACGTCCCCGCCGCCATCGACGAGGGCGCGGTCCTGTCGCAGCGCTTCGACGTCGCCGCGCTGTCCACCCTGATCATCGTCGACGCCGACGGCAAGGTGACATTCCGCGCCACCGACCCCGCCGCCGACACGATCGTCGCCGAGCTCGAGAAGGCCGGGGCCTGAGCCATGGGTGGACTTCTCGCGCTCGCTTTCGCCGCCGGGATGATCGCCCCGGTCAATCCCTGCGGCTTTGCCCTGCTCCCGGCGTGGATCACCCACGCGCTCGGGGACGCCTCCTCCTCCCCGGCACCGGTGCGACTCCTGCGGTCGCTGCGTGCCGGCGTCGCGGTGACCATCGGGTTCGCGGGAACGCTCGCGCTGGCAGGCATCGCTGTGAGCGCCGGAGCGCGGAGCCTGATCCAGGCCGCTCCCGTGCTGGGGCTCGCCGTCGGCGTCGTGCTCGTCCTGTTCGGCGCGGCGATGCTGACAGGCCGGTCTTTCTCGCTCCGACTGCCCAGCATCCCTTCCCGAGTCACGGACCGCCCTCCGAGCACCGCACGCATGGTCCTCTTCGGGGTCGGCTACGCCGTGGCGTCGCTGTCGTGCACCTTCGGCGTACTCCTGGCCGTCATCGCGCAGGCCCAGGCCACAGCCAGCTTCGCAGGGCTGCTCCTCGTGTTCGGCGTGTACGCCGCGGGCTCTGCCACCGTCTTGCTGATCGTCGCCGTTGCCGCCGCCGCAGCAGGTTCGGCGCTGTCGCGACGCATCGCATCGCTGGCGCGCTATGGGCCCAGGATTACTGCCTTCGTCCTCGTACTCACCGGTGCCTATCTGGCCTGGTACTGGTACCCGGCCGCCACCGGCGACGCTGCCGCCTCCAGTCGCACCAACGCCGTCGCCGGAGTCGCCACTGCGGTGTCGGGCTGGGTCCAAGGACACGTCGGTGTCGTCACCGGAGTGTCCGTCGCCGCCGTTATCGTCGTGCTGCTGATCGGGACCCTCAGCCGTCGCCGCCGTGATCGTCGTGCTGCTGATCGGGACCCTCAGCCGTCGCCGCCGCGCCAGCCTCCGGAAGACTGAGGCAGACTGCTGCGCCCCGGAGCCAGCGCGCTCTGCCGACGACCGGCAGAGCGCAGAAACCGAGTGACCACAACCCTGGCCGATGGCCGTGGACGAATGGCTCGACGTCGCCGCCTCGGCAGAGCGCCACGGCTGCAGCAAGAGCATCTGGCGGCGCGTCTGGCAGGGCAGGCTCCCCGCCCGTACCGAGAAGGTGGACGGCCGCGACGGACGCATGGTCATCAAGACGCTGATCCGGGTCTCCGACCTGGACCCGGGCGTTCGGCCTGACCGCGCACGCCGAGCACGTCCGGAAGATCCGGGAGGCCGCGCCGCCGCTGACGCGGGAGCAGACGACGTTCATCGCCAAGGTTTTCACGGACCACCTGCTCGAACAGGACGCCAAGAGAAGAAGAGAAGGGGAGGCCGGGACTGCGTCGTAGGCGGCGCAGTGCCGATCTTCGAGGGCGGAGGCGTCCTGTGCGCACGGTCACGGATGCCCGATTCTTGCTTCGACTGGGCCGTTGACATGTTGAAGTCCTGAGGCCGTATTCTGGTGTGTGGGCAGTGCGCGTCCTTCACGCGTCGTCGCACCGTGAAGTATCCTCTGACCAGCGGAAACGCCACCTTTAGAGGCTCCCAGTTTTTCAATGTATCTATCGTGGGAAGTTGGGTTCGACAGGTGTCTTTCGAGCTGTCCATGGGCTCGCTGGCCGCCCCTGCATGCGCTGCGGAACGCCGATCGTGCGGGTGAAGTTCATGAACCGATCGAGCCACTTTGCCCCGTCTGCCAGCGAAAACGCTAGTTCGATCGCTCGGTCGCACACCGACGTCCATCACGGCGCTGCCTTGACCTGCATTACGTCAACGTATACCGATCGCCGTCGCCCTGGACGCGCACCTGCTTCGGGATCCCAGGGGTTGAGTGGCCCGACCGATGGATCCGTGCCTGTCGCGCCTACCCGACGTTCAGCGCGGCCAACTGCTCCGGCATTCCGCTGACGACCAGCCGGAGATCAGCGTGGCTGTCGTCGATCGCCCAGTCCACGAACGAGCAGCATTCGCTCTCGGTCGCGACGAGCTCGCGCAGCCGTCGCGTCGCCGAGAACGCGTTCGCCGACGCCGACCGGGCCGTGGACTACGCCCGACTGCCGAGGGTCACGTTCACCGGCCCGGCGATTGGCGCGGTCGGGATGACCGAGAAGGACGTCGTCGCCGCCGGGATCCGCTGCGACTGCCGCGTCCTGCCGCTGCACCACGTGCCCCGCGCACTGGTCAACCGCGACACCCGCGGCTTCATCAAGATCGTCGTGGACGCCGACACCGGGAAGATCCTCGGCATCACCGCCGTCGCCAAGGAGGCCGGCGAGCTCGCCGCCGCCGGAGTCCACGTGCTCGGCAAGACGGTCGCCGAGGTCGCTGACGCCTGGGCCCCCTACCTGACCATGGCCGAGGGCATCCGGATCGCCGCCAAGGCCTTCACCACCGACCCGTCGCTCCTGTCGTGCTGCGCGTGAACAGTGCCGCGGGCAGTGCGGATATCTCCGTCGGAGGGCGGGGGCAGACAAGGAGCTCGAACCAGCACCGCAAGGAGGTGGGAGTAGTCGGGCCATCCGTCGCGGCGGATCTGGACCTTTCGCGCCGGCGTGCCTATCGGCGGGCAGCGGCGTAGGTGTTCCAGGAAGCACCGGCGAGGGTGGCCCAGCGGGTCGCGGCGCCAATGCTAACGCCGATTAGGGATGCGAACACGGCCGGTGGGGTGGTCGAGGCCAAGTACAGCATCGCCGTGTTTCGGCTGGCCCTGGTGGTGATTCCGAGCCGGTGCATGCGGCGCATCAAGGATGCTGGGTGCAGATGGCTGCCGGCGATTTTCCCGGTGAACAGCCATCGGGGGCTGGCAAGCGTACTTGCGGGGCCGAATGGCTTGGCGACTGGTAGCGCGGTGACGAGTGCGTCCAAGGGCGGGATGAGCAGCAGAGGTTCGGGGCCGAGGGCGAGGTAGGTGTCTCCGCCGCGAATCTCAATATCGTTGATGGTGAGGGTGGCGAGCTTCGCGGCAGGTTGGGCATAGAGCAAGATCAGGCAGGCTGCGGCACGATCCTCGATGCTGCCACTGTCGGGTTCATGCAGGAGGCGGCGGGCCAGGGCGATCTGGTCGTCGGGGTCGACCTCGTGATCGGGGTCCTTGCGAGGAACAGGCTCAGGTAACCGGGTCAGGGCAAGGTAGCCGCCTCGTTTGAGCCAGCGGATGAAGCCGAGGCGTCGGCTGCGATCAGTGGTGATCCAGGCATCGAGGCAGGCTTGCGGGCAGTCGTCCAGGTCGTGCCCGCTTGCGGTGAGGTGATCGACGAACGCGTGGGCGGTGTCGATGTCGGCTCGGCAGCGTGCCGCGACGTTGGGGGCGATCCGCTGGTGTCGGTCGGTTTTGACGCGGCCGCAGACATGCCAGCGGGCATAGCGAGTGAGCACGCTGCGCAGCTCGGGGTCAGTCACTTCGTCTGCGGCTGTGGCGGCGTAGCGGTACAACCGGGCGGCATTCTCATCGCGTGGAGGCAGCGCCCCGGCGGCGACGAGCATGGCGCGAAGGTAGTTGACCGAGAACACCTGCGGTTGCGCGTCGAGGGCCTCGTGTCTGAGTTCGATCCTCCCCTGGGCGATGTCGGTCAGCAGCCGCATGCTGGCGAGGCTGTGCCAGTTGTTCAGCAGTGACCGAGGACGCTCGAGTTCGGTCAGCGCATCACGGACGGGAATGAGCTCGGGGCGGATGCTCCCGTCGGGGCCGGTGAGCGCGGTGTCGATCAGCCCGGCGGCTTGGCAAGCGAAGCAGCGCGGTGAACCGTGGTTCGTGGCGCGACGACCGAGGGCCTGCTGACCGCAGATCGAGCAGTCGATCACAGGTGCTTGGTAGCAGGTCGGGCAGACGTCCGGCGTCGTGTCGGTGGCCCGCAGCGCGACTCGTTTGAGCCGTCCGCAAAGGCCGCAGGGCCTCTTGGGATGCCGGTAGCAGCGTGCGCAGAGGTTCTGTGAGCCATCACGTCTGCCGCCAGCTCTGGCCGCCAATGGTCCGATGGCTCGGCACTCGTCGCACGCGTCCTCGGCGGTGCGGGTCCGGGTGTAACAGGTGCCGCAGAGCGCGTCGCCAGCTTCGGTCCGAGCGTTGACCCGGCGCGTCTTGCCACAACCGGAGCAGACCTCACACCTTCCTCGTTCGGCTCGGCATCCGCGGCAGTAGCCCAGGCCGTCGTCACGGGAACGTGTGAGTACGCGCATCCGTCCGCAACCAGCGCAGACTTCCTGGGGACGATGGCGCTGATGGCAGCATTCGCAGACTGGGCTGTGCCCGATAGTGACATTGATGCGCTGGCCTTCGCGTCCGCATTCGCTGCAGGTCGCGACCCGCAGTCGGCTGTAGCAACTCGTGCAGATGCGTTCGCCGTCACCGTGGGAGTGGAACAGTGTGCGAGGCCGTGAACACAGGGCGCACGAGGGTGAGACGAGCCCGGTCACACCGGCGGTGATCGCGGCGTAGAGGAACTCGCCGACGACCTTGCGCATCCGCGACCCGCCAGCGGTGAGCACGCCCGGATCAGCGCTGAGGTGCTTGGTCAATTGCGACCGGGAACTTGGCGCGGATGCGACTTCGGCCAGCAGTTCCTCGACCAGGCCGTCGGTGACGCTGGGATCAACAGTGCGCAGCAGGGCAAGGATCGTCGCTTGCTGGCTTTCACGTTTCATGGCTTGGCGGGTCGCGGCGAGACGCTTGTCACCGCAACGACAACGCGGCCCGCTGACGTTGGAGCGCTGGATCGGCAGATCGCAGTCCAGGCACGACCTGCGCGAAGCGGTCAGGACTCGTCGGCGCCGCGGATCGTGGCGCGGGTCGGGCGGTTCTTGCTCCCGCTCTTCGGCGGGGTGGCCTTGCCGGTGGTGCCCGTCCTGCGGCCGCGCTGCGAGGCCGAGGCGACGTAGGGCTCGATCAGATCGCTCGGGGTGCAGCCGAAGATATCGCAGAGCGCAGCCAGGAACGCCATGTTCAACCGCTCAGGCTGGCCGACCACGATCCGATATACCTGGGTGGAGGTCATCACCACGCCCCGGTCGGCCAGCAGCGGCACCAGATCAGTCGTGGACTGCATGCCGTGCTCGTTCATCACCTTGCGCAGGTGCCAGTGATAGGCAACGGTCTTCGTCATGGCAATCAGCCTCCTTGAACTGCTGTTGGTGAGATGAACGCCGCGTCCAGAGCGCGGCGCAGGGTTCGGTTGCGGTAGTCCCCGGACACGCCGGTGTAGAGGGCGGTGGTCGAGCCCCAGCGATGCCCGACCTGCTGCTGGACGAACAGCGGGTCGAAACCGTCCTCGATCAGATGCGTCACATACGAGTGCCGCAGGCAATGCGGGTGCAGCGACCGGTCCAGGCCGAGGTCATCGCGCCAGTCGGCGAAGCGATCGTCGATGTGCTTGAGCCGGATGCGGCCCTGGCGCTCGGTCGGCCACAGGATCGTCTTGTCGGCAAGATCGAAGCGGGGCCGTACCTCGGTCACGTACTCCTCGATCACCGGGCGCGTCCAGTCGAACACCGCCAGCACCGCCCGGCGTCTGGGCTGCGAGCCGCGCATCGCCTTGCCCCAGCGGACGTTGCAGACCCCGAACCGGCCGAACTCCCAGCCCTGCGGGTTGCGAGTGAAGTCGGGCAGGTCAAGCATCGCGGCCTCGCGGCGACGCAGCCCGAACGCATAGATCATCTTGAACAACGTGGCGTCGCGGAACAGCGTCAGCCAGCCTTTCCGCTTGGAGGAGCGAGCCTGGTCCACCAGATCGTCGGCATAGTCGAAGAACGTCTGCAGCTCTAGGCGCGACAGCGGTCGCACGCCTGGTCGTGCCTCGTGATCGCTGACATGAATCACGGTGTTCCACTCGTGACAGACCTGCACCGGGTGCGAGTCAAACAGTTCCAGGCAGCGATCAACCCAACCGTAGCGGTGGTCGATCAGGTAGTCGCAGAACAGCGCGATCGAGTTCTGATACGCCCGAACGGTGGACACCGACAGGGGCCGCGACCCCGAGACGAGTTGAGTCGTCCATTCCTCCACGTCTGCCGGCGACCACTGCCAGGGCGGAGTCCCGCAGAAGTCGGCGAACCGTCGCACCTGCGATGCCCTGGTCTGGATCGTCTGCACCGCGAGCATCCGCGAGGTTTGCTGCGCCGACCAGCCGGTCACCATCTCATCGAAGAACTGCTCCGCCGGCCGCAGCAGCGACACATTGCCAGACGCCGACGCCCCTGCACCGGGCACCTGATCGTCTGAGAACACCATGTCACGACCTTACATTAAATGTAAGAATCATGCATCAAATGTAAGATCATCAGCGAAACGCCTGGTCAGGTGGGGTGTCCCTACTAGGTTGGAGACGACAGCGATCCCGCAGAACTCCGAGAATTCGGCTTACATCTAAGGTACGAATCGTACATTAGATGTAACATCGGACCTTAGGCCCTGACGGTGACGTGCAGGTGGTCGTAATGGCCGCCGGTCACGTCGCCGGGGTCGTGCATCCCGCCGCCGTTGTAGGGGCGCCAGCCTTCGGCGTCGCGGGCCAGGGACCAGATTTGGCCCTGCCAGATCAGGTACTCCACGCCCAGCGACTCGGCGTGGTCCTTCATCCAGTTCGTCACCCGCCACCCGTCCTCGAGCTGCGCGGGCGTCGGGTGCGTCCCGATCGGGTTCCCGAACGTGATGTCACACGCCCGGCCCAGCGGGTGCTCTGACGTTGTGCCGGGCCGGGGCGAGTAGCAGGCCCAGGAGCTGTCGGGGAACGCGGCACGGGCTTGGGCCATGACGTGCGCCATCCGCGCGGTGATCTGCCCGTCGCTGGTGGGGTCATCGACCATCTGGTCGGGGTCGCCGTCCAGCGGGGCGGGATCGCCCGGCGCTCCACCGGAACTGCACTCGTTCGGGCTGCCGACCGTGGCTTCGGGCAGGTCGACCGCGTTGTGGTCGTTAAGCCACTTGGCCGCGTCGACGGCCTCGCCGCTCGTGCCGCCGGGCCGGACCTCGAAATGCAGGTGTGGCCCCGTGCTGTTCCCGGAGCTGCCGACATCGCCGATGTGCTGGCCCGCGGTCACACGATCTCCGGCCGCGACGAGGATGCCGGACTGCCACATATGCGCGTAGGCGGTCGCCACGGTCTGCCCGTCGATCTGGTGCTCGATGACAATGAGTCCGCCGTAGCCGCCGGAGAACTCGGCCACGGTCACGGTCCCGTCTGCGGCGGCGAGGATCGGCGTGCCGTCCGGTGCGGCGAAGTCGGTGCCGGTGTGGAACGACGGTTCCCCGGTGATCGGATGGATACGCGGCCCGAACTCGCTGGTGAGCACCCAAGTTCCCTCGGGGAGCGGGAACACGACCCGCGAGGACTCCGCGACCGGACCGGCCACCACCGAGGCGGTGGCCGGGCCAGCCGCACCCGTCGCGCCGGTGAGAGCGTCGAGGATGCGTTCGGCGACCGGCTCGTAGTTGCGGTAGCGGTCAGGGTAGGCACTGACCTCGACGGCTTGCGCGGCCTCGCCGGGGTCCATCTGGGCCCAGCCGGGGATGTCCAGCAGGCCCCGCGGCGAGGGATAGTTAGGTCCATCGGGTCCGCCGTAGAACGCGCGGGCCTGATAGTTCGTGTCCATCAGCTCCGCGACGGTTCCCCACCCGGATTGCGGGCGCATCTGGAACAGGCCGAGGGAGTCGTGGTCGCCGCCGTTGCCGTCGTTGGGGTAGTTCGCGGACTCGGGGTAGGCACTGGTGTTGGCGAGCTGGCGCAGGGTGCTCTCGGTGAGCGCGGCCATCAGCGCGATCTTGATGCCGGGCCGGCCGACGCCCTCGATGCCGCCGCCGACAGTGATGATCGTGGCCGCGTGCGTGAGCTGGGTCTTGTTCAGCGTGAACGTGGTGCCGTCTTGCGTGGTGACGGTCAACGAATCGGGGACGTTGCCCACGGTGACGCTGCCGCCGGGGACGGCGCAGTTCGCGGCGGCGGGGTTCATCAGCACGCCGATCGCCATCAGGACACAGGCAGGGCCGAACAGGACGAAGGCGAGTCCGAGGATGAGGAGCTTCTTGACCACGGCGTGCCTTCTGTCATCGCAGCGGGTTGTCGAGCTGCGACAGGCGCAGCACGTGACACGGGCCGGTGCGGAACTCCGGCGCCGGGGGCGGGCAGGCCAGAAACACGGTGAAGGCCACGGGGTGCTCGCTGGTGACGGGTTCGCCGTTCCAGACGCCCTCGCGGTGCCGGGTTCCTTCGATCGTGATCGCGGTCGCACCACGCGGGAGCTGGCCGGACTGGGCCTGCTCAACCGCGGTGTCCCATGCTTGGGGCACGAACGAGGACTCGATGGTGAGATGCTGGGTGGTGGCGTACTTGCGCAGCTCGATCCACGCCTCCCGCGACGGCAGATAGGACGCGATGTCGGCGGCGAGGCCCGCCTGCTCATGGCCGGAGGGGTCCCCGACCTCCAAGATCGCGGCGGAGTAATCCAGCGGCATCAGCCCGGAGCCGGTGTCCCAGGCGAACAGCGCCTCAGCGACATTGCGGGCGAACTCATCCGGGTCGTGCGAGGGGATCACCCGCGGCGGCCCCGGTTCGCCGGGCTCGGACTCACCCGGAGCGGTGATGGTCGGAGCCGGATCGGGCGCGCGATCGGTGGGCTGTCGTGGGCCGGTGATGAGCCCATACACGCCGACGCCGATCAGGAGCAGCAGCACGAGGCCGGCGGCGATCACCGCGATGAGTCGGCCACGGGACCAGGAAGCGAGATTCGTCTTCATGCCCAGAGGTGAGCCCGCCGGTGGCTGGCCCTACCGGTGCATCAGAGGGCGCGCAGCAGCGGCCGGCCCGCCGACTCAGCGACGGTTGTGCGGGCGGTGCGGAGCCGGTCGGCGAACTCGGTGGTGCCCTCGACGGTGGCGAAGAACGCCTCGGCCTGCTCGTCGGTGAGCTCGACGGCCAGCTCGTCCACGTCGTAGTGGGTCCACCACGCTTCCAGGTCGCCCCAGGTCAGTACGAACGCCCGCAGCGGGTACCGCGTCGGTTCCTCGTCCTCAACGACGGGGCGACGCTTCGGCGTGGCCGGCTTGCTGACCTTGCTGGCCTTGCTGGTCTTGGCGGCGTGGACGCGGGCCAGGGCTTCGTCGGCCAGCTCGTGCAACCGTTGGTCCCGCTCGCTGTCGGCCTTGGCTTGGCTGTCGCGGAGGCGCTGGAAGATCGGGTTGACCGCCGCACCGGCCTCGATCTGCGTCAGCCCGTCCCGCGCCTGGACGCGGATCGTCTCCGGGGTGCTCGGATCGTCGGCCAGGTGTTGCAGGTAGCCGATCTGTTCCAGCCGACTGTAGGACGCCGAGCCGGTCACCATCCGCGCCGCCTGTGTCCGAGCGTCTCCGAGCTGGTGCGAGTCCGATGGTCCCGCCGAATCGGCGGGACCATGCTTTCCGGGCTCGTGGCCCTCGTGGAACTGGGTCTTGGCCTTGCGGCGTGCGGCGTCCTCGGCCATGAGTTCCTTGATCTCCCGGTACAAGGCGGCGGCCTCGATCGCGGTGAGCGGCTTGTGGAGCTGGTTGTCGTCCTGCTCGGCCAGCAGATGCCCCAGCCGGTCCGAGATACCGGAGCGCACCCACACGCTGACGCGGCGCCAGCCGAGCTTCTTGATCGCGGCCATCCGGCGCGCCCCGCACACCAGCACCCCGTCCGGGGTGATCGTCGGCGGCTGCAACAGACCGTCCCGGTCGATCGACGCCGCGAGCGCGTCGATGTCGCCCAGGTCCGTGCGGTGCCGGCGGCCGACAGTGATGGAGTCAACCGCCCGCTCCAGCTCGATGTGTCCGGCCGGTGCGCTCATCCCGCACCTCGCGCCTTTCTCGCGCCCGGCTTGCTGATGCCCGGTGCGGCCAGGGAGAGGGTGAGCACGAGGTCGTCATCGCGCAGCAGCACCGGCAGGGTCTCGCCGATCAGCAGCCGCAGCAGGATGCCGCGTCCCGCGCCGGTCGCCGCGAGCGCCGGGTCCGGGCAGCCGAGCAGGGCGCGCAGCAGCACCGCCCAGGACCGGCCAGGAAGGTCGATCAGGGCTCGGGCGTGCTTGTCGCGTCGCAGTGTCTCGTAGGCGGTGTGCCGGTTCCCGACGCGCGTCAGCGCCACGCAGACGTGTTCTACCGCCGGGCGTGCCGTGCCCTCGGGCCAGTCCAGCAGCATCAGCAGCGTGATCGCGTCCTCGACCGCCGACGCCGCGGTGGTTGCCGCCGGCTCGGCCGGTGCCTGCTCCGGGGTGTTGTCGCGGTCGTGGGCGTCCTTGATCTGGAACGCGGGATGGTAGTCGCTCAGGACGTTCTCGCGGTCGGAGAGCCGTTCGGGGTCGTGGAAGATCGAGTAGCGGGGCCGGCGTGCCTGGTGGGTCGAGCACAGCAGCCCTTGGCCGCGTTCCTCGGCGATGCAGGTGATCCGTACCGCGTGCGTGATGACCGCCCACGGGTCATCGGCGGTGCGGGCGGCCTTGGTGCGCATCACGTCGAACGCCGCCGATGCGGCCTCCCACGGATCGAGCCGGTGCTTGTGCGCCAGCGCCGCGTACTTCTCGGCCGCGAACGCCATCAGCTCTGCCGCTACCGGGTCGTGCTCCCAGGCGCGCTGGCCGGCGGCGTGCAGCCGTTTCAGCAGGGCACGCAGGCCCTCGCTGGTGCGGTAGTCCTCAGCCGTCCGGCCGCTGGTCTCGCTCATGGTGCTGGTGTCGTTGGTCATGGTCTGGGCACCTCCCGACGGCGAGGTGCACCCGCAGACGACTGCGGGGCTCGCCTTGACGGAATGAGCGCCCATGACTCATCACCACCCGGCTACCTCATCCCGACCCCGGAGCGGTGCGGTCCCTGCTCGGCGCCGCCGCGACGGCCGAAGGCGCTCAGAGGCGGCAGACGCTTGGCTCGCTCGGCGACCCAGCGGGCGCCCTTCTCGATCGGGGCGCGAACGTGCCGGTTCATATCGGCGGTCCGGTCGATGCCCCGGCGGGACAGCCGGCCGCCGCCTTGGGCGATCAGGTCGGTCGGGCGCACCCAATCCACGCCCCGGCCCCGTACCCGCGCCAGCTTCTCCTTCGCCGCCGTGCGGGACGCGGCGGCCTTGACCGCATCCGGCGTCCCCGCTGCTTCGGTCGCCTCGGTTGGGTTCAGGTCGTTCCGCTTACGGGGTGGCGGCTCGGGCTCGGAGCGATGCTGCTCCCGCATCCGGTCCTGATCGTTCATGGCAGGGCTCCTTCCATCTCGGGCTGCGACCCGGACGGGTCGGCCTCATCGGACTGGTGAGCACGAGGCAGCCAGCGACCCACCGTCGAGGGATGCACGCCCAAATGCCGGGCGATGGCCTTGTTCGACCAGTCCTGCTCTCGCAGCTCTGCCGCCAGCGCCCGACGATCCGGCCCGCCGTCCGTGTCCGCAGCGGTGACGCCTGCCGCCGTAGATGGCGGGTCAAGAGATGCCGTCTCGCTCTGGGGCAACGGGGTGATCGGCTCGAGCGCCGGCGGCAACTCGAGCGCAGTAGCCGGGCGTGCGGTGGCGCGGGTCAGCACAACGGTCAGATGCGTGATCGCCAGCAGCACGACCGGCGGCACGGCAGCGACCGCGGCCGCGAGCGGTCCGGGCACGTCGGCGTCGGCCGCGACCACCGCATGCAGCGAGTTCGCCGTCACCGACACCGCGGCACCGCCGACCAGCAACGCCCACGGATACCACGCCGCTCGCTCACCGGCGAGGGCAACGACGGCCACCGTGGAGACCACGATTACGCCGTCGACGATCAGCGGCCACGCCCACGCCTGCCCGGCCCCGATCCCGGAGCGGCGGGCAAGGTCGGCCAGGGACGTGAACGACAACCAGAACGCGCCGGCAGCGATGAACACCGTCCCGGCGACCGAGGTGATGACCGCCCACCGGCGGCCGCGTAGCTCCTTCATGACAGCCCCCGCGTGGCGGGCGCCCGCTGCTGCGCGTTCCCGCGAGCGAACTCGCCCGAAGCCGATGCGGCCGGACGGTCCCGGCGGGCTCCGGCGCCGACGCTGCGATAGGCGCTGTAGACGGTGCGGGTGATCTCCCGCTCCCCGAAATCGGATTGTGCGGCCGTCACCATCGCGTCCAGGGCATCCGTGAGCGGCACCCCGCCCTCGGACAACCGGCACGAGGCCCAGAAGAGTTTGAGGTTGCGGTCTGTGGCCTGCCGCCCCAGCCACGTCGCCAGCCGCTCCGCATCCTCGCGCCGCACTGGCCCACCGAGGCGCGGCCGAGGCGCGGGCCGAGGATCAAGGAAGTCTCGCAGCCGGCCCGCATCTATCGGCCAGGCCGCACCGGCCGCGAGCTGCTCGACCCGGTACGGCGTGCGCAGGCCGTCGAGCCGTAGCAGCGAGGGCGGGGCGATGATGTAGCCGCCGTCCCCGCGACAGTCGATGCCGACCTTCCCTGCCTGCCAGGACCGTTGCGCCTGGTTCGGGTCGGCTGGAAAGTAGGCGTGCTGGCCGCCGGTGGGTGTGCGCACGACCGCCAGCGGCTCGGGGATCAGCCCGGCCCGGGCTGACCGCGCGTAGGCGGCGTACCCGTTGACGCCGTGCACATCCACGTCGATCACTACCAGCCCCGAGACGGCACCGGTCGGGATGCCGATGTTCGCGGCCGGCCGCGCCCGCCACCACGCCTCAACACGGCTCGGGTCGATGCTGGCCTCGTGGAATCCGCGCTCCGGGATCGGCCGCTTCCCGGCCGGCGCACAGGGGAACACCGGAACTCCGGCCCGCGCCAGCTCACCAGCCGCGACCGGCAACGGTGCCCCGTCGAGCTGACCGAACACGGCGGCAGCCGTGGCGGGGGTGACCATCACAGGCCCCGTCCCGAGCCGACTGAGGCCGCCGGCGTCTCCCGCTCCGGCAGCGGCTCGACCTGGCGCGCGGCCTGCTCTGGCGTCTCCTGGGCCTGCGGCGTGTGCTCCGGGCCATCGACACGCAGGGACAGCGGGTTGCCGTTCCCGAGCTGTGTGGTGTCGAGCTTGTCGAGAATGTCGAATGCGGTGCTGCGCACCTGCTCGCCCGTGGCGCGGACCACCGCCACGGGGTCTTTCCCGTCCACGTTGCTCGCCCATCCGGCGACATACGGGATCGTGTAGTCGCTGGTGTCCATGCCGTGTGCGGCGGCGATCATCAACGCGACCGACTCCGCGCGTACCTCGCTGATTCCTCGATGCTCGCGGGCGTCGTCCCGCTGATTCGGGCCGTCCAGCCGGACGTGCGCCAGCTCGTGCGCGAGGGTCTTGACCTGCGCGGCCGGGTCCATGTCCGCGCAGACCATCACTTGCCGGGTCTCGAAGTCGATGCAGCCGTTCGCGCCCCGTTCGATGCGGTCGCGCGGCATCCGCAGCACCTCGAACCCCAGCGACTCCGCCTGCTCGGTCAGGCCCTCCCACAGCCCGGCCGGGGCTTCGCCTTCCAGCAGCCTCGGACGGGGCAGCTCGGGAAGCGGTGCGCCGTGCGTCCTCGACACGTCCCACACATAGGCCGGGACGACGCTGACGATCCGCCTGCGCACGACCTCGCCCGGTCGCGGCTTCTCCCAGGACCCCAGCCGTCGCCACGACGCCGGATCGCGCGGGGTGGCCGACGCGAACCTCGCCTTGACCGGACCGCGAATCCGATAGCCGCCGTCCTTCTCCGGCCAGCGACCCATCTTCCGCCAGTCCTTGAACGCCGCCACCCAGGTCGGCGTCGGCGTCGGCACCCGGCCCTGTTCATAAGCTTCGAGATGTTGCGCCCAGATCAAGAGCGTGTTGTTGAACGAGCGGGTACGGAACCTCGCCGCGAACTCGATCGCACGGCGCCAGTCATCGCCCGAGACCAGTTCCTCGACCGAGCGCACGATGCGTTCTTCCAGCGCGTCGAGCGTCGCTTGCCGTGTCGCCTGCTTGTCCTCGTTCGCAGCCATCGTCTGACCTCCTTCCGCCAGGGCCACTCCGAGGGGGAGCGACCGTGCGACCGCGAGGTACGCCGGGCGGATCAGGAAGACGAGACGGACGACGGAACAAGACTGGCGACCGCCAGGCTCCGCGACGAACCCGACGAGTCTCTACCGGCCTACCGGATCGGAACTGGCCCGGGGGCCTGCGGCCACCGATCCCGCGGCTATCACCCGGACAGATGCGTCCTTCACCCGGCCGCTTGCGTGGACGTCACCCGATGCATCGTCCGGTAGTCGCTGGGAGTAAGGCCGACGCCGCGGCGGAACTGGCGAGCGGCGAAGTCAGGATCGCTCCAGCCCACCTCCTGAGCGATCGCCGCAACAGAGCGGGACGTCGTGCGTAGAAGATGCGCCATCCGCTCGGCTCGCTGCATGGTCAGGTAAGCGATCGGTGACTTCCCGTACGCCTCAACGAAGATGCGGTTGACCTGTGACTTCGACAGATGTACTTCATCTGCCAATTCCGACACGGACCAACGCCGCGCCGGGTCCGTCCGTAAGAGTTCAGCGACCTTGCGCGCTTCTGTGCGCAACGGCGCAAACCGACGAACACGAGGTAGCGAGGGTATCGCGGTCGCGCGCTGCGTCGGGGATGTACGGATCGGTGAGGTTTTGATAAAGGGAGTCACGACATGAGCGATGCTGAACCACAATGCCTGCATTCGATTGAAGTTCTCCGCGAATCGGCCATCGATACTGAGAGCAACCAGCTCATCGAGACGCGGCATCAGCATTCTCGCTCGATCTTCGCCGATATGAAGTACCTGCGCAGGCTCGGCATACATAGTCTCGGCAAAGCACTGCGCGTCGAGGCGGTCCCGTAATATGCCGACGTGTTGCCAGAAAATCTGGTCGATCAAGTAGTCGGTATCGAGATAGACCGTCGTCACAGTTGCACGACCCTCGGGTTCACCCCCAAGCAGTGTGTTGGCCCCCAGGAGAATCACGTCCCCAAACTTGACCAACTTCTGCTTGAACTCGCTAAACAGGATGGCGCTTCCATCGCGAACGACGATGACCTGAACGCAGTCGTAGGCCAACGGCCCGACCGGCTGGACGATGATGCGGTTCCGGGCGAGGATGGGCGCGAAACCGCGGAGACTGCAGGACTCGTGTTGGTTCGACGCGGCGACCGATTCGGGCTCATCAACCGCATTCCTGGGATGGGATTCCTGACCACCTCTTTCGCGGGCACCAGACGGACCGCGCTGAGGACTGCGCGACGGGCGGGTCTCGACCATCCCGCGACTAATCGACCGGTTCGAGCCCAACGAACTTCATCCGGTCCTCGCCGTAGAAGCATGTCTGCAAGGCGAATGAACCGTCGAGGCCAAGCAGGTCGTCGGTGGTCGCCCAGGTCTTTGGCGTGTGGCGGATATCAACCACTTCATACACCTGATCGCTGCCCTCGACCTGCACCCGTTGGCCTATCTCCCAGGGGAGCAGGACGTCGCCTTGACAGTTGTTGTGGGCTGCCCATACCGGCGGAACACCCTCCCGCTCGTAGGAACTCATCTCCGTGAACGTTCCGTCGCAGCCGTCTAGTTCGTGCACGCCACCCGTGGCGCCCAAGTCCACGGTGGGCAGGTCTCCGAACGCGTCCTCCCGCGCGGCATGGATGCTTCCCGTCACCGCCGTCTTCACCGTCCCGTACACATACTCGACCCGCTCCGGCGCGGCGAGAAGGCCTACCAGCACCGCCCCGCCAGCGAGGACGAGGACCGTCCCCGCCGCCGCGCCGAGGGTCCCATGCCAGCGCCGCGGCGGCTGCTTGCTCCGTCCGACTGTCTCCCGCATGCTCCGAACCCCGTTCCGCGCGTCGACCAAAGCTCATGCTCGACTATCCATCATAGTTACTATCTAGCATAGTCGTATGGTTCAGCCGGTCTTCGCCGGCCGCCGTGAGGTAGCCGCCTCCCGGCCGGCCCGTGACCTCTGCGGCCTACACGGCCCGAGAGGAGTGGGCTGCGTGAGGAGCGATCGGCGGGCGCTGCACAACCCTGCGGAGAGTCCGCTTGCCTCTGTCGCGGAGACCTCGTTCGCGACGCTGCGATGACAAGAGTTGAGATCGAGATACCCCCGGGGGTATGTTGGAGTCATGGGTGCGACCGAGATCAGGCGAGAGAACCCGACCCGGGTGGTCGAGGAGAGCTCGGTGCTGATCCTGGGCCTTTGGGCCGACCACCCGCTCGACGGCGTTCCTGACCGTCGGAGGAGTTTCGCCTATGTCTGACCAACAGCTCACCTGCGCCCCGGCATGCCGCGCCGGCGTATGGGCGCGGCTGAGCCGTGGAGCCGTCGCCCTGATCGTCGGCTCGTTCGGTGCGTCCATGCTGTCGACGGACCCGGCGATCGCGGTAGTCGCCGGCGTGATGGCCGCCGTCATCGCGGTCATGGCGGTCACGGGAACATGCCCGACGAACTGGCTCACCACTGGTCGGCAGTCTCAGACGCCGCAGCACACACTCGACATCCCCGATGCCCGGCAGCACGTCGACCTGACGAGCGCCCCCGTCCCGAACAGGAGTTCTCATGTCCACGAGTGACCCCGACGCCCAGCGCCGCATCCTCAACCGGCTCCGCCGCGCCCGCGGCCAGCTCAACGCCGTCATTGACGCGGTCGAAGGCGGCGGGTCGTGCCGGGAGGTGGTGACCCAGCTCGCGGCGGTCTCCTCGGCGCTTGACCGTGCCGGGTTCGCGATCATCTCCACCGCGATGAAGGACTGCATCGCCGACCCCGACGGCACCAACCGTGCCGACGACATCACCACCGAGGAGCTGGAGAAGCTGTTCCTCACGCTCGCCTGAACGAGCGATCCTCACGACCAACCGACAGACAGCCCTCGAAGGAAGAAGCAATCCATGTGCCGAGCTGTGACCTGTAAGACCTGCGGCAAGACCACCTGGGCCGGCTGCGGCCAGCACATCGCCGAGGTCAAGCGCACCGTGCCGGCGGGCCAGTGGTGCCCCGGACACGACAAGGAGAAGGAGAAGGCACCCGCGACGGGCGGGTTCTTCGCCCGCCTGTTCGGACGATGACAGGCGCCACGCGCCACGACTCGCCCTCTCAGAATCCTCAGGAGTTCTGGGAGGGCCGCTACCGGGACGCCGAGCGCGTGTGGTCGGGCCGCCCGAACCCTAGCCTGGTCCACGCTGTGCAGCACTTGGCTCCGGGGAAAGCGCTGGATTTGGGGTGCGGGGAGGGCGCCGACGCGATCTGGCTCGCCACCCAGGGCTGGATCGTCACCGGCGTGGACATCTCCGCCACCGCGACCGCGCGCGCACGCCGCGAGGCTCAGCGTCAACAGGCCAGCGCGGCCACCCGGTTCGTCACCGCCGACCTGGCACGGTGGGAGCCGGACGACGGCCCCTACGATCTGGTGACCGCCAGCTTCCTGCACTCGCCTGTCCCGCTCCCGCGCATCGCGATCCTGCAACGCGCAGCCACCGCGGTGCGCGCCGGCGGTCACCTCGTGGTCCTCTCCCACGCCGCACCCCCACCCTGGGTCGACGCCGCGGATCATCCCGCGCACAGCTTTCCCAGCCCGGCACGACAGTTCGTGGAGCTGAACCTCAACGAGCACGACTGGCTCGTCTTGAGCATCCAGACGCACACCCGACACGCCACCGCACCCTCCGGCGAGGCCGCCGAGCTGACCGACGGGGTGCTTCTCCTCCAGCGCCGGTGACCGGCTCGTCCCGGCGCGGCGGACCCGCTGTGGGGCGGCTTAGCCGCGGGACATCGCGGTCTGGACGGTGGCTTCGACGTGCAGCGTGGTCGAGTCCAGCAGCGGCAGTCCCGGCACGTCGTCGGGGCCGACCAAGAGGATGATCTCGGTGCATCCGAGCACGATCGCCTCGGCCCCGGCCGCGTGGAGGTCTGTCATGACCCGGATGTAGGTCTCCCGAGACTCTGGCCGGAACACGTGTCTGGTCAGCTCGTCGAAGATGATCTGATCGACCGTGGCCCGGTCGACGGGCTCCGGGGTCAGCACAGTGAAGCCCGCTCGCTCGAGTCTTCCCCGGTAGAAGTCCTGTTCCATCGTCGGCGCGGTGCCGAGCAGTCCCAGCCGGGTCACCCCGAGGTCGGTCGCTGCGGTCGCGACCACATCGGCGATGTGCAGGAACGGGACGGTGATCGCCGCCTCGATGACGGGCGCGACCCGGTGCATGGTGTTGCTCCCGCAGGCGATGAAGTCCGCTCCCGCCCGCTGCAGGCCCCGGGCTTTGCCTGCCAGATACTGTCCGGCCTCATCCCAGGCTTCGGCGCGCACGCATCGTTCGATGACGCCGAAGTTCACGCTGGACAGCACCAGCTCGGCTCGCTCATGCCCGCCACGCAGCTCGTTCACGCGGTCGTTGATCCGGCGGTAGTAGTCCACCGTCGCGACGCTGCTCATCCCGTGCAGCAACCCGATGGTCCTCATCGGCGCTCCATCTGCCACCTTCTGGTCCGGTCAGATGCGGATGTAGGCGGCGCCGGCCAGTTGCGCGTGGACGATCGCGGTGACCGCGGAGGGGACGGTGCCGACCTCGGGTCGCAGCTCGCCGGGGTCGATGCCGCGCCGTCCGAGCCCGACGCTGCACGCGGCCACCTCGGTGTGCTCGGGCACCTGGACGGCATCGGTGCCGGTCAGGCCGGCCAGTGCCGGGCCGTTGACGACGACCCGCACCCGCACTCCCAGGCCGGCGGCGTGGAGTCCGGCGGCGGCGTCCAGCGCCCGTTGCACGTCGGCGGGGTCGTCGGCCACGTGCAGGATCACCTCACGAGGGTTCTCATCCATGGGCTTGGTTGTTCTCTCTTGTTCTGGCGGGGTCAGGTGGCGCAGCCGGTGAGGGCGGCCGAGACGTAGGGCAGGTGGACGGCGGCGGCAAGGGCGGCCATGCCGACCAGATATGCGGCGATCGCGACGGCGGGCAGGGCGCCTGCCAGCCCGGCGCTGGGGTGGACGAGGTGGCGGATGCGTTCGGGACCGGCGGCGTGGAGGGCGACCGGGCAGGAGTGCTGCGGCATGGCGGGGTGGGTGCGTTCGCCGAGCTTGACCAGGGCGCTGACCAGCGCCGGGGTTCCTGCGTGACGGCGGGCCTGGTCGTCCGCGGCGATCTCCAGGTAGTGCGGCAGCGCGTCGGCGGCAGCGCGGATCAGCGGCACCCACCGCAGGTAGGCGGCGATGCTGTCCACCAGCGCGGTGATGAGGTGGTGGCGTTGGTGCAGGTGGGCGTGCTCGTGGGCCAGCACGGCGGCCAGCTCGCCCGGCTCCAGCGCGCGCACCGCGCCGGTGGAGAGCACGATCCCGCCGTGACGGGCGGGGAAGGTGAGCGCGAACGGGTGCTCGGCGTCGACCAGTGCCACCTCGTGTCCATGCAGGAGCTGCCGCCGCGCGCCGTGCAGCAGCGTGCGGGCGGCGTGCCGGGAGCGGGAGCTACGCCGGGACATCTGGCGGGCAAGCCCTGCTCCCAGGGCAAGGGCCAGCGCCACCGGCAGGGCGAGCAGCAGCACCGCGGGCACCAGGGTGTCGGTGGTGTCGGCGGCGAACGGGTTCGCGGCGCTCAGGCACCGTTGGCAGACCTCGGCCGCGCGTTCGGGCAGCAGCGCGGGGCCGGCTCCGGCCCAGGCCAGCACGGGGCCGATCGCCAGCAGCGTGACCAGCCAGACCCCGATGCCGCCGGCGACGACCACGATCGCCAGGCGCGGGACCCGCACCAGAGCGGGGGCCGCGTGCCGCAGCAGAGCCGGCCCGAACACCGCCAACGCGATCAGTCCGGCCGAAAGCGCCACCGTGAGCATGCCCACGGTCATGGCATGTCTCCCCGGTCGCGGCGTTCCAGGTAGTCGCGCAGCAGGTCCAGGTCGTTCTCGGGCATCGAGTCCACGAACTGCAGGATCGAGGCGGCCCGGTCGCGGCTGGCCTCCAGCACTTGCTCCATCAGCCCCGCGGCGTGCTCGTGCCTGCTGATCTTGGCGCCGTACCGGGTGGACCGGTTCTGCCTCGTGATGGTCACCAGGCGCTTGCGATCCAGGTTGGTGAGCACGGTCGCGATGGTGGTGTAGGCGGGGTCGGAGGGCAGGTGCTCGATCACTTCGCGGACGGTGGCCGGGCCGTGGTCCCACAGCACGTCCATCACCTGCGCCTCCAGCGCCCCCAGGCGCAGCAGGTCGCCCGAGCCCCCATCGGCGGCCTTCATCGCACAGCCGCCACCGGCTCGGGGCGGACCGGGCACGCGACCTGCCCGCGCAGTCGCCACACCAGTGCGACGCCGGTCAGGATCAGCGCGCCGAGCGCGAGGAACGGCTGCACGGGAGTGAACCAGGTGATCGCTCCCGAGTACCCCAGCGCCAGCAGCGCCAGCTTGTTGCACACCGGGCACCCCACCGCGAACCACGCCAGGATGCCGCCGGCCATCCCCATCCGACTGCTGCGCCGCGCCTGCACCTCATCGGCCGCGTCGGTGGCGGTGCTGCCGTCCTCGCTGACCACGTTCGCCTGCTGCTTGTCCGCGGCGGCGCGGTACGGGCGGACATAGGTGGCGACCAGCATGCCCGACAGCACCGAGGTGACCAGCCACACCGGATAGTTCCACCACACCGGCGGGATGTCTCGACCGAACACCGGGTTGGGGATCAGCACCGTCGCCACCCCGATCACCACCGCGACGACCGCCGAGGCGGCGATCGCGACCAGCACCTGCCGGCCCGTCCACCCTCGAAGCGCCTGGACCGCCAACCGGAAGCTTTCACCGATGCCCTGGCGGGATCGAGTCGTGGGAGAGGTCATGGAACCCATTCTGACATGACTCGACTACCACGCATAGTCGACTATCTGAGATAGTAGAGATCGGTGCCCGCGACAGTGACAGGAGAATCCCTATGCCCACCGAGACCACGAACCGCCCGAAACCGTCGAACCGTTCGAGGTCGTCATGGGTCGTGCCGGTCGCCGTGTTGACCCTGGCTGCTGTCCTGATCGCCGTGATCGTGGCGGTGAACTGGGGTGGCACGACGGCCGAGGAAGGGGGCTCGCCGTCGGATAACGGCGCGCCGACGGAGGTGCAGAACCCCGAGCAACCGGACCTGTCTGCGGCCGAGACCAGGGACGAGGCGGACCTGCTCGCTGCCGGGCCCGTGGATGCGCCGGTAGTGCTCGTGGTGTTCTCGGACTATCAGTGCCCGTTCTGCGCCAGGTGGAGCGAGCAGACGCTGCCATCGATGATGGAGCACGTCGACGCCGGTGACCTGCGGATCGAGTGGCGCGACATCAACGTGTTCGGTCCCGCGTCCGAGCGCGCAGCGCGGGCCTCGTACGCCGCCGCCCTCCAGGGGGCGCTCTGGGAGTACCACGACGCCCTGTTCGAGGACGGGGAGCGCAGGTCCGAGAGCGAACTGAGCGAGGAAGCCCTGATCGCCTTGGCCGGCGAACTCGGTTTGGACACCGAGCAGTTCACCGCCGACCTGGGCTCGGAGGAGACGGCGCAGGTGATCGCCGCCAACCAGCAGTTCGGATTCGACCTCGGCGCCACCTCCACCCCGATCTTCATCCTGGGCGGACAGCCGATCGTCGGGGCGCAGCCCACCGAGATCTTCGAGGACGCGTTCCAGACCGCGCTCGACGCGGCGGAGTGACCCCGCGTGGACATCGGACTGCTCGCCGCGTTCGCCGGCGGCACGCTCGCGCTGCTGAGCCCGTGCGCGGCGCTGCTGATGCCGGCGTTCTTCGCCTCCACGATCGGCACCGGCCCCCGACTGCTGCTGCACGGAGCCGTGTTCTACGTCGGCCTGCTGACCGTCCTGGTCCCCGTGGGAGTCGGAGCCGGCGCCCTGGGGACGCTGTTCGTGACCCACCGGCAGGCGATCGTGCTCGTCGCCTCGCTGGTCCTGGTCGTCCTCGGCGCGGCACAGGCGCTCGGGTTCGGGTTCGACCCTGCCCGGCTGCTACCGGCCGGGGCCGACCTGCACGCGCAAGCGGCGTCCAAGACCGGACTGGTCAAGACGGTGCTGCTGGGCGCTGCCAGCGGCATCGCGGGATTCTGCGCCGGCCCGATCCTGGGCGCCGTGCTCACCCTGGCCGCCGCCCGCGGCGACACCCTCGCCGCCGGCGTCATGCTCGCCGTGTACGGCGCGGGAATGGTGCTGCCGCTACTGCTGATCGCCGCGCTCTGGCAGCGCCTCGGCGCCCGCGGACGCCGGTTCCTGCGCGGGCGAGCGTTCACCGTGCTGGGCCGGGAGCTGCACACCACCTCGGTGGTCACCGGGCTGCTCATCATGGGCGTCGGGGTGCTGTTCTGGACCACCAACGGCCTGGTCGGGGCTCCCGAACTGGTTCCGATCGACGCCCAGGCCTGGCTCCAGGAGAACACCGCGATCCTGGCGAACCCGATCCTGGACATCCTCGCCGTCGTCCTCATCGCCGGGATCGTGCTCGTGCTCTGGGCCAGACGCCGCCGCACCCGCGCTCGCGCTGACGCCCAGGCGGGCGAGCACCGCACGGAACAGTCATGACGCCGCGCCGGCGACGCTCCAGCCTTGCCCTCGCCGCCGTGGCCGCGCTGCTGGTGACCGGCTGCGGGGCATCCGAGCCCGAACCCGTCCGAGACCCCTACCCGGTCGATGGGTCGCTACCCGTGGTGGACACCTCGGGCATGCGGCTGCCGACGCCATTCGAGGAGCTGGAGGTCGTGGACCCCGGGTGGGACATCACTCCGCAGTACGCGGACGGGGTGTATCTGGCCGCCGGCGAACACGACGGCGTGCTGGAGTTCACCGCCGTGGACGTCCACGGCGACGTGCTGTGGGCCGCGCAACGTCCAGCGAGCTGCACCGGGTTCGTCGTGACCACCGACGCGCACGGCCGAACCCTCGCGATCCTGGGCGACCTCCAGACCACGGCCGACGCCCTGGCCGCCACGACTGCCACCGCCTACGACCTGACGACCGGAGAACAGGTCTGGGGCCCGGTCGAGGTTCCCGGCCCCTACCAAGGCCCCGGCCTGGTCTTCGCCGCACCTCCCGAAGGCTTCATGGGCGAGACCGGCCCACGCGTCGCGCTCGACCCCACCACCGGAGACGTCGCGGCCGACGAGTCGAGCCCCGAACGCATCCGCATCATCGGCGAGTACCACGGCATCGTGCTGCTCACCCACGAGGACGCTCTGATCGCGCGCGACACGGCCGACGATCACGAGCTCTGGCGCGTCCCCCTCGCCGAGCACGGCTGGACAGCGGCGTCCATCAGCGCGTCCCTGCGCCCTGCACCGGGAGACGGGCTCGCGCTCATCGCCACCTCCGAGACCACCGGCGCACTCCTCGACCTGGATCAGGGCAGCATCGTGAGCAGCACCGCACGCGACGCCGCCGTAGACCCCACCACCGGGACCCTCGTCACCCTGGACGACACCGGCCTGCACGGCTACGACACCGACGACCGACCGCTGTGGTCCCTGCCTGTTGCCGCCGAGACCACCATCGCGGCGATCGGCGGCGTCTTCCTCTACCTGCGAGAGGACGGAGCGATCCGGGTCCACAACGTCCTCACCGGCGATGTCGCCCAAGCCTACGAACCCGACGGCCAAGGACCGATCATCGTGCCCACCCACATCACCATCAACGGCGCTGCACTCCTCCTCCAGGAACGACGGCACCTGGTGGCGACGATCGCTGAGTCCCCTCTGAACGAGTCCTCCCCGACCTCCAGCCCCGCCGGTATGGGGGCGCTCGGGTCGCACTCTCGACTTGAAATACCCCAGGGGGTATGAGACGGTAAAAAGACCCCCAGGGGTATCAATGCCATCGACGGAAGGATGAACAGTGCTCCTCGAACGCATCTACGACGAGGACCTGGCGCAGGCCGGGTACTTCATCGGCTGCCAGGCCAAGGGCGAGGCGGTGGTGATCGACGCGCGCCGCGACATCGCGGACTACCTGGCGCTCGCGGCCAAGCACGGCATGCGGATCGTCGCAGTGACCGAGACCCACATCCACGCTGACTACCTGTCCGGGACCCGCGAGCTGGCTGCGGCGGTCGGCGCCGAGGTCTACGTCTCCGGCGAGGGCGGCGCGGACTGGCAGTACGGGTTCGACGCCCGGCGTCTGTACGACCGCGACACGATCACGATCGGCAACATCACGATCCAGGCCCGGCACACGCCTGGTCACACCCCTGAGCACCTGGTGTTCCTGGTCACCGACGGCGCCTTCGCCAGCGAGCCCGGCTACCTCATCTCCGGCGACTTCGTGTTCGCCGGGGACCTGGGCCGCCCCGACCTGCTGGACGAGGCCGCGGGCGGGGTCGACACCCGCTTCGAGGGCGCGCGGCAACTGTTCACCAGCTTGCGTGAGGTGTTCCTGACCTTGCCCGATCACGTCCAGGTCCACCCGGGGCACGGCTCCGGCAGTGCGTGCGGCAAGGCGCTCGGAGCGCTGCCCTCGACCACGGTCGGCTACGAACGCGCGAACGCCTGGTGGTCGCGTCACCTGGCTGCCGACGACGAGCAGGGGTTCATCGAGGAGCTGCTCGACGGGCAGCCCGACGCGCACGCCTACTTCGCGAGGATGAAGAAGCAGAACCGCGAGGGTCCCGCTGTGCTGGGCGAGCGCGGCCCGGTGCCAGAGCTGGCCGTAGCGGAGGTGGCGCGGCGGCTGGAGGCCGACGAGATCACCTTCGTCGACACCCGCCCGCCGGCGCAGGCCCATCAGGGCACCGTTGCCGGCTCGCTCAACATCCCCGATGGCCCCAAGACCGCCACCTACGCCGCCTGGGCCTACGATCCCGAGACCGACTCGCGTCCGCTGGTTCTGCTGGCCGACGACCAGACCGCCGCCCAGGCGATCGCGGATCGGCTGCTGCGGGTCGGCATCGACCAGACCGCCGGCTACGTCACCACCATCGACGGGCTTCCCCTGTTCGTCCCGCCCCTCATCGAGCCGGCCGAGCTGGCAGGTTTCGATGCCGCGCTGCTGCTGGACGTGCGCCAGCGCAGCGAGTACGCCGCCGGGCACATCCCCGGCGCCACACAGCTCAGCGCCGCGCGCGTGCTCTGGCACCAAGACGAGCTGCCGCGCTCCGGCACGATCGTGACCTACTGCCAGTCCGGGATGCGGAACACCGTCGCCGCCAGCGCCCTACGACGCGCCGGGCACGACGTCGTAGAACTCGACGGCAGCTACAACGCCTGGCGCGCATGGCAGGAGGCCACCAGCGAGACCGCACTGGCCTGATGCACAGCGGACCGCTCGCATCCTCCGACGGGCGGTCGGCCCCAGCCCCTTCCGTTCGCATCTCCGCTGCCCGCGGCCAGACCTGACGAGGAACCACCCCATGACCAATCCCTCCGCCGAACTCCGAACGATCACCGCCGAGGAACTCGCCCAGTGGCGTCAGCTCCACGACGACCTCACGATCATCGACGTGCGGTCACCGGCCGAGTTCGAGACCCTCCATATCCACGGCTCGTACAACGTCCCGCTGCCGCTGCTGACCGAACACGCCTCGGAGCTGGCAGAGCGGCTCGGGCACCGCGCGGTGCTGGTGTGCCAGTCCGGCAACCGCGCCGCCCAGGCCCAGCAGCATCTCGCTGCCGCCGGCGTGCGGACGGCCAACGTGCTCACCGGCGGCGTGCCCGCCTTCGAAGCCGCTGGCGGCCAGGTGGTCCGCGGCGCAGCTCGCTGGGACATCGAGCGCCAGGTGCGGTTCACGGCCGGGCTGATCGTCCTGGTGAGCCTGCTCGTGGCCGAGTTCCTCTGGCCGGAGTCCCGGTTCATCGCGTTCGCGCTCAGCGCCGGGCTCGTCGTCGCGGCGCTCACCGGCTCCTGCCTGATGGGCCGCATCCTCTCCCGCATGCCCTGGAACAAGGTCACGGCCAGCCCCACCGCACGGAGCGCGATCGCATCCATCCCGGTCGCGACCCGGGAACTGTGATGCCCTTGCGTGCTCCGACGTTCCGACGGCGTTCAACTGCAACGACCCCGCATCTTGGACCGGCATCGGCACGGTCGGCGTCACGACCCGCAGCACCAACCACGATGCCCGGTGAGCACGAGTGAGCGGCACCCTGATCCTCACCCTCGTGCTCGCCGTCGGTGTCGGGCTCGCGCTAGGGACGCTCGGCGGTGGCGGGTCGATCCTGACCGTCCCGCTGCTCACCTACATCGCAGGCATGCCCCCGAAAGAGGCCATCGCGGCCTCGCTTCTGATCGTCGGCGTGACCTCGCTGTCCAGCCTCGTCGTGCACGCCCGGCACCGTCGAGTCCGATGGCGCACCGGGCTCATCTTCGGAGCCGCTGGCATGGTGGGCGCCTTCGCCGGAGGACTCATCGGAGGCCAGCTCCCCGGTGCCGTGCTGATGGTGGCCTTCGCGATCATGATGATCGCCACCGCGATCGCGATGGTCACCAGAAAGCCCAGGCGCGACACCGACCAACCCACCGCCGATGCGGGGACCGGCCGCGCCCACTCGCTGCCGATGCTGCGGACCATGCTCGAAGGCATCGTCGTCGGCCTCATCACCGGGATCGTCGGCGCCGGCGGCGGCTTCCTCATCGTCCCCGCCCTCGTGCTGCTGGGCGGCCTCAGCATGCCGGTGGCCGTGGGCACCTCACTGCTGGTGATCGCGATGAAGTCCTTCGCCGGACTCGCCGGCTACCTGACCACGGTGACCCTCGACTGGCCCCTCGTGGCCGCGGTCACCGCGATGGCCGTGCTCGGAGCGCTCCTCGGTGCGCGCCTGTCAGGACGCATACCAGCCGACGCCCTCCAGAAGGTCTTCGGCATCTTCGTCCTGCTCACCGGAACGCTCGTGCTCCTCATCGAGCTGCCGCCGGCCTGGGCGATCGCCACCGGAGGCCTCGGACTCATCACGGTGGTCCTCGTCCTCGTCTGCCGGCTGACCGCTCTCAACTGTCCCTTCGGCCTAGGGTGTGTCTCGTAAATAGTTGAGCCAGGCAATCACACCATTGAGCACAACCGAGGCCCGGTACACGATCGCGAGTTTGTCGTACCGGGTGGCGAGCCCACGCCATTGCTTCAACCGGCAGTAGCCTCGTTCGATCGCGTTCCGGTCCCGGTACTTCTCAGCATCGAACCTCGGCGGGCGGCCACCTCGCGAACCGCGCCGCTTCCGGTTGGCCTGCTGGTCGCGAGGTTCGGGGATCACTGCCTCGATACCACGGTCTCTGAGGTGGGTCCGGTTCGCCCGCGATGAGTACGCCTTGTCACCCAACAGGGCGTCGGGCCTGTTGCGACGCCCGACACGAAGCTGTTCCATGAGCGGGATCAGCATCGGCGAGTCTCCGTCCTGACCGGCCGTGCAGATCGTCACGAGCGGCAGGCCCTGCCCGTCAACGAGTTGATGCGTCTTCGTTGATAACCCGCCCCGGGAACGACCGATCGCATGATCAAGCGGCTCGATCAGCAGATTCTTGTAATTCGATGAATCCCTTTTTTACCCGAGCCACATTCGTTGCGTGCTGGTGCGCGCGAGCGATCGTGGAATCCACCGACACCGACCAGTCGATCAGGCCTGCACGATCGGCGTGCTCGTGCAGGCGAGCCTGCACGAGATCCCAGCTGCCCTCGCGAGCCATCCGGGCATGCCACCGCCAGACGGTCTGCCACGGCCCGAACACTTCGGGGAGATCACGCCACGCGATCCCGCACCGATACCGGTAGATGATGCCCTCGACCATTGTGCGCGCATCAGCGAACGGGCGGCCCTGCCTGCCCGTCGGGCCGGGCAGCAGATCAGCGATCATCCCCCATTGATTATCCGAGAGGAGCTGGAAACGTGACATGCCTCCACACTCCCAGTTCCCACAAGAATCTTTACGAGACACGCCCTAGCCCGACCGACCCCGGGCTGATCCGCTTCACCTCACAACACACCGTCGCCGACCAGACTCCGGAGCCCCACCCTCATGACAACCATCGACCTCACCGAAGACGCATTCTCAGCCGCCATCACCGACCATCCCATCGTGCTGGTCGACTTCTGGGCCGCCTGGTGCGGACCATGCCGCAGCTTCGCCCCCGTCTTCGAGGCCGCGTCCGCCGAGCATCCCAACATCCTGTTCGCCAAGGTCGACACCGAGGCCCAGGCATCCCTGGCCGCCGCCGCACAGATCACCTCCATCCCCACGCTGATGGGCTTCAAAGACGGCGTCCTGGTCTACTCCCAGCCCGGAGCACTCCCAGCCAAAGCGCTACACGAACTGATCGGCAAAATCCGCGACCTAGACATGGACCACGTACGCGCGCAAATACAGGAGTCCGACCCTCGCTAGAACAGGGAGCAGCACCATTTCCGGGCTCAGAGTCGAGACATCTGCCGCCACGCGCACGCGGGCGTCCGAGCCTGCGCCCTTGCCGCTGTGGGCCGCGATGCCAGTTGCCGGCGTGGCCGGGCTCGCGATGGATGCGGCGTTCCCCTCACTCGGGTGGTGGCCGCTGGCGTTCGTCTCGGTGACGTTGTCCCTGGTCACTCTCATCGGGCGACGGTCCTGGGCGGCGCTGCTGGTCGGGACAGTCTTCGGCGCAGCGTTCTGGTTTCCTCACGTGTCCTGGTCGGCGCAGTTTCTCGGGGAGCATCCGCTGAGCTGGGTCCCGTGGGTGGCCCTAGCTGGCGCGCTGACGATCTACACGGCTGTGCTGACGGTGCCGATCGCCCTCGCCTACCGATGGCTGCCGCGCCGGCGCAACACCTCCGCGATTCGGCTGCTGGCGCTGCCGCTGCTGGTAGCGGGAGCCTGGACGATCCGCGAACTCATCATGGGCTCCTGGCCCTACGGCGGATTCCCGTGGGGACGGGTGGCGATGAGCCAATCGGAAAGCCCGATCGCGCCGATCGCGTCATGGGTCGGCGTCTCCGGCCCGGGCTTCCTGATGGTCGCCGTGTGCGCCGCCGCGATCGAAGCACTCCGTTGGATCGTGCGCGCGCAACCGGCACGCGGTAACGCCACCGAGCGCCCAAGAACACCTCTAGCTTCGTGGGCGGCGCCGATCCCTGCGCTCGGTCTCGCAGCGGTGATGGTCCTGGTGCCGCAGTTCCCGACCAGTCACGCAGGCACCATCCGGGTGGGCGCTGTGCAGGGCAACGGCCCCGCCGCGTACGTCGATGAGCACGAACCGGGCGCGGTCCTGGAATCGCAGCTCGCCGCTTCCGCCCCTCTCGAAGACGAACAGGTCGACGTCGTGCTGTGGCCCGAGGGCGGCGTCGACAGTGATCCCCTCGCCGACGAGGCCACCGCTCACGCGCTCGACGATGCAGCCGCCCGATACGATGCGCCGATCCTGCTCAATGCCGCCGCGGCAGACGGCCACCTCGTCTACAACACTTCCTTCCTCTGGACCTCGAACGGGCCGATGGCCACCCACGCCAAACGCCATCCCGTCCCCTTCGGCGAGTACGTGCCCGACCGGTGGCTCTACGGCGCGCTCGTGCCCAGCCTGGTAGACCTCCTTGAACGCGAGTACGCCGCCGGCGTCGACACGCCCGCCATCGAGGTCGACGGCGTAGAGGTGGGACTGGCGATCTGCTTCGACGTGGCATTCGATGATGTCATTCACGAAGCCGCGAACAGCGGTGCCCAGGTGCTCATGTTCCAGACGAACAACGCCGACTTCCGCGGCACCGATGAGAACCTGCAACAGCTTGCGCTCGCGCGCATGCGCGCCATCGAGACCGGCCGCAGCGTGGTCAACCTCTCCACCACCGGCACTAGCCAGGTACTCGCCCCGAACGGCGCCACGCTGGCCGCACTACCCGCGGACGAACCCGGACTCATGATCGCCGAACTTGAGCTCCGGGACGGGCTCACCGCCGCCGTCATGTTGGCGCAGTCGATCAACACGCTGATCGTCTCAGGCACTCTCGCCGGCTTTCTCGTCCTCGCCTTCCTCCTCCTGCGAGACCGTGCATCCTCGCGACACCATCGGGTGCTGGACTCCAGCCAACGAAGCAGCATCGGCCTGCACGAGTGCGCCGACGCGCATCGCCGAGAGCGCTTGTAGCGGAAGAACGCCGTTGCCGAGCGCAGCGATCTGCTGATTAGCCGTGAGTTGATGGATCGGATCAGTGATCCAACCACTGGGGAGACCCATCAACCACTCCACGAACTCGGGCGACGGCCGCGGTCCACTAGTCCTGTCTAGCAGCGCTGGCGCGATTCGTCCTGTCACATGCTCCCATCGGGCGATGGCGCGGGCGTAGCGTCCCCAGCGGCGAAGATGTCCTCGATCAGGAACCACAGCATCTCGGGTTCGCTGCTCTTGCTCTGCAAGCCAGTCGGCCCGTTTAGCGCGAGGTCGATGATCTGATGCGAGAGCGCGATCGTCCCCCGCCTCGCCCTCACCTGTTCCAGTGACTCGCCGCCACGAGTCGAGTCCGTGGCGAGCGGCGTCCTGAACAGTGCCCCGGCTGCGGGCGAGGATGAAGACGCGAAGCCTGGGATGAGGAGCGCCGACAAGGGACGCTGGTAGGCCGATCCATTGCGTGTCATACCGCAGGTCGGCCAGATCGCCGAGTACGGCGCTTATGCGAACTTCCGCATAAGCGCCGTTATGCGGAGCGGGTGATTATGCCGACCGGATCGCTAGAGGTCTGGGCTCTCGGCGTGAGCAGCGACTCCGGTCGGC
>NZ_BAABNP010000020.1:0-50798 GCF_038429965.1 Brevibacterium ammoniilyticum
AGACGGCATCGGGATCCAGAAGGGGTGGGGAGGACGAAGCGGGTGACGCGCCCGGGAAAGACACACTTTTTGTCCTGTAACCCGAACCAGACCCGTTGAGCCCTTGAATGGAGGATCCGCTGTGAAATCCGATCGGATTTCACAGCGGATCCTCCATTGATGCGCGGGTGCGTCGAGCCGAACCGCTGGACCTCATTCCGTGCCGGCGTCGAACGCGGCCGAGAGTCCGGAGCGATCGACATCGGCATCGACGTCGACGGGGGAACTGGCGATCTCCTCGGTGCCGCCGAGGTGGTGGTTGAGATCTAGAGATCCCAGTCCTTTGTGCGACCCTCAGTGCACGAGGCCGACACCATTCTATGGAGGCGGCCTCGTTCATTGCCACTTGGTGCGGTCAGCGCAGCGAGTGATGTTCCCAGGCGCGGTGCGGCACCGCTACTCTGGAAGAGTGAGTGAGACCGCAGTGACGCCCGAGACGCTCGCCTTGCGCGAGCTCGTGGACGCGCGCCGCGACGACTTCTTTGCGCTCCTGGAAAAATACAAAGCGACCAACCCGAGTCTGTTCGGGTCCGTCGCACGCGGGACGGCTGAGTCGGGAAGCGACATTGACATCCTTGTCGAAATGGACCCAGCTGACGGGAACCTCCTCATGCGAGCTTCCGGACTCCTGGAAGAGACACGTGAACTGTTCGGCCGCGACGATATTGACGTATTCCCCATACAGCTGCTCAAGCGCGGCATGTCGGCTTCAGTCCTTGCGGACGCGGTACCACTGTGAGTCGCAGCCCTGATCAGCGGATCTCTGACATCCTAGACGCAGTCGACCGTTGCCAACGCTACGTCGAAGCTCTTGACGATGGGGATGCCACACTCGCTGAGATGGCTGAGGACGCCATCGAACGCAATCTCCAGATCATCGGTGAAGCGGCCAATCACCTCCCACCGGAGGTCACTGAGGCACACCCGGAAATTGCCTGGCCGGAGATCCGCGGGTTCAGAAATGTACTCGTCCACCAGTGTTTCGGCGTTGACACCCACGTCGTCCGCGACGTCGTCGAAACGTACTTGTCGGGGCTGGCTGTAGCTTTGCGCTCCTCCGGAACACGTTGAGTGCGGATGTTTGAGGTTCTGACCGGTCTGGTACTCGGATCGACTCCTATTTCACCGTTCCGTAACACCGCCTGAGGAGGCCCCGCCGAGGTTATCGGTGATGTTCCGAGACTGGGCGAGACAGGTGTCTTGTCACACGCCGATTCGGTCGAGCCAAGGGCTCAGGACATACAGCGCATCCCTCCTTGCATCGGAAGGACTCAAGTCCTTGATTCGGGCCTCTAGCGTTCGAAGGCCGGCGAACTGCCATTTCTCGATGGCGGAGCGTTGAGCTTCGAAAGCTTCAGATAACCCATAGCGGGCGATGTCCTCTTTGACGATCCCTTTGCGTCCCCATCCTCCGAAAAGCGACTTGTGCGAATCTGGACCGATGATCAGGCGGGGCACCACAGCAAGATCCGCTGTGCTCCAGCAGTTGCCTGCATAGCAGATGATCTGGTTGGAATACCCCTGAAGTCCTCCGTGGACTGGACAGTAACCCCATCCGCCGTTGACCCAGGCATTACCCTTCACCTCGATAATGAGGAGCACATTGCGAATTTCTTCTCGTGCAGTGACGATGATGTCGGGCGATCGCTGGCGACCCGGTATCCTGACGCCTGCTGCACTCAGCCATTCGCTTCCGACCCATGACTCGAAGTCGGTCCCAGGCTGGTCAACGCCAGCCAGGTTCAGAAAGATTCTGGCGAGGTTATCGCCGAATTCCCCAACGAAGAATGCAAGAACCCGAGTGACATCTGTCTCTGATTGAAGGCCTTGCGAAATGCGCTCAACCCGACGTTCACTGCAGAAAGCGTCGCCGGCAGACCAGCTGGGATCTTTGTAGAAGTGTGGCGCGCGTGGATTGAACGCATTGCGTAGTTCCGCCATCTATTAGCTCCAGTCGAACATCGGGCAACTCTCGCCGAACGGGAATCTGTCGGTGCTTCGAAACTAGCAGTTTGCTCAGACACAGGCTCTGCACTGACGATATGGGCCTCCCCGCGTTGTCCAGTATTCTCGGGCCAAAGCCGCTCAGTCCGAGCGATCTGCGGCACGGATCGCGGCCTGCTGCTCGGGCGACAGCGGTCTGATCGCTTCCCGGATCGTCACGCCCGAGGCTCGGCGGGCACGGGGAAGCAACCACTCGAAGACGAGGTCCGGCCGCTTCTTCGCGGTGTCGCGCAGCACCCAGCCGATCGCCTTGCGGATGAAGAACTCACGCTCCTGAAGCATCACGTCGGCGAAACGCGAGAAACGGTCGAAGTCGCCGCCGCCGGCACGCAGCGGCCGCAGATGCGCGAGCAGCGCGGAGCGTCGAAGCCAGAAGTCCTTATCGACCGCCCATCTCTCGAGCACCGGATCGAAGTCTGCGGTCACCTCGGTGAGGGGACCGACGAGATCGCCGGCGAGAGGATCGACGAGGGCCCACGTGCGCGACTCCCTTAGGAACCGTTCGATGAGCGGGGCATCGTCTCCGCCGAGGTGGTCCTTCGCTGTGATGAGCACCATGACCGCTGCCGACCGGAGTTCGTGGATCGGGGTCTCCCAGAGCGCCTCGGCGACCGCGACTGCGAAGTCACGGCTGACGCCGGCTCCGGCTCCGCCCTCGACGGACCGCAGCTGTGCGGTGACGATCGAGCGAGTCTCGGGCACGCTCACACCGCAGTGATCGAGGGGGCTCTTGAGGTACGCCTTCTCCTTGGCGGCGCGCTCGGGGGTTCCGCGCAGACGCAGTTCGGCGGCGATCGCCTCGGCGATGGTGAGCGGCTGCCCTGTGTCGGCGGAGACTGTGCCGGGTTTCGGGGCGGTCATGGACACAGTCTCACCAGCGGCCCGGGGCCGGTCAAGGTGGACCTGGGGAAAGCTTGCGTGGTGGGTTCCGTTCGAAATCCAAGACCCATTCGAACAGAACCCACCACGCTGACGCCGCCCAGCAACAACACCGGTGCCGGTGCGACGTCGCGGGACGCGCGAACGCGACCCGGGTCAGGGGAGTGCCGGCGAACCTCAGCTCGCAGAGCTTCGCACGCGAGCGCCCGGTGCCCGTAATGGACGCATCGATCGCCGCAGCCGGGACGCTCAGTCCGTGCCGGCGTCGAACGCAGCCGAGAGTCCGGAGCGATCGACATCGGCATCGACGTCGACGGGGGAGCTGGCGATCTCCTCGGCGCCGCCGGCCTCGAGCGATCCCACGAGTTCCGAAGTCGGACCCGAGACGATGCCCATGGCCGCGTACTGCTCGAGGCGGGCACGGGAGTCGGCGATGTCGAGGTTGCGCATCGTCATCTGTCCGATCCGGTCCTCGGGACCGAACGCGGCGTCGCCGACGCGCTCCATCGACAGCTTCTCCGGGTGGTAGCTCAGCGCCGGACCCGTCGTGTTGACGATCGTGTAGTCGTCACCGCGGCGCAGGCGCAGGGTCACTTCGCCGGTGATCGCCGAGGCGACCCACCGTTGCATGGACTCGCGCAGCATGAGCGACTGCGGGTCGAGCCAGCGGCCCTCGTACATCCGCCGCCCGAGCCGGCGTCCCTCTTCGTGGTAGAGGGCGATCGTGTCCTCGTTGTGGATCGCGTTGAGCAGGCGCTCGTACGTGATGTGGAGCAGCGCCATGCCCGGGGCTTCGTAGATGCCGCGCGACTTCGCCTCGATGATCCGGTTCTCGATCTGGTCGGAGACGCCGAGTCCGTGCCGTCCGCCGACCTCGTTGGCCTTGTAGACCAGTGCCACGGGGTCGTCGAAGACCTCGCCGTTGATCGCGACGGGCCGGCCGGCTTCGAAGCGGACGGAGACCTCTTCCGTCTCGACCTCGACGTCATCGCGCCAGGCCGCGACGCCCATGATCGGTTCGACGATGTCGAGTCCGGCATCGAGGAACTCGAGGCTCTTCGCCTCGTGGGTCGCCCCCCAGATGTTCGCATCGGTCGAGTAGGCCTTCTCGGCGGAGTCCCGATACGGGTAGCCGTGGGCGACGAGCCATTCGCTCATCTCCTGCCGGCCGCCGAGCTCCTCGACGAAGGACGAGTCGAGCCACGGCTTGTAGATCCGCAGCTTCGGGTTGGCCATGAGGCCGTACCGGTAGAAGCGCTCGATGTCGTTGCCCTTGTAGGTCGACCCGTCGCCCCAGATGTCGACGCCGTCCTCCTTCATCGCGCGCACGAGCATCGTGCCGGTCACGGCCCGGCCCAGCGGCGTCGTGTTGAAGTAGGTCTTCCCGCCCGAGCGGACATTGAACGCACCGCACTGCAGGGCGACGAACCCCTCCTCGACGAGGAGGCGTTTGGCATCGACGAACCGGGCGATCTCCGCGCCGTACTCCTTCGCCCGAGCGGTCACGCCGTCGAGGTCGGGCTCGTCATACTGGCCGATGTCCGCGGTGTAGGTGCACGGAATCGCGCCCTTGTCGCGCATCCACGCGACCGCGCAGGAGGTGTCCAGGCCGCCGGAGAAGGCGATTCCGACGTGCTCGCCGACAGGGAGAGAAGAGAGAACTTTCGACATGGTCATCACTGTATCCCGCTGGAGGTGTCCGTGTCGAATTGTTATGCATAGGAATGAATTTTTATGTGGCATCGCCGAGGTGGTCCGGCGTTCCGCGATGACTTTGCGCCGTTCCGCGCGAAGTCAGCCCCGGTACGCGCCGAGGCGGCTCAGCAGTGAGCGCGCCCACGACCGCTCGGTTCGGGTGCCAGTGCGCTGGATGCATCCATGCCATAGGGATCAGAACCGAGCGGTTGGTGCTGGCGGCGGTTTCGGTAAGGGCGTTCGAGGACCCGCGCTCTGCCACGCACGCCGTATCGCGAGCAGAAAGTCCGCACGCGGTAGGCAAGTGCATCGCGTGCGGACTTCTTGCGAGTGGCGAGTGAGGCCGTCGGGACGACCGCGTCGCGTGCGGACTTCTTGCGAGCGGTGGCGCATAGCGCCGGGGCCGTCACGCGCGGAATCCCCGAGACATCGCGCGTGGACGCATCGTGGCTGCCCCACCGTCGCAGCCCACCCGGGAAGGTCAGGCGCCGCGGTGGGCGCGGATCGCCTCGGCGACGGCGATGGCATCGTCCTCCGGAGCATCCGACTTCCGGTCGGGGCGGGCGATGAAGAGGTAGAGGAACCCGACGGCGAGGACGACGACGAGGCCGATGAGGACGACGTAGTCGGCGAAGAACTCCCCGGTCTCGCCGGGCCGGGCGAGGAGGATCATCGCGAAGATCCCGTATGCGAGCGCGAGGACGTTGACGACGATGCCCCACGCGCCCAGCGACCACGGCCCGGCCGGCTTCCAGCCCTTCGCGCGCTGCCGCAGGGAGGCGAGGACGACCATCTGGAAGGCGAGGTAGATGCCGAGGATCGCGAACGAGGTGACCGCGACGAGGATGCCGTCGTTGAACCAGATGAGCACGCAGATGAGCGCGGGCGCGGTGCAGGCGACGATGAGCGCGTTGCGCGGGACCTTCGTGCCCTCGGTGACCTTCGACAGCCAGCGGTGGCCGGGCATCATGCCGTCGCGGGCGAAGCTGAAGATCAGGCGGGAGGCCGCGGCCTGGAGGCTGAGCACGCACGAGATGAACGCGAGGATCGCGATGAGAAGGAAGAGCTTCGCGCCCACCGGTCCGAGGCTGCCTTCGAGGATCGAGGGGATCGGGTCGGCGACCTCGCCGGCGACGATCTCTTCGAGATTGGGGGCGGCGAGCACGTAGCCGCCGAAGGAGAACAGGGCCGAGACCGCTCCGACGAGGATCGTCATGATCATCGCCTTGGGGATGCGGCGAGCGGGGTCGGAGACCTCCTCGGCGACATCGGCGCACGCTTCGAAGCCGTAGAAGAGGAAGAGTCCGGCCACGGCCGCACCCATGAACGCGGCGAGGTAGCTGCCGTCCCCGGCCACGCCCATCGCGTCGAAGAACACGGAGAACGGGTGCTTGCGCTCGAAGATGAGGAGGAAGAGGCCGAGCCCGATGACGCCGATGAGCTCGGCGAACAGGCCGATGCGCGCGATCCTGGCCAGCCACTTCGTGCCGCTGAAGTTGATCGCGAGCGCGAGGACGAGGAGCACGAGCGCGAGGACGAGCGTGACGTTGCGGGTGAGTTCGAAGTCGAAGAGGCTCGCGACGAAGCCCGCCCCGAACTCCGCCACCGAGGTGATGGTGACGATCATCGCGCAGATGTAGACCCATGCGGCCATCCACGCGTACTTCTTGCCCCAGAGTCTGCGGGTCCACGGGTAGATGCCGCCGGCGATGGGGAACTGGGAGACGACCTCGCCGAAGACGAGGGCGACGAGCATCTGCCCGGCCGCGACGATGACGATCCACCAGATCGACGGCGGACCGCCTGCGGCCAGTGCGACCGCGAGCAGCGAGTAGACGCCGACGAGCGGAGACAGATACGTGAAGCCGAGCGCGAAGTTCGCCCACAGGCTCATCGACCGGTCGAAGGAGTCGCTGTAGCCGAGGACGGAGAGATGGTCGCCATCGGAGAGATGCGCGCCGGTCGGTGTTCCGGCCCGTGCGGCTGACTGTGAGCCGGGCTGGGGACTGCCTGGCTGCTGCGGGGATTGCGGGGGCTGTTCGGTCATGGGGTGGCACCTTTGCACGAATCGACGGTGATTCAACCAGCTCATCGTAGCTGACCAGGAACGGTGCTCCGGAGGCCCGTTGCGGAGGCCTGGATTCCCGCCGACTGAGCAGACTCCATCCCGGCGCCCGGGCCGGCTCCTCGCCCGGGTGGGGGACCCGATCTCCGTCGTGAGAGGGAAGCCTGCCGCATGAACGCGTCGTAGATTGGTTGAGGAGGTCACCATGAGCGCATCGACTGAGAACAGCAATCCCCGTCCCACCGTCGCCGAGGCGAACGCCACCCCTGCGTCCCACGACCCCGCCGAGGCTGTCGCCCCGGCAGGTGGGCCGGTCCCCACCGAGGGTGTCGCCGAGTCCCAGCAGGCCGGTGCCGCCGCCGCGCAGACCCCGACCGACACTCCCGTTACGCCCGCCAGGGTGCCGTGGCTCGAGGTCGGGGTCTTCATCCTCGTCGCCGGGGGTCTCGGTTGGCTAGTGTGCCTGCCGTTGTGGCTCTCCGGTAAGGGACTTGCCGATCCGGTGCTCACGCAGATCTGTGCGACGACGCTGATGTTCACCCCGCTGCTCGGCACCGTTGCCGCGGTGCTCGTCCAGCGCAGACGCCACCGGGCGACGATCCCGAACATTCCCCGCTACCTCGGCCTGTGGCCGCTCTATCCCGTGGGACGCGTGCTCGGGGTGACCGGGCTCGCCGTGCTCGGCACCTACCTCCTCGTCCTCGCCGCCGCGTTCGTCTCTGCGGCGTTCGGCTGGCTCAGCCTCGACCTCGGCGGACTCTCCGGATTCCGCAGCGCGCTCACCGGCTTACCGGGCCTCGACACGATGCCCCTCGGCGCTGCGCTCGCCGTCTACCTGCTCATCGTCGTCGTCAACACGGCAGCGACCGCCGTGTTCGCCTTCGGTGAGGAAGTGGGCTGGCGCGGATGGCTGCTCACCTCGCTGCGACCGCTGGGAACGTGGCCGCTGCTCGTCATCATCGGCGTCGTCTGGGGGCTCTGGCACGCCCCGCTCATCCTCCTCGGCTACAACTTCGCCCGCCCGAATCTCGCCGGTCTCGCGCTCATGGTCGGCGCCTGCATCGCGCTGAGCATCCTCTTCGGCTGGCTGCGACTGCGCACGGGATCGGTGTGGCCGGCGGTATTCGCCCACGCCGCCCTCAACGCCTCCGCGGGGATGCTGCTCGCCCTCGTCCTCAACGGCAACGCCCCGGCCCCCGACGCCGCACTCGTCACCATGCTCGGCGTCTCCGGGTGGATCGTCTCGGGCGTCGTCATCCTCGTCCTCATCCTCACCGGCCAGTTCCGTCGCCAGCCGAGCCACGGCGGAGCCGCACTCGAGGCATGACGTCAAGTTCCCTCGCCGGAACGGCGGTCCCTCGCCGAGGTGAACCCCCAGGTAGCCTCGTCACCGGGCATTCGTCGTGGTCAGGCGTTGAGGTGGGACAGGGCATCCTATAGGCTCAAGCCCCAGGTGGGTGGATCAGGCCGCAGCGTCACACTGAGGACGACGGTCCCGCCCAGTACGGAACCTCACCCGGACGAGAAGGAGAAGCCCATGCTCGGATCATCCCTGCTGCGCACCGTGGGGCGCATGTCCACGGCACCGATCTTCATCCTCGGCGGCTATGCGGCCCTGACGAAGCCCGGCGGCCGCGTGCAGTTGGCGGCCCCGACACTGGACAAGCTTCGGGAGCTCATCCCCGTCCTCCCCGACGACAACGAGCTGCTCGTGCGCATCAACGGCGGCATCCAGCTCGCGGCGGGCACGACTCTGCTGCTCGGCATCAAGCCGCGCCTGTCCGCGCTCGCCCTCGCCGGGTCCCTCATCCCGACGACGATCGCCGGCCACGCGTTCTGGGAGCAGGACGAGCCGGAGGCCTCGGCGCAGCGCCTTCAGTTCTCGAAGAACCTTGCCGCGCTCGGCGGCCTCATGCTCATCGTCGGCACCGACGACACGCACAAGGCGATCGAGCGGGCCGCCGACAAGGCGGCGCGCAAGGCTGAGAAGCGCGCCTTCCGCGAGGCCAAGCGCGCCTGATCCGCCACGGTCGGCTCGAAGCGGTTTCGTCCGCCCCTCCCGTGAGGGTGCCCGCAGGAGTACCCTGAAGCAAACGGGCAGGATCGAGCTGACGGGAGCGGATCATGGTCAACTGGCAGCGCGGTGTCGAACGCCTCAGGCGCGACACTAACCATGAGGTCGTCGTCACCGGGGTCGAGGACTTCGGCGACCGCTATCGGCGGATCCACTTCACCGGCGATGATCTGCTCCGCGAGCTCATCGACGTCTATCCCACGGCGTGGGTGCGTCTGCGCGTCCCGCGCAGCGGCACTGCTGCAGGTGCGTTGGCCGGCGTCGGCGACAGGAGCGGCGATCAGGGCGCTGCAGGCGGTCCCGGCCGGTTCACCCACCGCGAATACACGTTCGTCGACGTCGACATCCACGCCGGAACGTTCGCCCTCGATTTCGTCCTCCGCACCTCCGGGAGGCACGGAGGTCCCGGCCCCGCGACCCGCTGGGCGATGAACGCCGTTCCCGGGACGACGATCGATGCCTCGGTCACCCCGGAGCGCATCGACCTGCCCGGGGACACGAGAAGGCTCGTCCTCCTCGGCGATCTCTCCGCCCTGCCGGCCGTGAACTCCTGGCTGGGATGGATTCCCGGCGAGGTCGAGGTCACCGCCATCCTCGAGGACGACGGCGACCGTGAGGGGATCCCGCAGCGGCAGCGGACGAACGCGACATGGACGTGGGTGAACAGCGCGGACACCCCTGGTCAGGCGATCGTCGACGAGGTCCGCGGACTCGGCCTCGACACGAACGGGCTCTACGTGTGGGCGGCCGGAGAGCGCGGCCTCATCTCCACGGTGCGCAGCCGACTGCGGCACGAGCTGCCGCTGGACAAGAAGCGCCGCTTCTCCCAGTTCTACTGGTCCGCCGGCAGATCCGCAGCGTGACGCCCGCCGACTCTGCCTCCACGACATCCGCGAATCCCGCTGACCCGACGTCCGCGGACCCCGCTGAGGTGGTCGCCTTCGCCGACTTCGACGATCCGCTCCTGTGGGTGAAGCCGAGTGCGCGCACCGACATCGCGATCGTCGACCACGACGAGGCATGGGCCGGGCAGTACGAGGAGCTCGCCGCCGCGATCCGCAGCGTCCTGGGCGATCGGGTGCTCGCGCTCCAGCACATCGGGTCGACCTCGGTGCCGGACCTCGCCGCCAAACCCGTCATCGACATCGACCTCATCGTCGCCGATCCCCGCCGTGAGGACGACTACCGCCCCGCGCTCGCCGAGGTCGGCTACGACCTCGTCATCCGCGAACCCGGTTGGTACGAGCACCGGGTGTTCCGGCACCAGGACACCGACGGCACCCAACGAACTCCGCTGAGCAACCTCCACGTCTTCGGCCCCCACTGCCCCGAATTCGTCCGGCACCGCCTCTTCCGTGACTGGCTGACCGCGACCCCGGACGACCGTCGACTCTACGAAGACGCCAAACGCCGGGCCGCGGAGGAGTCCAGCGACGCCGGGGAGACGACGATGGACTACAACGCCCGCAAACAGTCCGTCATCCGCGACATCTACCGCCGACTCTTCGCTGCCTCCGGTCTCCTCTGAGCAGTCGCCGCGTCTGACCGCCTGGTCCCCGCACCGAATCCGTCCCGCCAGGTGGGCTCTCGGCTGGCCGCGACCACACAATGCCCCCTGACGAACCGGCCGGGAGCGCCTATGCTCGAGACATGGCGAAGGCACTTCTCATCGTGGACGTCCAGAACGACTTCACCGAAGGCGGAGCGCTCGCCGTGACCGGCGGTGATGCGGTTGCGCGCGGGATCTCGGACTACCTCGGCGCGCGCGCCGCCGACTACGACGCGATCGTCGCCTCCCAGGACTGGCATGATGCCGATGGCGACAACGGCGGTCATTTCGCCGCCGAGCCCGACTTCGTCGACTCGTGGCCCGTCCACTGCGTCGCCGGCACCGCGGGTGCCGCCTTCGACCCGCTGCTCGAGACAAGGACCATCACCCACACCGTGCACAAAGGCCAGGGCGTGCCCGCGTACTCCGCATTCGAAGGGACCACGGAGACGGGGGAGCACCTCGGCGACCTGCTCACGACCCTCACCGTCACCGAGGTGGACGTCGCCGGCATCGCCACCGACCACTGCGTGCGCGCCACCGTCCTCGACGCGCTCGGAGCCGGGCTCGAGGTGCGGGTCCTCGGTGACCTCATCGCCGGGGTCGGCGCCGAATCGAGTGCGGCCGCGCTCGCAGAGATGCGGGCCGCGGGAGCCGTCATCGACTGACCTGAACTGGCCCGCGGCAGTAGGCATCCCCATCGAAAGTTGCAGACGAAGTCTCAACTGACAGGCGATGTGCCGAGCGCCGTAAATTGATGAGCTGGGACTATGAAGAATTCCCTTGCTCACGCCGGCGCATTCCTTGCGTCGAAGCGCGGTGCGTGGATCAGCCTCGGCGCTGTCCTCATCGTCGTCACCCTCCTCTTCGGACTCCTCGCCGGCGCCGGCGAGGACCGACCCATCGAATCGGCCCCGCCGGACTCGGAATCGAGCCGCGTCGCCGATGTCCTCGCGAAGTTCCCCGACGCCGACGAGCAGACCGTCATGGTTGTCGCCTCCCGGACCGACGGGGCTGCCCTCACCGCAGCAGACCAAGCGGGCTTGGCGAAGCTGCGCGACAACCTCGGCGAGGAGGCGCCCGCAGATTCCGGTGACGGACAGGTGAGCGGGCCGGTCACGTGCGATGACGGGGAGGCGGCACTGCTCATGGTGCCGATCACCGTGGGCATGACGAACACTCAGACCGCGGACGTCGTCGACGTCCTGCGGACGACGATCGCCTCCGACGCGGACGCGCAGGCCCTCGAAGACTCGGGAGTGTCCATGCTCGTCACCGGCGGTCCGGCGATCGGGGCGGACATCGCCTCGGCGTTCGACGGCGCCGACTTCACCCTCCTCATCGTCACGATCGTCATCGTCGCCCTCCTCCTCATCCTCACCTACCGGTCGCCGATCCTCTGGCTGCTGCCGCTGCTCGTCATCGGCACCGCCGACGGGCTCGCCTCGACCGTGACCGCGGCGATCGGCGATGCCCTCGACCTCCAGTTCGACGCCGGCATCATCAGCGTCCTCGTCTTCGGAGCGGGAGCGAACTACGCGCTCCTCCTCATCTCCCGCTACCGCGAGGAGCTCGGACGCGAAGCCGACCATCGCCTCGCGCTCGCCTCGGCATGGCGGCACACGGTCGGCACGATCCTCGCCTCGAACCTCACCGTCGTCCTCTCCCTGCTCAGCCTCGTCTTCGCCGTCATCCCCGGCACTCGCGGGCTCGGCATCACCGCGGCCGCGGGTCTGCTCATCGCCGCTGCCGCCGTCCTTCTCGCCCTGCCCCCGGTGCTCGCGATCTGCGGCAAGCGTGTGTTCTGGCCGTTCGTGCCCAAGGCCGACGGCGGGGTCCGTGAGGATGCCGAGGATTCCGGCGCCGAGGCGGTCGGCCCTGCCGCTGCCCGACCGTCGTTCTGGCGGCGGGTCGCGACCTGGGTGGTGCGCCGGCCGGGGCTCCACCTCGGCGTCGGGGTCGTCCTGCTGGGCATCATGGCCACCGGTCTCATCGGCACCACCGTGGGACTCGACCAGGAGGAGAAGTTCCGGGTGCAGTCGGAGTCGGCGCAGGGTCTCGAGGTCCTCGGCGATCACTTCCCGCCCGGGGAGTCGCAGCCGATCTGGATCGTCGCCGATGCCGATCAGGCCGATGAGGTCGTCGACTCCGTGAGCGGAATCGACGGAGTCGTCCGCGCCGTTCCGGTCGACGAGACGACGATCGACGGACAGTCGACCGCGAAGATCATGGTGACCGGCGAATACGCTCCCGACAGTCCCGAAGGGCTCGCCCTCGTCGAAGAGCTGCGCGCCGATGTGCACGGCATCGACGGTGCGAACGCCGAGGTGGGAGGGGCCGCCGCCTCGGAACTCGACGCCCGCGACGGCAATGCCCGGGACTTTGAAACCATCGCCCCGCTCGTGCTCGCGATCAGCTTCGTCATCCTCCTGGGGGTGCTGCGCGCACCGTTCGTCGCGCTCGCCCTGCTCGTGGTCAACATCGCCTCGGCGGCGGCCGCGATCGGACTCGGGTCGGTGCTCAGCCGGCTGTTCTTCGGGCAGGCCGCGATCGATGCGCAGGTGCCGATCCTCGCGTTCCTCTTCCTCGTGGCCCTCGGCATCGACTACTCGATCTTCCTCTCCCACCGGGCGAAGAAGGAGTCGGAGCTCCACGGCGCCCGACAGGGCATCATCGACGCCGTCGCCCACACCGGTGGAGTCATCACGAGCGCCGGCATCGTGCTCGCCGGAGTCTTCGCAGCCCTCGGCATGCTGCCGCTCATGGTGCTCGGTCAGCTCGGGCTCATCGTCGGCGTCGGGGTGCTCGTCGACACCGTGCTCGTGCGCACCGTCATCGTTCCCTCGATCTTCGGACTCGCCGGAGACCGGATCTGGTGGCCGAACCGGAGGATCGCCCGCGGCGGGATTGCCCGCGTGCAGGCTGGAGGTGTGCCGGTGAGCGGTGCGCCAGCCGGCGACGCTCCGGCGGCTGCCGGACACCCGGCGCACACGGCTCGGCACTGATGCGCGAACGACCGGCCGCCTCGGCGGTTCTGCTCCCATCGCCGGGCGACGGCGATCGCGCGGATGGCCGGGACGGCGATCAGGTCCTGGCCGGGACTCGGGGTGCACCGCGCAGCTCCGCGGTGCGCCCCGGCGCCCGATATGCTGACGGACAGAGGGGAGGGGTGGACGTGGGCTCACACGGCTGGACGGTGCGCACGATGGAGATCGGGCAGCACGCGATCGCCCTCGTCCTCACCGTCATCTCGTGCCTCCGGGCGGTCTCCGTGGGTGCCCCGCTGCCCGCGGTGATCGCGGTCAGCGTCGTCTTCCTCGCGTGGTACGTCCTCGGTGCGGTGCGGGCGGCGAGGTCCGATGCGGTCGTGCTCGCGAAATGGTGGCTCGTCGTCCTCGCGGTCATCTGGCTGCTCATGCTCGTCGTCTCCGCCGAGTTCATCTGGGTCGCGTTCCTCCTCTGGCTCCTCGCCGGGCACCTGTTCTCCCTGCGCATCGCCGTGGTCTTCACCGCAGCGACCTATCTCGCGACGATCGCCGCGCCCCTGCTCCACCACGGTGCGGTGAGCACGCCGAGCGTCATCGGCTCCCTCATCGGTGCGGTCTTCGCCCTCGGGCTCTCCCGCGGCTACATCGAACTCCTCCGGGAGGGCAGACGCCGGGAGGAGCTCATCCACTCGCTCGAAGCCGCTCACCGCAGCCTCGTCGACCTGCAGGACGAACTCGCGCTCACACAACGCCATGCGGGGGAGATCCGGGAGCGCACACGGATCTCGCGCGATGTCCACGACACTGTCGCGCAGGAGATCTCCTCGATCCGTCTCATCGCCCACGCCGAGGTCGATCGCACCACCGATCCGCATGCGCGCGATGTTCTCCGCCAGGTCGAGAGCCTCGCCGCCCAGGGATCGCGTGACATCCGCCGGATCATCGCCGAACTCACCCCCGCCGAACTCGAGGACGGGGCCCTGCCGGCCGCGCTGCGGCGCCTGTTGACCCGGCTGGAGAAGGAGAGCGGTCTGAGCACTCGCCTCGACGTCGACGAGACCGTGCCGCCGCTGCCCGCCGAGGTGGAGGTCGCCCTGCTGCGCACCGCACAGTCCGCGCTCGCCAACGTCCGACAGCACGCGCAGGCATCCAGGGTCAAGGTCAGCCTCATCGACTCCGAGGGCATGATCCGCATGGACATCGTCGACGACGGGGTGGGCATGGCCGACCATGATGCCCGCACCCGCGGCACCGACTCAGGGTTCGGCCTCGACTTCATCGCCGCGCGGATGCGCGAACTCGGCGGGGACCTCGTCATCGAGACGAACCCCGGCGCAGGATTCGCGATATCGGCGACCGTACCGACCAGAGGAGTGAGCGGATGACGATCCGTGTCGTGCTCATCGATGACCACCCCGTTGTGCGGGCCGGACTGCGAGCGGTCATCGACGCACCCGAGAACATCGAGGTCGTCGGCGAAGCCGGTGACGGCGCCGAGGCGCTCGTCCTCGTCGCCTCGACCGAACCCGATGTCGTCGTCTGCGACCTGCGTCTGGGCGAGGGCATGGACGGGATCGCAGTGACGAAGCAGCTGCGCGCCCTGCCGACCCCGCCCGCAGTCCTCATTCTCACGACCTTCGACCACGATGCCGAGATCGTCGCCGCGTTGAGCGCCGGTGCCGCAGGCTACCTCCTCAAGGACATCGAACCGGCGGAGATCACCACGGCGATCGAGTCCGCCTCCCAAGGGAAGACGTACCTGCCACCGGAGATCAGTGCGAAGGCGATCGCGCAGATGCGCAATCCGGCACCGCAGCTGACGAGGCGGGAACTCGAGGTCGTCCGGCTGCTCGCGACCGGGGCGTCGAATGCGCAGATCGCGCAGGAGCTCTTCGTCACCGAGGCGACGGTGAAGAGCCACCTCGTCAACGTCTTCGCGAAGCTCGGCGTCGATTCGCGGGCCCGAGCGATCCGCGTCGCCGAGGACCTCGGGTTCGCCTGAGCTTGCGGCGTTCATCAGCGGCGTGTCCCAGTGATCACCTCCCGAGCCCGTAGTGCTCGGCGAAGGGATCCCAGCGGGGGTCGTCGTGGACCTCGAGTTCGATGATCCGAGCGGCGTCGCGTGCTGCCGGTTGCCCGCTGAGGTGGGCGATGAGCGCGGCCGTCATGTCCATGCCCGCGGCGACACCCGAGGACGTCCACCGGTCGCGGTCCTCGACCCACCGGGCATGGGGCACCCATTCGACATCATCGCCATGAGTCGCAGCCCACGTGAAGGCGCGCTTGTTCGACGTCGCCCGGTAGCCCTCGAGGAGTCCGGCCGCCGCGAGCACCGCCGAACCCGTGCACACCGAAGTGATGATCGGCGAGGGCGATGCCCATGTGGCGAACCGGTCGAGGAAGACCTCATCGTCGACGAGGAGGCGAGTGCCCGCCCCGCCGGGGATGAGGACGATGTCAGGAGTGCGGCCAGCGGCCAAGGATTCGGTGGCGACCACCTCGGCGCCCTGACTGCTGCGCACCGGACCCGGCTCGTCGGCGAGGTAGACGATCCGGTACTCCTCGGGCAGGACGCTGAGCAGTTCGACCGGGCCGAAGACGTCGAGGAGCTCGAAGCCCTCGAAGAGGACGATTCCCACGCTGCGCTGTGCGGTCATGGACTCATCGTAGAGGGAGGCACGGACACGGGACCGACGGCGACCGAAGCGCACTGAGGCGACGCGGTCGGCCTGACTACGGGTGACCTATCATCTGGATATGACCACGAGACTTCTGCCATGAGGCTGCGCCCGGTCGCGGCGCTCACCGCCGCGCTGCTGCTCACCCTCGCCGGCTGCAGTTCGGGATCGCCTGCGAGCCAGCCGAGCCCGACACCGACGACGAAGCCGGTGCTCAGCGACCCGATCGACCTCGACTACCTCTCCTCGATCATCGTCGACGACGGACTCGGACGGGCCCTCGTCACGGACTGGAACGCCCAGAAGGTTCGCGCGATCGATGCGAAGGGAACCGAACTGTGGAGCATGCCCACCCGCATCGACGACGAACGCGGGGGAGCGGAGGCCTACTCGGTCGGTGACACCGTGGTCATCCACGACTACTCGGGAAAGACCGCGGCCTACTCGTGGGCCGACGGCACGAAACAGTGGGCGTACACCCTGCCCGGCGGCAGCGAGTCCTGCCATATGCCCGAAGGCTTCGGATCGCAGACGACGGGAACCGCCCCCATCCTCGGCGACGGCGACCTCATCCTCCTCAGCTACTACGGGGCGATCGAGGAACCGGGATGTCAGCCCACCTCGGCGGACGGCAACCTCACCGTCGTCGCCCTCGACCCGAAGACCGGGAAGGAAGCGTGGCCGGCACTGTCGGTGGGGCCGAAATCGCGGACCTTCGGCGGTGCGCGGGTGAACATCTCACCCGACCGGTCGACCGGCTACCTCTCGTGGGAGGACGACGGCGACTCGGCGCTCACCCGGATCGACCTGGGCTCCGGGAAGCACTCGACGATCTCCCTCGAGCAGGCGCGCTCGGTCGACGACACCGGATTCGACTACTACGACGTCCTGCCCACCACCGAGGCGGCCTCCGCCCTCTACGTCTACGGCACCGACGACCCCGACGACCCGATGAGCTCAGCGGTGACACGTGCGGCGGTCCTCGACCTCCCCGCCGGGCCGCCGCCGGCAGCGAGCCCGGTCATGGCGATCGCCGACACCACGGCGGAGGCGACGATGACGGACACCTTCGACCCGGTGTGCACCGTCGACCTCCAGTTCACCCCGAAGGGCGAGGCGACGTGCGTGCAGCCCCAGCTCTACGCCTCGGCGATCAAATACCAGGGAACGACCGGCGGGCTGAAGGCATGGGAGGCCGATGCCCCCGAGGCGGCCTTCGACTCGATCGGCTTCCCCGGCGCCCCGCAGACCGCACCGGTCGACGGACCCGAGGGCCCGCTCGTCATCGTGCCCGGGCTCGAATCCGGTGTCGATGCGCTCGATGCGCGGACCGGTGCGACCGTGTGGTCGGCCGGGGATCCGCGACCCGTCGGCGAGGTGGAGGCAGCGGACGACGGGCAGTTCGGAATGCCGTGGGGCGGGCAGGGAGTGATCCCGGAGCTCGGGCTCGTCGTCGTCACCGATGCGGGGTGGACGCGCTTCTACGACTCGGCGACAGGGAAGACCGTGAGTGAGCGGAAGGGCTCCGAGTTCGCCGCTCTGTCCTCTGGGCGACGCTTCGTCCTCGTCTCCGATGAGGATTCGACGACGATGTGGGCCGTCGTCGACCGGTGACCGCACGGCCACGAGCAGCACGGCGGTCGCCGGGCGCAGTGCAGGTTGCCCGTGGCCGTGAACGTCGGGTCGCCCGGGACCGATGAACTTAGCTCCGCCGTTCCTCGACGAGCCGGTCGAACGTCGCGCACAGCGGCCAGAACTGGGACTGCGGCAAGGGTGAGCCTGCGAGTGAGGCCTCGAAATAACTGAGGTGTGTGAGCCACCCGGTCGCATAGGAGTCGATGAGGTCCCCGAGTCCCCGGTGGCGCAGGAGGAGCATCGCCGAGGGTTGACTCTCCGCGGCCGGTGCGGTGGCGTCCTGCTCTGGGACCGCCGCGGGCCCACGGCCGTCGACCTCCTCGGTGGTCGAGACCGTGACGGCGATCCGGCTCGTCGGTTCGTCGGGAAACGACCAGCTCAGTTCCGCACTGTGCTCGACGGCATCCTCGGCGCCATCCTGACCGGCACGTTCCTGACCAGCACCGTCCCCGCCAACCTGCTCCTCGGCACCCCGTTCCTCGTCAGCACCCTTCTCGCCGATCGCGAGCACCTCGGAGCGGCAGAGGTAGCTGTCGGCATGGTCGATGATGATCTCCCCGCCGAGGCGGGTGTCGAAGACGAGCGGACGCCCCAGCCACTCACTGATCATCTCGACGTTCTGCAGGTGCGCCCACACCGCATCGGCGGTCGCGGGCAGCTGCCAGGCGATCGTGAGGCAGTCGGTGCTGCGGTCGGGGTCGAGCTGTGTCACCGGCATCGCGTGTCGCTCCTCGGATCGTCATCGACTGCCTCCGCGGGGACGGGACCGGATGCTGTGCTCGTGGTCCGCACCTCGGCGAAGAGCCCTCTGCCCCGAGATTAGCGGAACTGCCCACCCGCGTGACAGACCGAACCGACCTCAGGCCTTGTACTCTGTCGTCTATGGACACGGCAGAGGAGTTCGCGCCACTGGTTCTCATGGTCCTCGTCGTGTGCGTCTCCCCGCTGCTGGCCAGAGCCTCCCGCGGCTGGGTGCCCGACACCGTGTGGCTCCTCCTCGGCGGGCTTCTCATCGGACCGTCGGTCCTCGGCCTCGCCGCGCCGAGCGAAAGCCTCGGCCTGCTCTCCGAGATCGGACTCGGCCTCCTTTTCCTCCTCGCCGGGTTCGAGATCGACCCGCAGGCGATGCGCTCGCGCCAGGGCCGGCTCTCCTGGCTGGTGTGGGCGGTCAGCTTCGCCCTCGCCGTCGTCTTCACCGCCCTCGTCGCCGGCGAGATCGGATTCTTCGGCTGGGCGGCCGTGGGCATCGCCCTGACCTCGACCGCGCTCGGCACGCTCCTGCCGATCCTCAGCAACGCCGGGGTGCTGCGGACCCCTGTGGGCGCGGGCACGATGGTCCACGGCGCCGTCGGCGAACTCGGTCCCGTGCTCGCCATGGCACTGCTGCTGACCGGCCGCGACTTCTCCCTCAATGCCCTCGTCCTCGTCGCCTTCGTCGTCATCATGGTCCTCACCGTCGTCCTCCCCCTCCACCTCGGCAGCCGCATCCCCGGCCTGCGCCGCGCCCTCATCGACGGCGCCAGCGGCACCTCACAGCTCGTGCTGCGGGTCATCATGCTCGTCCTCATCAGCCTGATGTTCCTCTCCGCCGTCCTCGACCTCGACGTCGTCCTCGGGGCGTTCATCGCGGGCATGCTCGTGCGCAGGATCGCCCCCGCCGAGGCGACCGATCGTCTCGAGACCGGCTTGCAGACCTTGGGGTTCTCCTTCTTCATCCCCGTCTTCTTCGTCTACTCGGGCATGGGCATCGCCGTGGCCGCCGTCGCCGAGGCGCCGCTCATGCTCCTCGGATTCTTCGCCGCGATCGTCCTCCTGCGCGGACTCCCGCTCGTCCTCGGCGAACGGTTCCTCCACATCACCCCGGGCGTCACGGGACTGCGCCAGCAGACGCAGATCGGCCTCTACGGGGCCACCGGACTGCCGATCATCGTCGCCGTGACCTCCCTGGCCGAGAGCTCCGAGCTGATCACCGCCGAGGTCGGCTCCCTCCTCGTCCTCGCAGGGGCCTGCACGGTGCTCATCCTCCCGGCGCTCGCCGCGCTCCTTCAGGCGACAGCGCCCACGACGGGGACAGATCCCGCCGAGGCGGGGCCCGCGGTGGACGGACAGCGGTGAACTTCCGCGGTGAACCGCCTCGGCGGACCCCCTCGATGAACCGCCTCGACGAATCGGCTCGACGAACCGACTGCGGCCCGGAGCTGAACTCTTCGTATCGGATGGTTGTAAGTTAAATAACTGATGGGTAACGTGGGTGAGCGTTGTGCCTGGTGGCAGACCTGAGTCTCAGAGCGTGACTCAGCGGTTACCGCGATTCGATGGTCCGGTGACTGTTGTCGCACATGTCCGAGAGGTAGGCTCAACGGTGCATGAGACGACAGACGGAGGCAGAGATGGCGGATATGAAGAAGGTGCTCCACAGCCTGACTCGTAACCCCGCCACCCGACGCATCGGGGCGCTGTCGGGCAACACGAAGGGCATCGACGGCGACGACAAGACAGCCGCTGACAGCCCCGAATCGACGGACCCCGGGCAAGATACCGGGCACGACGCCGGCACCGATCGTCGCCGCGGACGCGGCAGCCAGGGCAACGGCGGCAGTCGCAGGGATCGCGATTCCTCCGGTAAGGACCGCCTCGGCGAGGATCCGACCGACGACACCGACACGAACGGGCCGGGCGCGAACGGACCCGGCGGCAACGGCAGGCGGCCGCTGCCGCACGTCGGGGAGCTCACCTCTGCGAGCGAAGACGCGATCGTCGACCCCTCCGAGGCGATCCTCGAGAGCATCGACCTCGATTCGTGGAAGTGGCCGGAGTACTTCGCGTTCGCGCTCACCCGGATGGAGGAGATCTTCCCCAGCGCCGGGATTCCGCGCGGCATCGGCTCCGTGAGCGAATACGTCTCCCAGGACAACGACTTCCGACCCCTGAAGATCGACGCGAAGAAGTGGGCCGCGGCCGACGATGAGGGCTGGGCGACGATCGGCGACGTGCTCGAGAACACCTACACCGACGCCTGGCTCGTCACCCGCGGCGGCGTGGCCATCGCCGAGGAGTACGCGTGGCCGATGAAGCCCGCGCGCCGGCACATGCTCTTCTCCGTGAGCAAGTCGATCGTCTCGATCGTCGTCGGCGCCCTCGCCGATGCGGGGATGCTCAGCGTCGACGACCTCGTCACCACCCACATCCCCGCGCTCTCCGAGAGCGGATACGCCGGCGCCACCGTCCGGGACCTCCTCGACATGCGTTCGGGGGTGAAGTTCTCCGAGGAATACCTGACGAAGGGCTCGGAGATCCGCAGCCTCTTCGAAGCCGTCGATTTCGCGCCCCGGACCCCCACCTCGGCGCATGGGATCAAGGACTTCCTCACGAAGCTCACGAAGGTCCGCGACCACGGCAGCTCCTTCGTCTACCGCAGCTGTGAGACCGACGTCCTCGCATGGATCTGCGAGAACGTCGTCGGCCGTCCCTTCGCCGTCGTGGCCAGCGAGTTCGTGTGGTCGCGGATCGGTGCCGCCCATGCCGCGCAGGTCTGCCAGGACCGGTGGGGCGGGTCGATCGCCGACGGCGCGATCAGCACGACGCTGCGCGACCTCGGGCGCTTCGGCGAGATGATCGCCCGGGGAGGCGTCAACGCGGACGGGACCCGGGTGGTCTCGCAGGCGTGGATCGATGACATCTTCGCAGGCGGTCCTGACTCGGCCCAGGTCTTCGCCGACTCCCCGTCAGGACAGTCGTACCCGGGCGGGATGTACCGCAGCCAGTTCTGGGTGCCCTCGGCCAACCGCGACGTCGTCATCGGCATCGGCATCCACGGCCAGATGCTCTACGTCGACCGGGCCACCCAGACCGTCGGCGTCAAGCTCTCCTCCGATCCCGAGCCGGTGTCCCTGGCCGCCCAGCACGGGACCCTGGCCATGTTCGAAGCCATCACCGAGGCTGTTCCCGTCGAGGCGGTCCCTCCCACGCCGTCCGCCGTGCCCGAGAAGGCAGTGGCCCCGGGTCCGCTGACGGGTGTCGCCGAGGCGCGCGCCGGGCTTCCCGCGGCCGTGGGCACTGCGGTACCCGGCAGTGATGTTCCCAGCGGTACTGCGGCTGCTCCCGGTGCGGCGGGGGCAGGGGCCCCGGCACCGGCGGGGCTCGTCGCCGGAAGCGGAGGCGCGGGAATCACTGCGGGTGGCAGCGGAGGCGCAGTCGCCGCCGTGCCCGGCGTCATCCCCGGCGGCTACGCATACTGAGCGGGCTCTCACTGCCTAGACTTGAGGCACGATGACAGCCGACGATCTCCTGCCCCAGCCTCGGCGCAGTGCACGCCGCGAACCGCACCGCATCGCCGTGCTCGCGCTCGACGGGGTCTCAGCGATGGACCTCGGCGTCCCGGTCCAGGTCTTCGGGGCCGAGTCGAACAGCGTCACCGGGCAGGTGAGCGGGTCGGCGACGACCGCGACCGCCTGGCCGTACTCGGTCGTCGTCTGCGGCGTCGAGGCCGGAACGGTCACCGGCTCCGATGGTCTGGCATACGCACTCGACCGGGGCCTCGACGCCCTGGCCGAGGCCGATACGATCCTCATCCCCGGTGCCGCCTCGGCGGTCGACGGGGAACCTCAGGCAGCCGTCATCGGTGCCCTCCTCACAGCCTTCGAGCGGGGAGCGCGGATCGCAGCTCTGTCGACCGGCACCTTCGTCCTTGCCCGCACGGGGCTGCTGTCGGGTCGGCGGGCGACGACGCACTGGTCGACGGCGCAGGCGCTGGCCCGGCGGTATCCGACGATCGACGTCGACGAGAACGTCCTGTTCATCGACGAAGGGCAGCTGCTCACCTCGGCGGGCGCCGCCTCGGCGATCGACCTCTGTCTCCATCTCATCCGCAGCGATCACGGGGTCGGGCTGTCCAATCAGGTGGCCCGGCGGCTCGTCGCCGCCGCCTACCGCAGCGCCGGTCAGGCGCAGTACGTGCCGCGCAGCGTGCCCGAGCCCTTGGGCGATGTCTTCGCCGACACCCGGCAGTGGGCGCTGCAGCACATCGGGGAGGAGCTCACGCTCGCGCAGCTCGCGGCCAACGCGGGGGTGTCGGTGCGGACGTTCTCACGGCGGTTCGTCGAGGACACCGGGTACACGCCGATGCAGTGGGTGCTCCGCGCCCGCGTCGACCTCGCCCGGGAGCTCCTGGAGAACACCGATCTGGGGATCGAGCAGATCGCTGACCAGGTGGGACTCGGCACGGGGGCGAATCTGCGGATGCACTTCCAGCGCATCCTCTCGATCTCCCCGAACGAGTATCGTCACTCGTTCTCCGGGTGAGCCGAGGGCCGGCGCGAGTCGGTTCTCTAGAGTTCTGGGCGCGACACCCGGTGTGAGGTCTCCCCGCATTCGGCCACATGGCCGAAAACTTGCGCTCTCTGGCAATAAGACTGGCGAGAATCTTTCGCAGACTGTCGTGCTGGCCACTGTTGCCGGCGCTCCGAACTCGAGATCATGGTGGTGTACCGGTTATCAGACCTCCCAAGGAGAGACATTGACCCGCATCGCCATCAACGGATTCGGTCGCATCGGTCGCGCCACCCTGCGCGCGCTGAGTGAGCGCAACAGCGAGATCGACGTCGTCGCGATCAACGACCTCGGTGACCTCGAGGAGCTTGCCCGTCTGCTCAAGTTCGACACCACGCTGGGACGATTCCCGGGGACTGTCGAGGCCTCCGGCGACAGCCTCGTCGTCAACGGTCATTCGATCCGCGTCTTCGCTGAGAAGGACCCGACGCAGCTGCCGTGGGGCGACCTCGACATCGACGTCGTCCTCGAAGCCACCGGCCGTTTCACCAAGGCCGACAAGGCCCGCGCGCACATCGAGGCCGGCGCCAAGAAGGTCCTCGTCAGTGCCCCCTCGAAGGGTGCCGACGTCACCCTGGCCTACGGTGTCAACACCGAGGCGTACACCCCCGATGCGACGATCATCTCCAATGCCTCGTGCACGACGAATGCGCTCGCGCCGCTCGCGAAGGTCCTCGACGACCTCGCCGGCATCGAACACGGGTTCATGACGACCGTCCACGCCTACACCGGCGACCAGAACATCGTCGACGGACCGCACAAGGATCCCCGCCGTGCCCGTGCCGCCGCCGCGAACATCATCCCGACCTCGACCGGTGCGGCGAAGGCCATCGGCCTCGTGCTGCCGGGCCTCGACGGCAAGCTCAGCGGCGACGCGATGCGCGTGCCGGTGCCGGTCGGTTCGATCGTCGAACTCAACACGACGGTGTCGAAGGACGTCACCCGCGACGAGGTGCTCGCCGCCTACCGTGCGGCCGCCGACGGTCCGCTCAAGGGCGTCCTCGACTACGAGGAGGAGCCGGTGGTCTCCTCCGACATCGTCGGTCAGCCTGCCTCGTCGATCTTCGACGCCGAGCTCACCCGCGTCGACGGCCGCAACATCAAAGTCGTCGCCTGGTACGACAACGAGTGGGGCTTCTCAAACCGCGTCGTCGACAACCTCGAGCTCATCGGCCGCAGCTGAGACGCCCGCCGGTTTCCGTGTGGAGTGCCTGCGCGGACCGGCTGCGCGGGAAATCGCGACGTCTCAGCCGCTGACCGCGCACTGAATGCCGTGTGGGGCGCTCCTCGAATCGAGGGGCGCCCCACACTGCTGTCATCGTGCGCATGCCGGCCTCGGTGCGGCGGCCCGCATGCGCGGCGTGTCGGGCCCATAGGCTCAGACGGGCGCTTGCAGCCTCGGGGCAGCGGCCTGTTCGGCCTGGTGCCGGAAGGTCACACGTCGTCGGCTCCGGTGGTGCCGCCTTCGTTCTCCCAGCGCTCGACGGCGCGGACCTTCAGGCGGTTGAACTTCAGGCGGACTCCGTAGCCGCCGTCGCTGTCGTCGGGGACGAACCGGGCGCCGTAGTGTTCGAGGGCGAGGACGAGGCGCCGTTCCTGCTCCGCGGTGAGGTCGTCGCGGCACTTCTCGTAGTCCTTGAGGCCCGCCTTGTCGATCTCGGCCTGCACGGCGACGTCCTTGAGGGACACCTGGGTGAGGATGCGGGCGGCACGGGCCAAGGGGCCGTCGATGATGATCTCTTCGCTGCTCATGTCCTAACCCTGCCAGATGGTCATCGTGCCTGCCAAGGCGGGGTAACGGCAGATCTGGGGTGGCAGTCTTCCGTTGCTGGCGCTGCCAGACGAATTTCCTGTTCTATTCTGTGCCGATGATGTCGTGTCAGTGCCGATGGTTACGCTGTTCGTCAATCTCGCGGCCGCTGGGGCCCGGGCAGCCGCACCGCACCAACGGTGCCCGATGGAAGGTCAGATCAATGGAGATCACGACAGAGAGCATTCGACGTCTGGCGAACCGCTGCCGAGACGTCACCGACACCGAGGCGGGCCCCCGCGGCCCGATCGGCTACCCGCTGAGTCTTGCGCTGTGCATCATCGACGCGATCTACTCCACGGGATCGCATCCGACCGCGGTCGCGAACATCGTCGACCGCTACATCGCCAGACATGGGAATGCCGACGGCGCGAAGTCCCTGCGGTATTCGATCGCCTCGGTCGGAGGGGAGAGGGCATGGGCGGAGACAGTGGCCCACAATCTCAAACCGGCCAGCACGCAGGCGGGCGCGCCGCTCAAGGCCGCAGTCATCGATCAGGCGACGAGGCTCATGGCCGATCTCGACATCGAAACGGTTCCCGACCTGCTCTCGGCAGTCGAGGCGAACCCCGAGGAGAACGAGGTGCTCAGCGGGTGGACGACCCTGCCGAGCCAGAGTTCGAAGGTGACGTTCTTCCACCTTCTCGCCCTTGCCGGATCCGCTCATTTCGAACCGGATCTTCGGGTCCGACGGTTCCTCACGGACATCGCCTGCGAGTTCCTCCCACCTTTCACCGAGGTGGGTCCCGGTGACGACGACTACCCAGGTACCGCTGAGTATGAGAGCCGTTTCGCCGAGGCGGTCGAAGCAGCACCGTCCGGCGAGGCGGTCGTCGAGGAGGGGGCGGGTCTCGGAGATGAGTGGGCCGGTCCAGGTGGTGACTGGTCGCCGGGAAACGGTCGTTGGGACTTCAGTGGCCCGGGATTCGGCGATCGTCCGATGGAGGCTGACGATGCCCGGCGCCTCATCAGCGAGACCGCCGATATCCTCGGAATGCGCGTCGATGAGCTCGGGCGACTCGTCTGGCAGCTGGCTCACGGTCGCATCCGGCCGCCACGTCCCAGGCAGGAGACCGAAGCGTGGAGTGGCCTCGCCTTCAGCGCGGGGTGAGCCGTCAACAGTGAGGGACGATCGCCTGATCTCAGCCCTTCTGCTTCGCCTTCCGGTTCTCCTTGACGAAGGCGAAGACGAAGACTCCGACGATGAGGGCGATCGTCACCCACAGCGAGTATTTGTCGATGACCTTGAGGACGTCGACGGCGGCCCTGCCGAGCTGATAGCCCAGCAGCGCCCAGAGCAGGGTGAAGAGCATGCTGCCGAGGAAGTTCGCGGCAAGGAAGAGCCTCAGACGCATACCCGTCCACCCGGCGACGATGTAGACGAGCGGCTGGGGCACACCGGGGCACGGGGCGATGAGCGTCATGAGGAAGAGTGCCCACTTGGGGATGCGCTTGAGCCGATCGATGCGGCGAAGCTGACGCTCATCCTGGGCGAAGAGGCGCAGCACCCCGTCGGCCCAGCGTCGTCCCGCGAGCCAGAACGCCCAATCGAGTTTCACCATGCCGATGAACCCGGCGAGGATGACCAGCCACAGCGGAATCTCGCCGACGCGGGCATAGGCACCGGCCGCAACGATCGCCGTCTTCGCGCCGTTGATGAATTCCTGGAGCACCGGCGCGTTGACGAGCATCCACGGTCGCACCGGCAGCAGCGCGAGATAGATGACCGGGACGCCGATGATGATGAAGAGGAGGAGTTTGTCGAGCGGAGCGGCCTTGCCCTGCCACGGTTTGATCGCTGCCCAGGGGTTCTCCTCGGCGGCCGGCTTCTCTCCGGACTCCTCACCGGTGCCGTCCGGCTCCTCGCCCGCCGAGGCGGTGGTCCCGGCTGATTCGGAAGAGGCGTCGGGGGTGGCCGCCTGAGCGTCGCGGTCCTCGACGGAAGAGCCGCCGGTCTCAGCGGAGGACTCGTCGCGGCGGATGGACTCGTCGTGGCGGCGTTCCTCGCTGATGGCATCTCCTGCGACTGCGTCGACGGTGGGCGTTCACAGTATCGCACGACAGCCCGGAGTCTGCTTAAGAAGACTCTCATCGCCGACGACTCGACAAAGCCGACCCCCCTTGGGCAGGGTGGACAGTGTGGGGCGACACTCGAAGTTTCTCAGCGCGGCGGTGACCGGGCTGGTCGTTGTTCTCGCCGGATTGGCCTTCGTCATCGTCCGCGGCACCGCCCAATCGCAGACACCCGACCTCACCCCGGTCCACGTTTCTCCCACCCCGACTGATCCGGGCGGAAGCGCAGAAGAAGACCCCGCCGATGCCGACGCCGGCGGCTCAGGTGACGGACGCTCACCTGGAGGAGGCGCGTCGGCCTCCGGCGATGCGTCATCGCAGGGACAGGGCGAACTCCAGCACAGCTACGAACCGGCCCCGAACCCGCCGCGAGAAGTGCCCGACGACGATGACGCAGACGACTCAGGCGACGACGATGACGACGACGATGACGGAGATGTCGATGACGACGACTGATCGTCGCATCAGGCTCACCGTCGAGAACCGTCTGACCATCGCGGTCTCCGTGCTCTCGGTCCTCACTCTCACGATCGTCGGACTGGTCCTCTACTCGGTGGAGTCGAACAACGTGTCCAATCGCATCTCGTCCTCGATGTCACAGGAGATCGGGGAGATGCGGGCATTCGCCCAGACCGGCGTCGACCCCGAGACCGGTCGACCCTTCGTCTCCATCGACCACATCCTCGGTCAGTTCCTCGCCCAGAACCAGCCGGATGCCCACGAAGCCCTCTTCGCGTTCCTCAGCGACGGACGGGTCCTCTACCAGGGCGAACCGAGCGCACTCGTGCGCGGCTCGCAGCCCCTCGAACGGGCGGTCGCTGCGGAATCGGACCAAGGAGGGGAATTCTCGCTGCGCGTCGACGGCAGCGAGTACGTGGGCTTTGTCCTCCCCGTCGCAAGCGTCACCTCGAGCAGCGAGGCGACCAGCACCTCATCCGCTTCGCCCCCTGCCCCATCGGCCGCGCCCACGTCAGCGGGAGCGCCTGCAGGCGGCTCGGCCGGAAGCGGCGGTGTCGACCCGGAGAGCGCACGCGGGTCGTTCGTCATCGTCACCAACGCCACCGCCAGTCGGGCCGACCTCACACAGGTCATGCAGCTCTACGTCGTCGTCGCCCTCTTGGCGACGCTGATCATCTCCGGCATCTCCTCCGTCCTCGCCCGACGTCTGCTCTCCCCGGTGACAGAGCTCAGGCAGACCGCACAGTCGATCTCCGGCGGCGATCTGAGCAATCGGCTCGAAACCCGCGGCAACGACGACATCGCCGAACTCGGTCGCACCTTCAACGCGATGCTCGACCGCCTCGAATCCTCGTTCGCGGCCCAACGGCAGTTCCTCGACGATGTGGGTCACGAACTGCGGACGCCCCTGACGATCCTCAGCGGTCACCTCGAGACCATGAACGCCGCCGATGTCGACGATGTCGACGAGACTCGGGCGCTCCTCCTCGACGAGACCGACAGGATGGCCCGACTCGTCGAAGAGCTCCTCGTGCTCGCCCGGTCCCGCCGGCCCGATTTCGTCCGCCCGGAGACGGTCGATGTTCCGAGCCTTCTCGACGATGTCCTCGCCAAGGCGACAGGACTGGCAGACCGGCAGTGGCAGATCGAGGTTCCCGCCCACCTCGAGCTGCGCGCCGACCGTCAGCGACTCACCCAGGCGCTCCTCCAGCTGGCGGCGAACGCCGTCGACCACACCGACGACGCCGGCACGATCACCTTCGGCGCCGAGGAGGACGCGACGCACGTTCACCTCTGGGTGCGCGACGACGGTGAAGGGGTGCCCCCGGAGATCGCCGCGGACATCTTCGACCGCTTCACCCGCGGAACCTCGGAGGGCGATGGCTTCGGGCTCGGTCTGTCCATCGTCGGCGCCATCGCCCACGCCCACGGCGGCACCATCGTCCTCGACCCCACCGAGGAGGGTGCCCGGTTCCGTCTGATCCTGCCGAAAGGACACCCGTGAAGAGAATTCTCGTCGTCGAGGACGAAGACCGGATCTCCTCGTTCATCGCCAAGGGCCTCGGTGCCGCCGGATTCGCAGCAGAGATCGCCGCGGACGGCATCACCGGCCGTGACCTGGCGGTGACAGGCGAGTTCGACCTCCTCGTCCTCGACATCGGACTGCCCGGCCTCGACGGCTTTCGCGTCCTCGCACAGCTGCGCGAACAGCGCCCGACGCTTCCCGTCCTCGTCCTCACCGCGCGGGACAACGCCGAGGACACGATCTACGCCCTCGAATCCGGGGCCGTGGACTACATGATCAAGCCGTTCCGCTTCGGTGAACTGCTCGCCCGCATCCGGCTGCGGCTCAAGGAGACCGTGCAGGAGGTCCCCACGACCGAACTGACGCGCGGTGATGTGCGCATCGACCTCCTCGGTCGCCAGGTCTGGGTCAGGGACCGTGCCGTGGACCTCTCGGCCAGGGAGCTCTCGTTGGCCGAGATCCTGCTGAAGAACCGCGGCAACGTCCTCTCGAGAGAACAGCTGCTCTCCCACGTGTGGGGATTCGACTTCGACCCGGGCTCCAACGTCGTCGACGTCTACGTCGGCTACCTGCGGCGCAAGCTCGGAAGCGACTTCGTCACCACGGTCCGAGGGTTCGGCTATCGCGTCGACTGACCTGATGAGAGGTCTCTCATCCTCGTCTCATCGCGACCTTAGTCTTCGCGACCACGCTGAAGGGTATGACAGAGAACCTGAGAATCGCGCTCTTCTCCCATGACTCCCTGGGCCTGGGCCATATCCGCCGGAACCGTGCGCTCGCCTTCGCGCTGGCCGCTCAGCTGCCGGAACTCACGGGACGCTCGGTGAGCGGACTCCTCATCGCCGGCAGCCCCGAGGCCGCCCGCTTCGACCTGCCCGGCGGCTGGGACTGGGTGATCCTCCCGGGCGTGACACCATCGGCCGGCGGCTACGCCCCGCGCGCGCTCGCCTCGACGATGGAGGGACTCAAGAGCCTGCGATCGGCGGCCATCACAGCGGTCCTCGAACAGCAGCAGCCCGACCTCTTCATCGTCGACCGGCATCCTTTCGGCATCGACGGCGAGCTGACCGAGGCGCTCGGCCGGGCCCGCACCCACGGGACCCGCACGGTGCTCGGCCTCAGGGAAGTGCTCGACGACCCCGCTGTCATCGCCTCGGAATGGGCACGTGTCGGCGGTCCCGGCGCGGTCGCCTCGGCGTTCGACGAAGTGTGGATCTACGGCGATCCGGAGGTCTACGACCCGCGCACCACCGGCGAAGTGCCCACCGAACTCGCCCGCCTGGCCAGAACCACCGGCTACCTCAGCCTCACCCAGCGGGAGAAGGTCGCATCCTTCGCCGATCCGGTCCTCAGCGCGGCAGAACCGTTCGTCCTGACCTGCCTCGGCGGCGGATCGGACGGAGCGGCCCTGGCCGAACGCGCCATCCTCGCCGCGCCGCCCGACGGCCACCGGCACATCGTCGTCGTCGGCCCGCAGATGCAGTTCGCCGAGGTCGACCGCCTCACCCGGTCAGCCCCCGAACGGGCGCACATCGTCCGGCACTGCCCGGACATGCCCGGACTCATCGCCCGCGCCGCTGCCGTCGTCTGCATGGGCGGGTACAACACGATGGCCGAGGTCATGGCCACCGCGACCCCGGCCCTCGTCGTTCCCCGGGTCGGTCACCGGGAGGAGCAGCCTCGTCGAGCCCGAGCGCTCTCCGCCGCCGGAGCCCTCGAATCCTGCCTTTTCGCCGAGGCGACTCCCGAATCCCTCGGCGACTGGTTCGCCCGGTGGGTCGGGTCGACGATGTCGAGAGGGCACATCGACCGCAGCGGCCTGCACACCGTCCCCCGCCTCGCCGCTGAGCTGCTCGGCCAGGTCAGCGCAGTGCCGCTGGCGACCACGACCGCCCGCCCCCATCCCACTCTCACCGAGGAGGCCCGCTGTGCCGTCTGAGACCGCCGTGACGCCGATCCCGCCTCGGCGGGGCTACGTCCTCAAGATGTATCCCCGCTTCTCCGAGACCTTCATCGTCTCCGAGATCCTCGCCCGCGAAGCGGCGGGTGAGGACATCGTCATCTTCTCCCTGCGTCCCTGCACCGACGCGCGGTTCCATCCCGAGCTCGCCAGGGTCAGAGCCCCGGTCATCCACGTTCCGCGGCCCTCGAGCGCTCGTGGCTTCTGGGAGCTGTGGCAGGAGGCGAACGCGGACCCGGTCGTCGCGCAGGCGGCAGCCGAGCACCTCGGCGAGCTGCTCGACCTCGACCACGACGACGTCGCCCAGGGCCTCGCGGTCGCCCGGCTGGCCCGGGACCACGGCGTGACCCATCTCCATGCGCACTTCGCGTCGGTGTCGACGACGATCGCCCGAGCGGCCTCGCTGCTCACCGGCATCCCCTACTCGTTCACCACGCATGCGAAGGACATCTTCCACGACAGCGTCGTCACCGCCGATCTCGCCCGCAAGGCCGCCGACGCCCACCACATCGTCGCGATCAGCGATTTCAACAGGGCATTCCTGGCCGCTCGGCTCGGCCCGGCCCTGGCGAAGAAGATCCATGTCGTCCGCAACGGCCTCGAGATCGACCGCTTCCCCTACCGTCCCGCACGCCCCGCGACGACGACACCGGCGCTGCTGGCCGTGGGCCGACTCGTCGAGAAGAAGGGCTTCGCCCATCTGCTCGACGCGCTCGCCCTGCTCGCTCGACAGGGACGGCGCTGTCGCCTCGACCTCGTCGGCACTGGCCCGCTCGAGGCGGACCTGCGAGCGCAGAGCACCGCACTCGGCCTCGACGACGCCGTGACGATGCACGGGGCACTGACCCAACGGGAGGTCCAGGCGATGGTCGACGGGCACGACATCCTCGTCGCCCCGTTCGTCCCCGCCTCCGACGGCAATGTCGACGGTCTGCCCACCGTCCTCCTCGAAGGCATGGCCGCGGGCATCCCCTGCATCGCAGGAAGTGTGACCGCCGTGCCGGAGATCGTCGTCGACGGAGTGACCGGGTGGCTCGTCGACGGCACCGACCCGGGGGCGATCGCAGCCGCCGTCGCCGAGGTGGTCGACCGACGAGCAGACGACCCGGAGTCGCTGCGACGGATCACCGACACAGCCCGTGACCGCGTCTGCGCCCTCCACGACTCCCGCGTGCAGGCCGAGGAGCTCGCAGCACTCATCGCCGCTCCCGCAGAAGAACTCGAGGTCGCCTCATGAGAATCGCCTACCTCCTCCTCGACCCCGGCATCGGGGTGTTCGGCACGAAGGGCGCGAGCGTCCACGTGCAGGAGGTCATCCGCACGTTCCGGTCCCTCGGTCATGAGGTCACCGTGTTCTGCACACGCACAGACACCGAGGTGCCCGCCGATCTGGCCGATCTCGACGTCGTGCGCCTCGACCTTCCCGCGGGGCTCGATCGGGGCAGTCGGGAGGTCGAACTGCTGCGGGTCTCCGACGCGCTCGCCGATCTGGTGGCCACGCAGCACCCGGAGACGGAACTCGTCTACGAGAGATACTCCCTGTTCTCGACGGCCGGTGCGCGGATCAGTGACCGTCTCGATGTTCCCCTGCTCCTCGAGGTCAACGCACCGCTCATCGACGAACAGCGCACTCACCGTGGTCTGGTCCACGACGACCATGCCGCTGCGGCCACCGCGGTCAGCTTCGGTCGGGCACGGCGCCTCGTCTGCGTCAGCGACGCCGTCGCGGACTGGGTGCACAGAGAGCACCCGGGGCTGCCCGATGTGACCGTCGTGCCCAACGGCGTCGACACCGACCGGATCGTCCCCGGACAGGGGGGAGACGGTCCGGTGCGCATCGGCTTCGTCGGCACCCTCAAACCGTGGCACGGCACCGACCGACTGCTGAGCGCCTGCGCAGGACTGCGAGGACCGTTCGCACTCGACATCGTCGGACACGGGCCCGAAGCCGAGACCCTCGCCGAGCTCGCCGCCGACCTCGGGCTGGGCGACCGAGTCACCTTCCACGGTGCGCTCGCCCCCGCTGAGGTTCCCGCCCGGCTGCGCGCCTTCGACATCGCTGCGGCCCCCTACCCGTCGGGGCCGAACTACTTCTCACCGCTCAAGGTCTACGAGTACATGGCCGCAGGGCTGCCCACGGTCGCCTCGGCAGTCGGAGCCCTCCCCGACCTCATCGACGGAACCGGGCTGCTCGTCCCGCCCGATGACACCGGCGCCCTCACCGCCGCGCTCCAGACGCTGCTGGACGACCCTGCGCTGCGCACCCGCATGGGAGACACGGCCCGCGCCCAGGCGGTGGCGAACCATTCGTGGGCCCGTCGCGTCCGCGACATCCTCGACCCCGTCCTCCAGGAGACCGCATGAAGCTCCGCCCGAAGCGCACCGCCGCTCAGCGCGCCGCCGACGACCGGCACGGTGGTCGGCCGGCGGGGACATCCTCCGCCCCGCCGACCGCCACCGCTCTGCGCCGGACCCTGCGCATCATCACCCCGCATCTGAGCCGGCACACGTGGCTGATCATCGCGGGCCTCGCCGCGCTGCTGGCCGATGTCGTCTTCCGCATCCTCGAGCCGTGGCCGATCAAGATCGCCGTCGACGCGGTCACCGCAGCGCTCGGAGCGAACATCGGCACGAGCTTCGGCCTCGGTTCGGGGCCGGCGACGACACTGGCCGCAACGGCGATCGGGCTGGCCGTCATCGTCGCCGGACGCGCACTGGCCAACTACACGTCGACGATCTGCTTCGCCCTTGTCGGCGCCAGGGTGGCCACCCAGCTGCGCTCCCGGGTCTTCGACCACATCCAGGCGCTGTCGCTGAAGTACCACTCCCGCGCCTCGATCGGCGACACCTCGCAGCGTCTCGTCGGCGATATCGGCCGTCTCCAAGAGGTCGCCGTCACCGCGGGACTGCCCCTGCTCGGCAACATCATCACCCTCGCCCTGCTGCTCGTCGTCATGGTCGTCCTCGACCCGGTGCTCTCAGCGATCGTGCTCGCCACCGCCGTCGTCTACGGTCTCCTCTCACGGTTCTCGACACCGAAGATCACGACCGCCTCACGATCGACGCGCAAGGGAGAGGGCCGCCTCGTCGGATCCGCCGCCGAAGCCCTCGGGGCGATCCGCGTCGTCCAGGCCTACGGGCTCGAACGTACGGTGGCTGCCGACTTCGCCGACGGCAACGAACGCGCGCTGCGGGCCGGGGTCCGCGCCCGTCGCCTCGCCGCCGGTCTCGAACGTTCGACGGATGTCCTCGTCGGCATCTCCCAGGCGCTCGTCCTCGCCTTCGGCAGCTATCAGGTGCTCCGAGGTGCGATGACGCCCGGAGATCTGGTCCTCTTCCTCCTCTATCTCAAGATCGCGATGAAGCCGCTGCGCGATATGGCGAAGTACACCGGACGCATCGCCCGCGCCACCGCCTCGGGAGAGCGGATCGCCGATCTCCTCGACGAGCCGATCGAGATCGCCGACCGTCCGGATGCACTGACGATGGGCCCGGTGAGTGGGGACGTCGTCTTCGACGGCATCCGGTCCCAGGACGGGCACGGCCGCCCGCTCTTCGACGGACTCGACCTCCTCATCCCCGCCGGGCAGAGGGTCGGGATCCTCGGCGCCTCCGGGGCGGGCAAATCGACCCTGACGAGCTACCTGCTCCGCCTGGCCCAGCCCGAAGAGGGACACATCTACCTCGACGGCTACGACACCGCCAAGGTCACCCGGTCCTCCCTGCGCGGCAGTGTCTCGGTCCTCCTCCAGGAGTCGGTGCTCTTCGCCGCCAGCGTGCGGGAGAACATCCGCTACGGGCGCCTCGACGCCACCGACGCCGAGGTGGAGGCCGCCGCCCGCGCGGCCCGCGCCGATGAGTTCATCCGGGAGCTTCCCGACGGGTACGACACAGTGCTGGGCAACCGCGGGGACACGCTCTCCGGAGGTCAGCGGCAGCGGCTGGCGATCGCCCGCGCCCTCGTCCGCTCCGCTCCCGTCGTCGTCTTCGACGAGGCGAGCACCGGACTCGACCCGCGCACCCGAGCGCAGGTCACCGAATCGCTGTGGGCGCTCACGGAGGGACGCACCGGCATCGTCATCACCCACGACGTCGCAATGGTCAGAGGCCTCGACCGAGTCGTGTGGCTCGAAGGCGGCCGGATCGTCGAGGACGGTTCGCCCCAGGTTCTCGCCGCCGACCCGTCGAGCCGGCTCGCCCAGTGGATGCGCGACCAGGACGATGGTCAGGGCAGCGACCGGTTCGCCGAGGCTGCCCCGGCCCGGATCCGGTCCGCGGTCACCCGCAGGGGCGGGCAACCGCGGCGATCGACGGCCGTGGAAGCAGGGGCGCACCGATGACGACGCTCGAGACCACACCACCGGTGCCCGGCCACGCCCGCGGCCTCGGCGTGCCCTTCGTCGACGAGCTGCGTTCGGACTCCGCGCTCAGCGCTCGCCTCGGGTTCCCTGTCCGCCCCGTGCGGATCCGCGTCAAACCCGGCCGCAGTGCGATCGTCGCGTGGCAGCGGCTCGGGGGCGAGGGCCTGGCCGGGTGGGGGTGGTCGGCGGTGATGCGGGATCCCGACAAGCTGGGCAACCTCGATCGGCGTGCCGCACGCAGCGGGGAGGCTCTCCACCGTCACGCGGTCGGCGATGGCGGTTTCGTCCTGCTCAGCGGGGGAGTGCGCGCGGATCCGAAGCTCGGGCGGCTCATCGGGCGGGCCGCTCGGGCCATCGACATCGACACGTGCGCCGTCGTCGGCTGCAACCCCGGGCGCAGGGTGCTGCTGCGCCATCCCGGCCGCACGGTCATGGCAGCGGGAGCAGACACGGCGGACGGCGGCGGTGGTGTCGAGCTCGTGCGGATCGGCGCCGATTCCTTCGACCATATGATCACCGCCTCGGCGTGGTGGCGGACTCGGGGGCTGCCGACTCTGCCCGTCACCCGCCTCGGCGGGCAGGCAACAGCGGTGCGCACCCCGTGGTGGGGGTCGGGGGACCTCGACCGGTTCCCGGACCGATCGCTCGCCGAGGCGGTCGGCGGGGTGATCGCGGAACTCCACGCGCACAGTCCGACCGGGCTGCCCGCGGCAGGGCATGACCCCTCACCTCTGGCGATGCTCGCCGGGGCGCAGCGCCTGCTCTCGCGTCTCCTCGGCGAGGACGACCGTCTCGCCGGTCTCGTCCGGCGGATCGGACAGCGACTCGAGGCGGCGGACATGCTCGATGGCCCGCGCCCCGTCCATGGGGATCTCAGCCCGGATCAGGTGCTCATCGGAGACGGTGAGATCCGGATCATCGACCTCGACCGGGCGGGCGTCGGGTCGGCGGGGATGGACCTCGGGCGGTGGCTCGCGGCCTGCCGTCTCCGTGATGACGGCAACGGCCGGAACCTCGAGGAGGGGTTCCTGAGCGGGTATGCGCGCGCCGGCGGCACATCGGTGTCCGGCGGACCTGCTGCCTCGGTCCATGATGCCTGGGCGGCGTGGGCGCTGCTGGTCACCGCGGTCGAACCGTGGCGCACGTGCCGACCCGATTGGCAGGAGCGGACCGACCGGCATCTCGTCCTCGCCGAGGAGGCGCTGAGCGGTGTTCCGGGGCGCGGCGGCCTCCGGTCGGCAGTCCCCGAGCCCGAGGCCGCCGTTCCGATCCCCCGGACGGTCGCCGTCGACGGCGTCGACGCGCAGGTGCGACGGGCGTGGCCGGAGAAGAGCGGGCGGATCGCCTTCGAGGCGGTCGCCGACGGGAGGCTTCGCGCCGGATACCTCGCACTCGGCTCCGACCGGAATGCGCCGCGAGTGACGGTGCTACGTGAAGGCGTCGACCCGCAGCTGCCGGGACTCGCGCCGCTGCTCAGCGGGACGGAGCCCGGACGGCTCATCTCGCATCGGCCCGGTCGGCGTGCCGTGGTCGCTCTTGCCGACGGCACCTTCGCCAAATGCGTGCGCGAAGGCCGGACGGGGACGATCCTCGCCGGTCAGGAACGCTCTGTCGCCTTCGCCGCAGGGTTCACCCTCCCGACGGTGCTCGATGCCGACGCCTCGACGGTGCGTCTGTCCCGGGTGCCGGGCGTCGAACTCCACGACCCCGGTCGCCTCGGTGAGCACTGGGAGCGTGCGTGGACGGACTGCCTGGCAGCCTGGGCACAGGCCGGCTCGTTCCCGGAGCAGGGCCCGGCTGCGTCCGGCGACTCTCACGGTCCGACGTCGGCGACCACGCATTCGGCCGCAGACGAAGCACGCGTGCTCGAGGACTGGCGCGACCGCGCCGCCGGCCCCCTCGGCGCTCTCACGGCCGGACTCGACCCGTTCCTGGCCGAGGTCACCGCAGAGCTGCGCGAGGGCGCTGCGGTGGGGGCCGATACGACCGGGATCGCCGCCTCTGCGGCGGATGCTCGGGGCAGCTGGGGGCCGGTGCACCGGGACCTCCACGACAAGCAGCTGATGTGGGATGCCGCGGCGGGGCCGGGTCTGCTCGACGTCGACACGGCATGTGCGGGCGAACGGGAGCTCGACCTCGGCAACCTCTGTGCGCACGCCGTATGGCGGCGCGAGCAGGGGATCTGGTCTCCGGCCCACGCCGACGTCGTTCTCACGGCGATCCGGGCGACCGCCTCGGCGAACGGCTTCGACCCGGTCAGGGTGAGACTGTACGAGCGGGCGACCCTGCTGCGCCTGGCCTGCGTCTATGCCTTCCGCCCGCAGTGGGCGGGCAGGACCGGGGCGCTCCTCCGGGCGGCGCGGTGAGGAGCGCTGAGCGGTCTCAGCTCTGCGTGCTCCGGCGGGCGTCGCCCCAGATGTCGACGCCCGAGTCGACGGCGAAGGCATCGATCGAGGCGAGCTCATCCTCGGTGAACGGCGGGGCGTCGAGCGCGGCGACATTGTTCTCCAGCTGGTCGATGCGGCTGGCGCCGATGACGAGGGAGGAGACCCGCGGGTCGCGCAGCGCCCAGGCGAGTGCCATCTGCGCGAGCGACTGACCGCGCGCCTCGGCGATCCGGCCGAGACCGCGGATCCGTTCGAGGTTGTCGGCGGAGAGGAACCCATCCTTGAACGAGGGTGTGGCCTTGCCTGCTCGGGAGTCCTCGGGCACTCCGCCGAGGTACTTGTCGGTGAGCAGACCCTGGGCGAGAGGGGAGAAGGCGATGACCCCGAGTCCCTCCTCGGCGGTCGTGTCGAGGAGGTCGTCGTCTTCGATCCATCGGTTGAGCATCGAGTACGAGGGCTGGTGGATGAGCAGGGGAGTGCCGAGGTCGCGGGCGATGCGCGCGGCCCGCGCGGTGTCGGCCGCGGAGTACGAGGAGATTCCGGCGTAGAGGGCGCGACCGGAGCGGACTGCGGTATCGAGCGCGCCGATGGTCTCCTCGAGCGGGGTCGAGGCGTCGGGTCGGTGGGAGTAGAAGATGTCGACGTAGTCGAGGCCGAGGCGGGCGAGGGAGGCGTCGAGGCTCGAGAGCAGGTACTTCCGACTGCCGCCGGGACCGCCGTAGGGCCCGGGGTGCATGGCCCAACCGGCCTTCGTCGAGATGATGAGCTCGTCCCGATAGGGGTGGAGGTCTTCGCGGAGCAGACGCCCGAAGTTGGTCTCGGCGGATCCAGCGGGTGGGCCGTAGTTGTTCGCGAGGTCGAAGTGAGTGATGCCGAGGTCGAAGGCGCGGTGAACCATGTCGCGCTGAGTCTGGAAGGCGACGTCGTCACCGAAGTTGTGCCACATGCCCAGCGACAGTGCGGGCAGGACGAGGCCGGATCGCCCGACGGGACGGTAGGTCATCGAGTCGTAGCGGTTCTTCGCGGCGGTGTACACAGATGTCTCCCCGGGCAGGCGAACAGTGGCTCTCTTCAGCTTAGGTCACGGGGCCTGTTCGGCTGCGATGTCCGCCTCGGCGGCGAAGTTGCTGATGCGGGCGGCGAGTTTGAGGTCGCGGTCGGTCACCGCACCGGTGTCGTGGCTGGTCAGGGTGATGGCGACGCTCGGGTAGGTGAGGGTGATGTCCGGATGATGGTTGGCGGCCTCGGCTGCGGCGCCGATTCGGTTGACGAATTCGAGCCCGGTCGCGAAGTCTCCCGTGGCGTATCGGGCGACGATGGTCTCGTCCTCGCCACGCCAATCGGTCAGCCCAGCTGCTTCGAGGGCATCGGTGAGTGTGTGTCCCGTGTATTCAGTCATGGTTCCATGCTAGGAACCGCGGTCTGTCGCGGGAACCCCTCGGCCGCGATTGCTCCCGAACTGTGTCGACGCTCAGTGCGGACGGTTCGCGATCGGCTGCGTCCGTGGCCCGGTTCTGGCCCGGTGCCGGCGCACGGCGTCGCGGTTGGCGCATCGGACCGAGCAGTAGCGCTGACGTCCGCCGCGCGTGACATCGACGACGACGTGCTCGCAGTCATCGCCGGGTGCCAGGCCTGCCGCGCATCTGCCGAGGCGGTGCATGCCGCGTGTCGTCAGGTGCAGAGCTGTGCCCACGGAGATGACGGCGCGCAGCACGTGGGCCAGGGACTGGTCGGCATCGCGGTAGTGCAGGTGCCAGCCTTCGCCGTCGTGGTCGACCAGCCGTGGGAAGGTCGCGGCGTGTGCCATGACCGCATTGAGCATCTCGGCGCGGTGCTCGGCGGTGTCGGCATCGACGATCTTCAGCCATTCGTCGATGACGGCACGGGTGTCGCCGAGGTCGGTCGGCGTGCGGGTGAACCCCATCGTCATCCCGAACTCCCTGGTCCGGGCTTCGATGCCGTCGCGATCCTCAGGCCAGTCGTCTGCGAGCGAGGCGGCGAGCAGCACCGCATATTCGCCGTAAGGGTTGAGTTGCATAAGACCATTACACCAGGGTGGAGTCATGGACACCAGAGCAGAACGCGAACACATCCACGGTGAGCCGCAGCCGAGTGGGCATTCGTCGACCGAGGCGGACCTCCGCTTCCCGCGGACCGGAAGTCCCTGCGCAGAGGACATGCCCACGCCGGGCGGACATCCGGCTGGCTGCCACGACGCCGCGGGCGGCTGCCGCGACGCCGATGGGGGCGGCGGCGCATGTGAGCACGGGTGGCTGACGGAATCGCGCCACCGAATCTCGACGGGGACGATCGTCTACGTGCGCTGCGTGCGGTGCGGGGCTCGGCGGGTCGATCACCTCGGCGGAAGCGCCCGTGTCCCCGACGCACTCAGTCGCACGCTCTTCGCCGATGCGCTCAGTCGCGCAATCGGCCGACCGTGCGGTTGACGTCCACACGGTATGGATAGATCCATGCCCTGTGGACCAGAACCGCGCGGTCACCGCCGTCCTCGAATGTTCACCTGATCTGCACCCGCGGATCAACCGGCGGCCAGGAGGCGCACGCACAATCACGATTGTGAGAATCAGTCCTGAACCGTCGCCTGCCGCCGGTCGCTTTCACCGCTCAGGCAGCCACTCGTCTCCGGTCATCCTCCCCGCGAGCGATCGCACGCCCGGCTCGCTCGGTCGCACGCCCGGCCCCATCGGTCACACCCCTCGCAAGCGATTCGTCGACCTCGAACTGCCCACCGGGGAACGCACCCGTGCCTACCGCGTCTTCGAGGCGCTGCCGGCCGTGGTCAGCTACACCGCGATCGCCCTCGTCTTCATCCTGCCCTTCATCGACCCGATGCTCGGCGCGGTCTATGTCCTCGCCATCGTCGGTCTGACGTTCGTCCGGGCGATGCGCGGGGCCGTCGACGTCGCCCGCGGGTTCGCGCGGTACCGGCGGGCGGCGCGCGTCGACTGGGGTGCCCGGCTCGTCGACCTCGAGCGGGCGATGGACGGTCTGCCGGCGCTGCCGTTCCCGCAGAGCGGGTTCCGTGCCGCTGAGCATGCGGCGACCGTGGAGCGGGTGCGTGAGCATCCCGCCGAGGCTGTCCGCCCGTCCGCGCTCATCCACGCCGTCGTCGTGGCAGCCTACAACGAGCCGTTCGAAGTCATCGCCGGGACGATCCGCACCCTGTTGCACACCTCGACCTCGCCCGGGCAGATCGCGGTGTTCTTCGCATACGAGGAGCGCGGGGGACCGGCGATGGCAGCCACGGCGCGGCGCCTCGCCGCCGCGTACGGTGACCGGTTCCGCGCCTTCGAGCTCGTTGCGCATCCAGCAGGTGTGTCGGGCGAGATCGCCGGCAAGGGTGCGAACATCACCCACGCAGGGAAGCGGTTGGCCGCTTGGGTGCGGGAGGAGGCGATCGACCCCGAACGGGTCATCGTCACCAGCCTCGACTGCGACAACATCCCGCACGAGTCCTACTTCGACTGCGTCGCCTACGAGTACGCGATCGCTCCCGATCGGCAACGGGTCTCGTTCCAGCCGATCAGCCTCTATGTCACGAACATCTGGGATGCCCCGGCTCCCTCGCGGGTGGTGGCGAGTGCGAACTGCTTCTGGAACCTGACGACGACGGTGAGGCTCTTCGCGCTGCGGAACTTCGCCTCGCATTCGCAGCCTCTGCCCGCGCTCATCGCGATGGGGTTCTGGTCGACGAAGACGATCGTCGAGGACGGTCACCAGTACTGGCGCAGCTGGTTCCACTTCGACGGGGACTACCGGGTGGTGCCCGTCCACGTGCCGATCTATCAGGATGCCGTGCTCGCCGGCAGCTTCGCCCAGACGATGGTCGCCCAGTTCAAGCAGCTCAGCCGGTGGTCGTACGGAGCCAGCGACGTCCCCTACGTCGGAGTGCGGGTGTTCGCCGGAGACGCGCGCTCGCCGTTCTGGCCTGGGTTCCTGCGCTTCCTCTCCCTCCTTGAAGGGCACGTCAGCCTGGCGTCGCTGTCGGTGATCATCGCCGTCGGCGGGTGGATCCCGTTCGTCATCGCCACGCACACCGGCCAGTCGACGGATTTCATCGACGTCATGCCCATGACCGTGGGCATCGTCCAACAGGTGGGGATGATCGGACTGCTCGTCTCGGTGCTCGTGTTCAGGGCGCTCCTGCCGCCGAGGCCGGTTCACGTCGCTCCGGTGCGCAGCCTGACGATGTGGCTGCAGTGGCTGCTCTATCCGCTCACCCTCCTCGTCTTCAACTCCGGGACCGCGCTGTATTCGCAGTGGTGCCTGCTCACCGGTCGCTACCGTGAGCGCTTCGACGTCACGGAGAAGCGACACAGCGCGGAGCTGCGCCGGTCCGCGTGACTCGGGCACCCTCGCCGAGGTGGTGGCTGGCCGGATTCGTCCGAAGAAGTCCTGGCCGAAGGTGGTGCTTCGCTCACACCACTGCTAGCCTAAATGCATGCACACGCAAACAAATCGCTCACAGGGGCCTGCTGACCTCGGGGGGTCGTGGTCGCGGGTGGCGGTCTTCGCCTCCGCGGTCGACGGCAATCTCGACAAGTGGCTGGCCGATAGCTATCGGCTGGGGCTGACGGAGTACCGGGCCTTGGGTTTCCTCCGTTTCGCCGACGACCGCGAACTGAGGGTGAGTGAGCTGGCGCGCAAGGTCGGGCTCAATCCGAGTTCGGTGACGCGGCTGGTGAGCAGGCTCGAAGCGAAAGGGCTGGCGGTGCGCGATGTGTGCGAGGATGACGGGCGCGGCGTCTTCGCGGTGCTCAGCGACCGTGGGGAGAGTCTCGCCGCAGAGATCGAACAGCCGTTCGCAGATCGACTGCGCGACGTGCTGGCCAGTCCGGATGTGCACTTTCCGGAGTTCGACGCCGAGGTGGTCGGTTCGGCGATGTCCGATGTCCGACGACTGCTGGGCGAGTGACTTGGGTGAGCGCCTCGGGTGGATGGCTCGGACCGCTCGCACGGACGACTCGGCATCGTTCGAACCTCGATCGCCCGGCCCTCTGCGTTCAGTGAACTGAAGATCGGTCGACATGTTTGCTGCTTCATCCTCATATAACTGTATGTACACACAAATAGAAAGGCTGAATACGATGAGTTGGCTCTATCTGGCGATCGCGGTGATCTTCGAGATCGCCGTCGGCATCGCCGCGGGCAAGGCAGAAGGATTCACCCGGCTGTGGTGGACGATCGCGACGCTGGCTGCGGGAGGGATCGCCACGTTCTTCCTCAGCCTGGCACTGCTGACCTTCGACGTCGGCGTCGGCTACGCACTGTGGACCTCGCTGGCCGGAGTGGGGATCGTCATCCTCGGCGCGCTGTTCCTCTCTCAACGTCTGACGTGGAGGAAGGCGGTCGGCATCGCCATCGTCATCGCGGGGGTCGTCGGCCTCAATCTGGCAGGAACGGCATGAGCGGGGCGCGCGAGGTTCCTCGCCGTACTCATTCGACGAGCAGGACCGGACAATGGTTGGCACTGCTGCTGGCCGGCGGCTTCGAGGTCGGTTATGCCCTCAGCGTCAACGGAAGTGCCGGATTCACCGACCTCGGCTGGTCTCTGGTGGCGATCGTCTTCTTCCTCTTCACGCTCTTCTTCCTCAGCGTCGCACTCAAGCGGATCGACGTCGGCATCGGCTATGCGGTGTGGGCGGGGATCGGGGCTGTGGGCGCTGCGGTGCTCGGACCCGTCTTCTTCGATGAGACGCTGACTGTGACGAAGGGAATCTGGTTGGCCGTGATCATCGGCGGAGTCGTCTGGCTCAAGCTCGCCGACAGCCCGGCGCTCGAGCGACGCGGACATGTGGAGCGCGCGGGGGAGTGATTGTCGGCACCCTCGCCGAGGTGGTGGCTGGCCCGGGGTGTCTGACGGCATCTCAACCCGCGCCGCCCCCACCGGTTTACGGTTTTCCTCAGTCGGGTCTCAGGTCTTCACCCCTGTGGAGCGGGCCGGGGGCGGCGTAGTGTCGAAGACATGAACTCACTATTCGATTCCATTCGCAAGATCGGTTTCCGCCGCGGACCCGACCGCATCCTCGGTGGCATCGCAGGCGGGCTCGCCGCCGTCACGGGACTCAATGTCTGGCTCGTGAGGATCCTCGTCCTCCTGTCATTCCTGCTTCCGGTGCTCGGTGTCGGCGCCTATGTCGTCGTCTGGGCGATCACCCCATGGCAGGACGGGAGCATCCCGCTCCAGCGTGCCTTCGGCGGAGGTCAGCTCGAACGCTAGGCACCTGCCGCCGAGAGGCCCATAGCTCGCGTGATCGTGATCGGCAGTTCCGGTCACGCGATGACGCCCCGCGATCCCTTGTCAGGGAGGGATCGCGGGGCGTCTGTGCATTCCGGAGCACGGCCGGTGTCTGCCGCCACTCCGGTCGTGAGACGATTCTCCGATGACACGGATGAGAACGCGCACCACTCAATCGGCGATGACGATCTGGGCGGCAGGTGCGCTCATCGCCGTCGACACCGTGTTCGTCGTCGCCTACATCCTCTGGTTCAACGCCGACGAGGCGGCTGTGAGCAGGGCTGAAGCTGCGGGCTTCGATACTTCGCAGTTGCTGCCTGCCTCAAATCTCCTCTGGGTGGCGATGAACGGTGCCCTCGTCGTTCTCCTCGGTGTCAACATCGTCGCCGTCAGCGCCTGGTTCGCCATGCTCGCGAGGCCGACCATCGCCCCAGACGGCCGCACGCACTAGGTTCGTCACCCGCGCTCACGCCCCGCGATTCCTCGACAGGGAGGGTGCGCGGGGCGTTTCCGTGTGTGCCCGAACACAAATAGATGTGGTTATCTCTGTGTTTATGCCCGAATGTGTGACATTATGAACATGTGTACGCCGCCGAACGCCAACAGACCATCCTCGACGCCGCGAGATCGCGGGGCCGAGTCGAGGTCACTGCTCTCGCTGAACAGCTCAATGTGACAGCCGAGACGATCCGCCGGGATCTCACTGCCCTCGAGCGGCGCGGACTCCTCAAGCGCATGCACGGCGGCGCGATCCCCGCCGACGCCGTGGCGCTCGAGCCAGCACTCGAAGAGCGCATCGGACACCGGGCCGCAGAGAAGCAGCGGATCGCCCTGCGCGCGATCGAAGAGTTCCCCGACGGCGGCAGCGTCCTCCTCGACGCGGGCACGAGCACGCTCGCGATCGCCCACGCCCTGCCCGACGACCTGTCCCTGACCGTCGTCGCCAACAGCCCGATGATCTGCGCGATCCTCGCCTCGAAACCCGGCATCACCCTTCTCCAACTCGGCGGCCGGGTCCGTGAGCGGACGGGAGCCGCCGTCGGCCGCTGGACCACCGACGCGCTGGCCGAACTGACCATCGACGTCGGCTTCATCGGCGCCAACGGCTTCGACGCCGCCCGCGGTCTGACGACCCCCGACGAATCCGAGGCCGCAACCAAACGGGCGATGGTCGAGGCCTGCCGCTCCACGGTGCTCGTCGCCGACTCGAGCAAAGCCGCACACGCCCACCTCCACCGCTTCGCCGCCATCGACGAGGTCGACCTCATCATCACCGATGCCGGCATCGACGAGTCCGTCGCCGAATCCCTCCGCGCGGCCGGACCGAAGGTCGCCGCCGTATGATCATCACGCTCACCCCGAATCCCAGCGTGGACCGGGCCATCACCGTCGGCGCGCTGCGTCGCGGCCATGTCCTGCGCGCCGCCTCCTCCCGCGTCGACCCTGGCGGCAAGGGCGTCAACGTCGGTCGGGCCCTGACATCCATGGGCGCCCGCCCGCTCGTCGTCGCCCCCTCAGGAGGGCCCGAAGGAGCCCTGTTCGAGTCGCTGCTCAGTGCCGACGACATCCCCGCCGAGGTGGTCCCCATCGCTGAGAGCATGCGCATGAACATCAGCGTGCTCGAGCCCGACGGCACGACGACGAAGCTCAACGAAGCCGGACCCGAACTCACCAGCGTTGAGGTCGACTCCCTGCTGGCAACAACGCTCGACCACGCGGGCCCCGGCGTCTGGATCGCCGGCTGCGGCAGCCTCCCGCCGGGAGCGCCCGCCGACCTCTACGCCTCGCTTGTGCGCGAGGCCAAGAGCCGCGGCGCCCGCGTCGCCATCGATTCCTCGGGGACCCCGTTCGAGGCTGCCGTCGCCGCCGGCCCCACACTCATCAAACCCAACCGCGTCGAACTCGCTGAACTCTGCGGACGACCCCTGGCCCACCTCGGCGCGGTGATCGAGACTGCGCGCGAACTCGTGGGAGGCGGCATCGAGAACGTCGCCGTCAGCCTCGGCCGCGACGGTGCCGTGCTCGTCACCGCTGACCAGGCCATCCACGCGACCGCGGTGATCTCCGACCCGGTCTCGACCGTGGGCGCCGGTGACTGCATGCTCGCCGGACTGCTGCTCGGCCTCGACGACGACACCGAGCCCCGGAGCGCACTCGCCCAAGGCGTGACCTGGGGAGCCGCCGCCGTGCGGCTCGAGGGCACAGCGGTGCCGACCCCGGCCGACCTGGTCGACATCCCCCTGACGATCTCGAGCGAACCCGACCTCGCTCTGCCCCTGGACGACTGATTCGCGCCCGAACGACGGACCGAATGACGAAAGGAATCGACATGCCGCTGATCAATGACGAACAGGTCCTGCTCGACCTGGGCGGGGCCGACCGCCCCGAGGCGACGCGCAGACTCGCCGAATGCCTCGTGGCGACCGGTCGCTGCACCGACCTCGAGCTCTTCGTCGCCGACGTCGAAGAGCGCGAGTCGAAGACGGCGACGGGCCTGCCCGGCGGAATCGCCATCCCCCACGCCCGCAGCGCCGCCATCACCGAGCCGTCCCTCGTCTTCGGCCGGACCACCGACGGCATCCCGTGGGGCGCGAAGGGCGGCCCCGCCCACCTGGTCTTCCTCATCGCGGCCCCTGCCGACGGCGGCGACGCCCACATGAAGGTGCTCCCGCAGCTGGCCCGCGCCCTCATGCGCGAGGACTTCCGCACCGCCCTCCTCAACGCCCAGACCCCCGCCGAGGTCGTCGCGATCGTCGACGAGCAGGTGCGCCTCGAACCCGCAGAGGCATCCCCGACGGAATCGCAGGCCGCCCCCGCCGAGGCGGTCGAACCGAAACCCGACACCACCGCTTCGGCCGCCCCCGCAGCCGCAGCACCCGCGGACACGACCACCGCCTCGGCGAGCGATGCCCCATCCACGGCCGAGGTTCCTCAACCGGCAGCAGCCACCTCGGCGGGCGAGTCCGCACCGACCGACCGACGCTACCGGTTCGTCGGGGTGACCTCGTGCCCCACCGGCATCGCCCACACCTACATGGCCGCCGAGGCGCTCGAGAACGCCGCCCGCGACGCAGGCTTCGAGATCGTCGTCGAAACGCAGGGATCGGCAGGGTCGACCCCGCTGACCGCGGCACAGATCGCCGAGGCGGACGCCGTCATCTTCGCCCACGACGTCGAGGTGAAGGAACGGGCACGCTTCGCCGGCAAACCGACTCTCGACGTCGGCGTGAAGAAGGCGATCTCGGAGGGACCCCAGCTCATCAGCAGGGCCGCCGAACTGGCCGCAGCCGGACCGACCGAGGCCACCGCCTCGGCGATCATCGACGAACGGACCGAAGACGAGGCGACCGAACGGCTCGGATTCGGCACCAAGCTGCGGCAGTGGCTGATGACGGGCGTGTCGTACATGATCCCGTTCGTCGCCGCCGGCGGCATCCTCATCGCCGTCTCCTTCATGCTCGCGCAGATCGCTCTCGGGGAGAACGGGGCGATCGAGATCGTCAAGTACAGCCTCACCGGTGACGACCAGTACAACATCGCCCAGAACTTCGACCTCGTCAGCCTGACCTCATGGGCGGCGCTGGCCTACGTCATCGGAGCCGCGTCGTTCGGGTTCCTCGTCCCGATCCTCTCCGGCTACATCGCCTTCGCGATCGCCGACCGACCCGGGCTGGTGCCCGGCATCGTCGGCGGATTCGTCGCGGTGACGATGAACGCCGGCTTCCTCGGCGGCATCGTCACGGGCCTGCTCGCCGGCGCCGTCGCGAAGTGGATCTCGAGCTGGAAGGTGCACAAAGGGGTGCGCGGTGTCATGCCCGTCGTCGTCATTCCGCTGCTCTCGACGCTCATCACCGCCGGTCTCTTCATCACCGTCCTCGGCCGACCCATCGTCGCGCTCATGAACGGACTCAACGAGGGACTCAACGGGCTGACCGGGGGCGGAGTCGTCGTCCTCGGACTCATCCTCGGCGCGATGATGGGCTTCGACCTGGGCGGTCCCGTCAACAAGGTCGCCTACGGGTTCGCGACTGCCGGTCTCTCTGCCGCGGGCACCGCGATGGACGCCCCGCAGCTGAAGATCATGGCCGCGGTCATGGCCGCCGGGATGGTTGCGCCGCTCGCGCTCGCGCTGGCGACGACCATCGCACCGAAGCTCTTCTCCGCCCCCGAGCGCGAGAACGGCAAGGCCGCATGGCTGCTCGGCGCGTCCTTCATCTCCGAAGGGGCGATCCCCTTCGCCGCGGCGGATCCGATCCGCATCATCATCGCCTCGACGATCGGATCGGCGGCGACCGGCGCCCTCGTCATGTTCTTCGGGTCGACGCTGCTCGCACCCCACGGCGGCATCTGGGTGCTCCCGCTCATCGGCCAGCCGCTGCTCTTCGTGCTCGCCCTCGCCGTCGGCGTCGCCATCACCGCCGCCCTCGTCGTCCTGCTCAAGGCGCTCGCGGCCCGGCGCCGGGCTGAGAAGGCTGCCGACAGCCTTCCCGAGGCGGCCCCGGTCGCCGCATGATCAGACCTCGCACCACCCGCACCATCGCACCGCACAGTTCACGCACCACAACTCACGCACCACAAGGAGAGATCATGGCAACTCGCACCGTCACCATCGCCTCGACCGTCGGACTCCACGCTCGCCCGGCCTCGCTCTTCGTCGAAGCCGTCTCCGAATCCGGGGTCGACGTCGAGATCAGCCGCCCCGGTGAGGACGCCGTCGACGCCGGCAGCATCCTCGGCGTCATGGCCCTCGGTGCCAAGCACGGCGAAGAGGTCGTCCTCTCCGCTGAGGGTGAGGGCGCCGAGGCGGTCCTCGATCGTCTCGTCGACCTGCTCGCCACGGACATGGACGCACAATGAGCGGCCACGGCGAGGCCCTCGGCGCGCCCGCTGCGGGGGCGGAGTCGGCGACGCTCCACGGAATCGGAGTGAGCCCGGGATCCGCGTACGGGCCCGTCGTCCAGGCGGCAGCGCCGGTCGCGCCTCCCGAGGATGAGCCGGCGGCGGAGGATCCGGCGGCGGCCTCGGAGCAGGCCATCGCGAGCTTCATGCACGTCGCCGACACGCTCGATCAGAAGGCGCTGAGCGCCGATCCGACGGCCCGCGACATCCTCAAGGCTACGGCGATGATCGCCCGCGACCGGTCGCTGCACCGTGAGGTGACGAAGCGTCTCAACGCGGGGAAGGGCCCGGCAGGTGCCGTCGCCGAGGCGATCGAGGTGTTCGCGGCACAGTTCGAAGCCCTCGGCGGGTACTTCGCCGAACGCGTCACCGACCTCCGTGACGTCGGGGCCCGGGCCATCGCCGAGGTGCTCGGGAAGCCTGCGCCGGGACTGCCGACGCTGACCGAACCGAGCATCGTCGCAGCCGAGGACCTCGCGCCCGCGGAGACCGCGACGCTCGACCGTTCCCTCGTGCTCGGCATCGTCACCCGGGCCGGCGGGCTGACGAGCCACACCGCGATCCTCGCCGCGCAGATGGGGATCCCCGCCGTCGTGCAGCTGCCGGAGGCGACGGCGATCCCGATGGGCACTCCGCTGCTCATCGACGGTGGCAGCGGTGAGGTCGTCGTCCGTCCGGATCCGGAGTCCGTGGAGGCGCAGCGGCAGCGTCGTGAACGACGTGCGGCAGCGCTCGCCGAGGTGAGCGGTCCGGGTGCGACATCCGACGGTCACCGGGTGGCGGTGCTGGCCAACATCGGGGGAGTCGATGACGCGGAGCTCGCCGGCGCCGAGGATGTCGAAGGGGTCGGTCTCTTCCGCACCGAATTCGTCTTCCTCTCCGCTGTCAGCGCCCCGAGTGTTGAGGAGCAGACGGAGATCTATCGGAAGGTGTTCGCCCCGTTCGCGGGTCGTCGCGTCGTCGTGCGCACCCTCGATGCGGGTGCCGACAAGCCGCTCGCGTTCGCTGACCTGGGGCCGGAGGAGAATCCGGCGCTCGGGCGACGGGGTCTGCGTCTGTCCCAGGCGAGGCCGGATGTGCTCACGGCTCAGCTCGAAGCGCTCGCGGCTGCGGCGGAGGCGACGGGTGCCGATGTCAGGGTCATGGCCCCGATGGTCTCGACCGCGGCGGAGGCCCGATGGTTCGCAGACCAGGTGCGGGCCAACGGTCTCGCCTCGGCGGGCGTGATGATCGAGGTGCCTGCGGCGGCGCTGCGTGCCCGACAGGTGCTTCAGGCCGTCGACTTCGGCAGTCTCGGGACGAACGACCTCGCGCAGTACACGATGGCGGCCGACCGGATGGAAGGCGAGCTCTCGGAGCTGCTCGACCCATGGCAGCCTGCCGTGCTGTCGATGATCGCCGCAGCCGCCGACGGTGCGAAGGCCGCTGGCAAGCCGCTCGGTGTCTGCGGGGAGTCCGCGGGTGATCCGCTGCTCGCGCTCGTCCTCGTCGGTTTGGGAATCACGAGCCTGTCGATGGCTCCGGGCAAGGTCGGTGCCGTGAGGCTGGCATTGCGGAGCCATGCGTTCGACGACTGTCGTGCCCTCGCCGAGGCGGCGCTCGCCGCCGAGTCGCCGGAGGAAGCCCGCGAAGCCGTTCGCGCAGGCGCGGCACCCGAACTGCTCGACCTGCTCTGAGACGGCTCAGCCGGGGTCGGCGGCCACCGTGTGGTGGGCGTCGTCGAGAGTGGTCGGTTCGCCGCGCAATAAGAGTTTCATTGGATTTGTCACATTCGGGACGATGCGAATGTGGTCTGATTGCGACATGCGCGAAAAGATGACAGTGACGTTTGAAACACTGCTGAACGGTTACATCGACGCACACCTCCGTTTCGAAACAGCAAGGCGTACCCAGAGTGCTGAAGCAACATTCCTCCCGCTTTTCGAAGCACTTAACTGGGCCGTTGTGATGGATGATCATATCGTTCATCACTGGAAGCCTGGGGGTGAGTTGCTGAAATACCGATGGAGAGATCTCCTGGAAGTAGAAGAGCGCGCGACAATCAGAGGAATCCGGCTCTTCGTAATTGAGAGTGTAGATCGGTGATTCCAGGACACGGCGAGTCGCTGCGCGGATAGACGTCGAGGTCTTCC